>NZ_CP016804.1:1042973-1390630 GCF_001886955.1 Halodesulfurarchaeum formicicum | reverse complement strand
TCCGGTCGCCGGGTGAAACGACACGGAGCGGCCCGAACTCCCGCCGGTCTCCTCGGCGGCGAGGTCGATCCCTGCCTCGGTGAGGGCTGTTCGGGCGGCCGAGACGTTCGTGTCGCCGATCGGCTCGTCGCTCCCGATGTCGAGCATCGAGGAGCCACCGGTCAGTTTTGCTGTCAGTTCTTCAGGGCCCGCACCGAGGGCCGCCAATTCGGCGGTCAGCAACTCGATCCCCGAATCGACGTACTTCGGCGTCGGTTCGTCAGCGGCTGGGACGGTCGGTAACATTGCGTGCAACAGGCCGCCGATCCCATCACCGTCGTGGATGGCGACGGCTACACAGGACCCCAGCCCACTGGTCACGATCAGTCGTGGCTCGTCGGTCACCGCCATGTCAGCCACGCCGACCCGGATCCGCTCCCCCCGTGTTTGCATTTCAGACACGCTCCACAGTCGAGACGTCCAGATCCTCGTCGAGTGCCGAGACGACTGACTGGAACCCGTCGGCATCGGGGAACGCGAAGAGCCGGCAGGTAAACGGGTCTTCGGCGGTGATCGCGACGTCGAAGACGTAGGCAAACTCCTGGTTGCGGCCGAGCTGGGCCGCGATCGACTCCAGGACAGCCTGGCCCAGATCGTCCACGAAGTCCGGGACCGAGTGATCGATGGTCGTCCCCAGGGCGTTGGCCCACCCGTCGATGAACCCACTGGCCGTGATGTTCCCGATCTCTTCGATTGCACTCCGCTGGATGGCCTCGTCGGAGGCGTCTCCCGGTACCAGGGCCTCGGTGACCGTTTTGGCGTGTTCGGCCTCGAAGAGGACCGCGAGAAAGCCGTCCATCACCCCGGAGAACTCGAAGACCGTGCCGACGTACTCCGACTCGTCGACCGCCCCGGAGACGTCCTTGATGGGGACGAAATCGAGATGGGTGACCGCGACGTCGGTCGCCAGGCCGGTCATCGCTTCCAGGTTCTCGGCGACGGTCTCGGCCCCGGCGGCGGTCAACCGGATGAACGTCGAGAGCTCCTGAACCGACACCGCCGAGTCGCTGGCGTCGGCGCCTGCCTCCTGGAGCATCTCGAGGAAGCTCGTCGGGTCCGGGAGCAGGTAGAACCGGCATTCGTGGCCAGCTCCGACCTCGATCTGGCTCTCGAAGACGAAGGAGAACGCCGCCAGATCCGCGTCAGGAACCCGCTGGGTCGGGTCTTCGATCGTCGTGGGGGTGGAGATGTCGATGGTCTCGGCGAGCTGCTCGGCCCACCCGTCGACGAAGCTGCTGGTCAATATATTCCCAACCTCGTTAAGGTAGGCGGGGTCCGGATCCGGACCGGCGCCAGCTAGTTCGGAGAGCACGAAATCGGCGCTTTCGCCGTCGAAGACCAGGAGTGCGTGCCCCTCCAGTCCGCCCTCGTACTCGACGGCGACGGCCGTCTCGAAATCGGCCACCAGGGTATCGATCGAGTCGATCGGGGCGAAGTTCACCTTCGTCGTCTCGACGAAGGTTTCGGCACCTGTCAGGGTGGCGAGGGCGTCCGCGGCCGTTTTTGCACCGGCGGTACCGATCCGGTTGAACGTGCCAAGGGAGGCAAGATCGACACGCATGTTAGATCGAGTTGATGAGTTCCACGAACTCCTCGATGTTCGGGAACGTGTAGATGGTCGCTTCGACGTCGACATCCGGGGCCTCCAGGGTCGAATCGAAGACCAGTGCGATCTCGTGTTCGCCCGCTTCGACGCTGTGCTCGACGATCGTGTCGCCCTCGGCCCGCAGCAGTTGGGGTGTCGAGATGTCGATGGTTCGCCCGAGGACGTTCGCCCAGCCGTCGATGAAGCCACTGGTCATGATGTTGCCGACTTCCTTGATCGCCGACCGTTCCATTTCCGAGTATGTCGGGCCGCCGCTCGGTTCGCTCCCGAGCATCGAGTGAGCCAGTTTTTTCGCGCTCTCATCCTCGAAGAGGATCAGTACTGACCCGTGTGGGTGTTCGAGCAGGGGCACGTTGACACCAACGACCCGCTCCCGGCCCAGATGCGCCCCCAGGTCCTCGATGTCAAGCACGTTGATCTTCGTGATCTGCATCTCCGTCTCGACGCCGGTGAGTTGGGTCAGATGCTCCGCAACCGTCTCGGCACCGGCCTTGGCGAGCCGATTGACGTCCCTGAGTCGTCGGATGTCGATCTTCGTGGACATGATCAGAGCGTCGCCACGTCGAGGATGGTCACCACGTCGCCCTCCCCGAGGACCGCCGCCCCGGAGAGGCCCGGAATGCCGCTCAAGATGCCCTCGAATGGCTTGACGACGACTTCCTCCTGTCCCTGGACGGCGTCACAGTGCAGCGCTACCTGGCGTTCCGTGTCCCGGATCTTGACAAGCATGCCGTCGCCGTTCCGGGTTTCACCGGGCACGTCGAGGGCGTCGCCCAGGCGCACGAGTGGATAGACCGTGTCGTCGTAGGTGACCACTTCCTCGCCGTCGACCTGTTTGAGCGGGCGCATCCGGCTGATCTCGTCGATAGTCTTGATCGGGATCCCGTATTTCTCCCCGCCGGACTCCACGAACAGCACCTTCACGATGGCGACGGTCACTGGCAGCGTGAGGGTCACAGTCGTCCCCTCGCCCGGTTCGCTCGTGACCGACACCGAGCCATCGAGTCGCGTGACGGTGTCGTTGACCACGTCCATCCCGACTCCGCGCCCGCTGACGTCTGTTACCTCCTCGGTGGTCGAGAACCCGGAGTGGAAGATCAGTTCGGCCACCTCGTCTTCCGTCAGGTCCTCCGCCTCTGCACTGTCGAGAATGCCCTTCTCGACGGCTTTCGTTCGAATCGCGTCGTGATCGACGCCCTGCCCGTCGTCGATGACCTGAATCTTCACCCGGTCCCGTTCGCGCTCGGCCCGGAGCGTGATCGAACCGGTCGGGTCCTTGCCGGCGGCTTCGCGTTTCTCAGGCGATTCGATCCCGTGGTCGACTGCGTTCCGCAGAATGTGCATCAGCGGGTCGCTGATCTCGGTGAGGATCGTGCGATCGAGTTCGACGTCGTCACCCTCGATCGTGAACTCGACCTGTTTGTCCTCCTCGCGGGCGAGATCCCGGACCAATCGGGGAAACTTCCCGACGATCTTCTTCATCGGGACCAGCCGCATGTCCATCACGGTGTCCTGGAGGTTCGAGGTGATCTTGTCCAGGTCGTCGAGTTCCTCCTCGGTCCGGCGGTCGTTCTCGCCGACGCTCCGCCGGAGTTTGATCCGGGTGGTCACTAGCTGTTCGACCAGGCCGTGGAGTTCGTCGAGCTGATCGACGTTCACGCGGACCGATTGGATCTCGCCGACCGAGTCCGTGCCCGACTCCCCAGCATTGTCCGCTGCCGTCTCCGTCTCGCTACCCTCGCTCTCGGTGTCGAGTTCCTGGACGGTAACGTTCGTGACGTCGCCGTTTTCCGCGATTTCCGAGGCGACATCGCCGGCGTCTGTTGCAAGTGCCAGCGTGAAGTCCGTATCGTACTCGCCGTCCTCGATCGCGTCGATCTCGGGGACGGCCCCGAGCACGTCGAAGGTCTCCTGGATGTCCTCCAGGACGAACATCGCGTCGACCCCTGGCATCTCCGAGTCGGCCATCTCCACTGTCGCCTGAACCACGCGCTCGCCATCGGCGTCCAGTGTCGCTGGATCGAAGGCGACGTCCTCGGTGGTCGATTCCTGGGCAGCCGTCTCGGTGGCCGGCTCGTCAGCTCCATCAAGGACCGCTCTGAGGTCCGTGATCGTCGGCCTGACGTCTCGGGCAACCTCGCCGTCGGCCTCGATCTCGTCGAGACAGGCCTCGATCTCGTCGACGCCGGCGAAGATGTGGTCCATCCGGTCGGCGGTGACCGCGATCTCGCCCTGGCGCATCGCGTCGAGGAGGTCCTCGACGGCGTGGGCGAGGTCCGAAGCGTCCTCGAAGCCCATCGCTCCGAAGTTGCCCTTCAGGGTGTGGGCCGTCCGGAAGATCCGCTCCATAGCCCCGTCGTCCTCGGGGTCGCTCTCGAGGGTGAGCAGCGCGTTGTTCAGCTCGGTGACGTGGTCTTCGCCCTCGCGGACGAATTCTTCGAGATAGTCTTCCATCAGGTTCGGTCCCGTATCGTGTCGAGAACGGCGTCGACGAGTTCGTCCGCCGGGTGCACCCCGTCGACACAACCGGTCTCGATGGCTCGGCCGGGAATGCCGAAGACCGCGCTCGTTTCCTCGTCCTGTGCTAGCACCTGGCCGCCGATAGCGTCGATCGCCTCGACCCCCGCCGCTCCGTCCGAGCCCATTCCCGTCAGGACGACGGCGGTGACTGGGTCGTCGATCGTCTCGGCGACGGATTCCATGGTCACGTCGATGGCCGGCCGCACGGAGTGAACGGGCGCGGACTGTTCGAGCCGGACCCGGAGCCGACCGCTACTGTACCCGCTCACGACCATGTGGTAATCGCCTTTCGCGATCAGTGCCTCGCCACCCCCGATCCGGTCCCCGTCGCTCGCTTCCCGGACATCGTAGGCCGACCGCCCGTCCAGTCGCTTCGCGAATCGCCCGGTGAACTGATCGGGCATGTGCTGAACCACGAGGACCCGGAAGTCTGCAGAACGCGGGAGGTCGGCGAGAATCGACTCCACGACGTTCGGGCCACCGGTCGAGGCTCCGATCACGAGGGTCGGATGGTCGACGTAGGTCCCCTCGCGATCGGCCGTCGATCGCTGCCCCGTCGAGATCGTTTGAGCGGTCGGATCGGATTGGGCGACCGATTCGACGGTGCGAACCAGCGCTTCGGCGTGGGCGGAGAGGTCAGTCGAGATGGTCCCACTCGGCTTCGCGAAGAAGTCGACGGCGCCTTTCTCCATGGCCTCGAGCGTGGCGTCGGCCCCGTCGGTCGTCAGCGCCGAGAGCATCATGATCGGGACCGGGTCGTGGTCCATGATCGCCTCGACCGCTTCGATGCCGTTCATCTCGGGCATCTCGACGTCCATCGTGACGACATCGGGGTCGTGGTCGGCGACGAGTTCGACCGCCTCGCGACCGTTTGCGGCCTGGGCGACGACGGTCAGCCCGGCGTCCTCGAGGATGTCGGTGATGACCGTCCGCATGAAATGCGAGTCGTCGACGACCAGGACGCGTGTCATGCCGCGAGCACGTCTTCGATGGCGTCCATCACGCTGGGCTTCTGGAACGGCTTGGTGATGTAGCCGTCCGCGCCCGCCTTGACCGCCTTCTTCATCTTTTCCTCCTGTCCGATGGACGTGCACATGATGACGTGGGCGCCGGCGTCGGCGTCCTTGATAGCCGCCGTCGCCTCGATCCCGTCGCGGATCGGCATCACGATGTCCATCATCACCAGGTCCGGGTGGTGCTCCTTGTACATCTCGACGGCTTCGACGCCGTTCTCCGCCTCGCCGACGATCTCCAGTTCGCCCTCCAGGATCTCGCGAAGGAGATTCCGCATGAACTCCGAGTCATCAACGAGAAGCACGTCCTGTGCCATACGTAGCCTGTTAGTACGAAGGGTATTATAAAGCCACCTTGCCCGTTATCAGATATGATTGTCGACTAGACGCCTGGTCCGTCAGTCGAGATTGCATCGATCAGCCGGGCGATGTCCAGCCAGAGCACCAGCGAGATGTCCTCAGGGACCCCATCCTCGTCTCCCTCTCCGAGGTGCTTTCGCAGCACGCCCTGGACGAGGTCGGCCTCGATCGCGCTGGTCTGGATGCCCGCCAGATCACCGTTCCGGTCGATCTGGGCGGGTGGATAGCTGGTGACCTCTTCGACGGACCCGACCCGGATCCCGATCTTCTGCTTGTCGCCGTCGCGATCCAGAACCAAAATGTTCGCGGCCGTCCCGTCGTTTTCGATCGCGAGGAACAGCGTCGGGTCCACCACAGCCGTAGTTTCCCCGCGAAGGTCCATCACGCCCTCGACCGCCTCGGGGGCCCGCGGCACTCTGGTGATCTGTTTTGGCTCGACGATACTGTCGACTGCGTCGATGTCGATCGCACAGCGTTCGGCTCCGAGCATGAACTCGACCACCTCCGTGGCTGGTTCCGCGGCAGTCTCCTCGCGCTTCTCGCGGGCCATCGCGGTATCGGAATCGGTGGCGGTCATCGTCGCTGTCCCAACCACCGGCAGAGCGGAGTATAATTGTTTCGCGACAGCTATCAAAATCGAAAGTCAGGGAAAGACCAGGCCGTCGTGCTCCCGAACCGTTTCCAGGAGGTCGCCGATCGAATCCTCGGGGTCGAGGTCGTGTTCCTCGAGGTACGCCAGCAGCCCCGTGACAGGATAGCGAACCCGGACGTTCGACTCCGAGAGCAAGATCCCCAGGGTGTCCTCGACCGCCGTTCCGTCCCCGACCTGCTGGGCGTACCACATGAGCAGGCCGTCGAAGGCCATTCCGATGTCGTCGGAGGCAAGTTGCTGATGGCTCACGTTCTCGCCCGTCTTGGCCGCGAGCCGGTAGGCGTACTGGCTGTCGGTTCGCCGCAGGTTCGCGCCGATCCAGCGTTTGACATCACTCCCCCGGAGCTCCTGGGACTCGGTCCCCGCGGCCCCCTGCTGAGTCGTCTTTTTCGTCGGTGCTTCGGTGTCCGGGGTCGACCGGCGGTGATCCTCTTCCGGTGACTTTCCCATCGCTGATTTGTCTACGTCCGGCCGGCCCTCCGCCCCGATGACGAACCGGCTCTCGTCCAGCTCTGCCACTTCTTCTTCCTCCCTGAAATCCAGGTCCTCGGGCGTGAGAACTGAGTCGTCCGGCATCTCCTCCTGATCCCGAGGCGGGTCCATACAACGACGTTTGACACTCAGGGTCATAAATCCACCCGGGCTACGCCGTTCTCAAAACCGAGAGGGGTGCCGGGCGTTTTAAGTGGATTATCCTCCCAAATCAGGGCATGGAACACAACGTGAGGTGGTCCCCGTGAACGAGGAGACAGTCGTCGTGAGCGACGGCGTCACGGTGACCAAGTCCTTCGACGCCGAGGAGTTCCCGGTCCCGGCCGTGACCTTCGCGGTCGAGTCGACCCGGGCGGAGCCGGTGGAGTTGACGATCACGGATACGATCCCCGAGGACTTTGGAATCGAGCAGATCGGGTTCCATCCGGCGTACGGAAGCGAGGACTGGACTGCGACCGGGAACGGTGAAGTCCGCTTCGAACGCACCGTCGAATCGGACGCGAGTTTCACCACACTCTATGGTATCAGAATGGCTGCCGACACCGAGCCGACACTCTTCCTCGAAAAACCGACCGTCGAGGTGAACGCGGGCACTCAGGCGGCGGTCCCCGAGACGGAATCCGAAGGGGAGGAGACAGACACCGTTGTTCCCGCCGAGAGCTCCGAACTGGTCCGGGAGCTGGCTCGCGGGGACCGGGAGAGTGTCCCTGGGCTGGCCGCGGAGACAGCCAGCGACGAACCTGGCGAGGAAGGCGGAGCCGACCCCAGCACGGAACCAGCCGACGCCGACGAGGCGGCCCGCAGGACTGTTGCTGGACTGGTCGAGGAGACCGTCACGGATTCCGAGACCGCCCCGGCGGAGATGTGGGCGGAGACAGACCAGTCCGAGCCTGATACTATGGCCGACGAGACTGAGTCCGATACTATGGCCGATGAGACTGATTCCGATACTATGGCCGATGAGACCGATCCGGAGACGGAAACGGCGGCCCAGACGGACGCCGGTGACCCCACGGCCGAGACGGCAGATGAACCGATCGAAGCGTCGGCCTCAGAGGCGGGCGTCGCAGCGTCCGCCTCCGAGGATTCGACACCGTCGGCGGTCGCCGACGCCGAACCAGTGCCTGCCGACGCCGCCGAGGACGAAGCCACTGATCCGACCCCCGAAACACCAATGAAGCCCGAGACCGAGTCCGAGTCGATTGCCACTGCACTCGCCGAAGAGATCGAGGCCGGAACCGTCGACCAGGAGGCGCTCGCGACGATTCGCGAGGCGGTCCGGACCGAGTCGCCGAGCGATCGCGTTCGGATCGAACACCTCCAGACCCGGCTCTCGGACCTGGAGGCGTATTCGGACGCGCTGGCGGAGTTCATCGACGACAACGGCAGCGCCCAGCAGGTACTCTCGGACCTGGAGGCCGAAATCGACTCCCTGGGCGCGGACTTGGCGCGCGTGGAGGAGCGCCTCGATGAGGCCGAGACTGACCGGGACACGATGAACGAGCACCTTGAGAACCTCACGGACACTGTCGAGGCCATCGCCGGCGTGGCCGAGCAGATCGAACGGTTGCGTGGGGACCTCGAGGCCCTCGACGAACGGGTCGATGAGGTGGAGTCCACGCAACTCGAACTCGAAGCCCTGTCCGAGCAGGTGGAGACCCTCGAATCGGAACTCGATGCAGTCCAGGAGTGGCGCGACCAGCTTTCGGACGTCTTCGGGTGACTGACACGATGACCACGATTCAAATCGTGATGGACGACCGCGTTGCCGGGACCCGACCGATGGGCTTGCGGGCCGAACACGGCTTTGCAGCGGTCGTTGGGGATGTCCTCTTCGACACGGGGCAGACCGGCGAAGCCGTCGAGAACGCCCGCCGGCTCGGACTGGAGCCGAGCTACGAGCAGATCGTATTGAGCCACGGGCACTACGATCACACTGGCGGCTTGCCCGCGTTTCTCGACGGCGCCGAAACCGTGTACGCCCATCCCGATGCGTTCGATCCGAAGTTCCAGGACGGGACGTACATCGGGCTCCCGTATCGGCGGGAACGACTGGCGGCCGACGTCGAAATCCACACCCACGACGGGCCGATCGAAGTCGCCGACGGAATTCACGCTCTCGGGGAAATCCCTCGACCCCATCCCGACAATCCGCTCGGGACGACGGTTCGTTCGGACGGCTCCCGAGAGGCCGATCAGATCGCGGACGACCAGTCACTGGCGGTGGAGACGGCGAACGGAATTGCCCTCGTCTGTGGCTGCTGTCACGCGGGATTGCGAAACACGATCGAACACGCAGAAGCAGTGACGGGCGAGCAAGTTCGGGCTGTCATCGGCGGGACACACCTGGTCGGATCGAGCCCCGCGGAGATCCAGGAAATCGCCGACTGGATCGGCAACCGACTCGATCTGTTCGCGCCCTCTCACTGCACCGGTCACGTGGGCGAGCGGATCTTCGCCGAGCGGTTCCCCGAGGCCTACGAGTACGTGGGTGTCGGGTCCACGATCGAGGTCTGATCAGAGCAGCCCTGCCGTTTCGAGGTACTCGTGGGCCACCACGCGGGGGTGGCGCTTCCCGATGTCGACCTGTCTGACCAGCCGACGGATCTCCGAGACGTCCTCGAAGGTGGGGCCGATCCGGTTGAGAACGTCCATGACCTCGGGGTGGGCCTGGACCAGGTCGTTTCGAACCAGCGGTGCCGGGTTGTAGATCGGGAAGAACTGTCGCCGATCGTCGAGTTCCTCCAGGTCGTGGATGTCGATGAGGGCGTCGACGGTCAGCCCCATGGTCACATCGACCGTCGACCGGCCGATCATCTCGTAGCGCTCCTCCGAGGCGTCGATCGTTGCCGTTCGCTCCCAGACTGCATCCTGGACGTCGGGCTCGAAACCGTGGGTCTCAAGCAGGCCGCGCCAGCCGTCGTCCCGGTCCCGGAAGTCCGGCCCGACCACGGCGGTGACTTCGCCGTCGTGCTCGTTAGCGTAGGTCGCCAGGTCGTCCAGGGAGTGGACACCCGTCTCCTCACACCAGACCCGGGGAGCGAGGATGCCGTAGGTGTTGTTATGGGTGGCTCGTTCGCCGTAGGTTAGCTTGTATGTCGACTCGATTCCCTGCTTGGCCGCCTCGTAGAGTTTGTGAGTGTCCGTGATGGACTCGGTTCGGTCGAGGAACTCCCCGTAGATCGTACCGGTGTACTCCCAGTAGAGGTCCAGATCGCCGTTCCGTAGCTGTCGGAAGTTCTCCTCGGTGACTCCGGTCCCCACCTGATCGACCGGTGAGAGGTCGGTTTCGGCTTCGAGAAGTTCGTAGGCGAGATAGGCGAGGATCTTGTTCGCGGTGAAGGGCTTGGAGCCGATGACGATCGGGGTGGATTCGGCTGCTCCGACACTCTCGCGAGTCTCCGAGTCGAGGGTGGTGACACCCTGGACGTTTCGGTAGTCGTACTCCCCGAGTTGCTCCTCGAGGACGGTGGCCTGTGCGGAGAGTGTCTTCACGTCGTGACCGATCGCGGCGAACTCGCCCTCCTGGGACTCCATCGATTGGACGACGCTGTCTGTCTCCTCGGTCGTCTGCTGGGCCAGGTCATACAGTTCGTCGGCCATCTGTGAGACCTGCTGGGCCGCTTCTGCCTGCTCGGCGGTCGCGTCGTTGATCTCCTGAACCCCGACGTTGGTCTCGGTGGCCTGGTCGGCGATTTGCTCCAGTGATTGGAGGGCCCCCTCGACAGTCTCGATTCCGCTGGAGACGTTCTCGGCCGTCGCGTCGAGTTCGGCCGCGGTGTCCTCGGCGTGACTGTGCACGTCGGTCAGCAGGCTCCCGATCTCGTCGGTCGCCTCCTGGGTCTCCTCCGCGAGGGACTTGATCTCCTCGGCGACGACGGCAAACCCGTCCCCGGCCTCGCCCGCCCGGGCAGCCTCGATGGAGGCGTTCAACGCGAGCAGGTTGGTCTGATCGGCGATGTCAGCGATGAACTCGACGACCTCGTCTATTTCGGCGGTCTGGTCGGTGAGATGCTCTGCAGTCTCGCGAGCCCCGGAGACGCCTGTTTCGATCTGATCGAGTTCCGCAACGGCTCGTTCCGCCGCTTTCCCGCCTTTCTCTCCCCGTTCGGCCATCCGTTCGGACTGATCGGCCACGTCGTCGGCAGTGGCCGTGACTTCCTCGATGGTCGCCGAAACGTTTGCCATCTCCGCGGAGACGGCCTCGACGTTGTCCTCCTGCTCGTCGGTCGCCTCGCTGATCGCCTCGGTCGATTGGCGGACGACCTGGCTCTCCTGGCGGACGTCCTCGATGCCGCGGGTCGCTTCCTGGCTCGTGTCGGTGACATCCCCGGCGAAGCGGTCGACGGTCGCGAAGGTGTGTTCGAGCGATTCGGCGACCGTATCCAGCAGCGATACCGCTTCGGCGAGTTCAGGGTCGTCCGGCGAGACGGCCGGTCTGGCCGTGAAGTCCCCCTCGGCCATGGCCCGAAGTACGGACTGGATCTCGCCGATTGCTTCGCGTCGGTCGTCCCTGGACTCCTCCCGGTCGGTGTCTGTCATTGATGTCGCGTTCATGAGTGTCTTTTACCCGAGTAGCGCCGACGGCTCGACCCAGACCACGAACCGATCATCCACTCTGATGACCCCGCGTGTGGTCGCCGAACTGGTCGACTCGTCGACGGCTGCCGACGTGACCGACAACACCTGGTGAACGTCGTCGATGAGCAGGCCGGTCCCGTCTTCGTCTGCCAGGACGACGATCCGCTGGCCGCTGGTTGTCGTGTCTACATCCAGGGCGACCGTGGGATCGATGATTGTGGTCGTCTCCCCGCGGAGATCCACGACGCCTTCGACTTCCGGAGCCGCGTTCGGAACGGCCGTGATCTCCTCGTCGGCGTCGACGATTTCTTCGACCTGTGTGATGTCGATGCAATATCGGTCGTCTCCCAGCGAAAATTCGAGGACACTTGTATCTTCGTTACTCATTATCAATCTGCTCATACCGGAACCGAATAAGGATTGGGGCTTGGCCCGTTAACTGGTAACTGTCAGCACATTTTCCCACGGAATAACGCCGGTACTCTTTTGCCACCCCCATGATTTGTCGTCAAGTGATGGATCCGGAGGCGGTGTTGCGTGTCCTTGGAAACAAGTACAATGCCCAGATACTTCGGGCAACCCACAAGCCGAAGTCCGCACAGGACCTCTCGGAGGAACTGGATATTCCGATTGCCACCTCCTATCGCCGAATCGAGGAGCTGCAGGACCACGACTTGCTGGCCCTCGAGGGCCAGGAGTTCTCGGATGAGGGCCGCCGGACCAAAGTCTATCGCCGCAAAATCGACGAGATTTCGGTCACCTTCGGCAACGGCGACTGCGAACTGGACCTGACCCGTCGGACGGAGGCCAAGAACAACCTCGTCGACGTATGGTCGGATTTACGGGACCAGGCCTGATTATTGAATGTTGTAATCGGTGGGCAAATTTTAAGTGCCAGTTGCAGGGATTTCTGCGTGTACCGTGGCCCCCATAACACTTATCGAGGCCCTCTTTGCAGCCTTCAGCGGCACGCTCGCCCTCGCTGGTCTCTCGGTTGTCGCGCTCGCCATTCAGGCCTACGCCGACGTCCGACAGGCCGCGATGCTCCACCTGTCGATCGGGTTCGTCCTGATCGTCGCGGCCGCGCTCGGGACGACAATCAGCACGTTCCTCGGCGATTACTCACAGGTGGTCGGTCTCCTGACGGTCAACTACGCCATCACGACCGTTGGGTTTCTCTTCGTCATGTACAGCATCGTCTCGCGAAACTAGCTCATCGCTCGAACCAGGACCGAACCCGACCGAGAAGCTGGGTTCGATCCGCTTCGTTTTCGAGTCCGGCCTCGTCGATGAGCGTCTCGAGGGGGACCTCCATGACCGGACCGGGGTCCTCGTCGATCTCCGCCCCGCTTTCCGGATCGACCCACTCGAATCCATCCGGATCCGCCGGTGAGTCCTCGCCGAATTCGAGTGTCTCCGCGAGCGATGCGGCGAGCCGTCTGTAGGCGACGGCTGCCGGCGTGGATTCGTTCTCGAAGACGACCGGAACGCCCGTTCGAATGCTCTTTTGAACTTCCCTGTCGGCCGGGACGCTGACCGTCACCGAGCCGGTGGTTCCGAGGGCCGTCGCGAGTCCCTCCACGTCGTCGAAGGACCCGGAGCCAGTCCCAGTGAGGACAGCTCCGACGACAGGCACTTCCAGCCGCTCGACGAGTTCGCCGGTCTTGGACGCGTCTGTCAGGGCGTGTAGCTCTGCCGTCGTGACTAAAAGGACGCCATCTGCCACGTCGAGTGCGGCGGCGACGTCGTCGCTCAACCCGGCTCCGGCGTCGAGGACGACCACGTCGAACCTCGATTTGAGTTGGGCGATAACCGCTTCGAGTGACTCCGTGCCGGCGTCGGCGTACTCGCGCAGGTCGGTCGCCCCAGGAACGACCGTGAGCCCGCGGGCCTCGTGCAGTGCGGCTGAGAGCGGTGCTCGCTCGGCGAGGACGTCATGAACCGTCGCCTCGGGCTGGGTGAGTCCGACCATCGCGCCCAGATTCGCCATCCCGAGGTCGACGTCGACGACCGCGACACGGTAGTCTCCGGCCAGGGCCGCACCGAGATTCACCGCGGTCGTCGTCTTGCCGACGCCACCCTTCCCGGAGGCGATCGCCAGGGCGTAGCCATCAGCGTCCGCGTCCGGCATGCTGTCCAGTGTTTTCTGTGTTTTATACATAAGTGTGCCTGCTGCGATCAGATCCCCAACAGGGTGCCAACGAGTTCCAGCGTCCCGGACCCGATGATGGCTCCCAGCCAGGTGAGCGCGACGAAGTGCAGGTAGCTGTTCACCGTGTGGCCCCCGTCGACGACCCGGACCATGAGTGCGGAGATGAGGGCGTTGATCAGGACGGTCACGGTGAGCAGGAATTCGATCAGACCGACGTTGTACACTTCCGTGTGGATGAGCGAGTTGAAGTCGAAACTCCCCGTCGAGGCGAGCCCGGCCGACAGGCCCGAAAGCTGTTCGACGATCCCCAGCCCGATGAAGAAGGCAAACGTGGCGGCGGCGGAGATCCCATAGAGGACGCCGATCAGGGTCATCGTCGACTGGCTTCGGCGCTCTCTCAACTGGAGCACCTCGTTCATGTTCTCGCTAATGAGCTCTCCGAGATGTTTGGGATCGCCACCCATCTGTCGCCCGATGAGGTACATCTCGCTGAACTTCTGGATGAGATAGGAGTGGGCGTCGGCGGTGAAAAACCGCCAGGCTTCCTCGGGCGAGAGCCGCATCTTCAGGCGCGTGTAGAGGTCGGTAACGTTCTCGGTCAAGGGACCGAAGTCCTTCTCGCGAAGCCCCTCCAAAACCGCCGTCGTGGTGGTCTGCTGGGCGGTTTCGCTCGACCCGAGCGCGCGAATGAAACTCACGTACTCGCTGTCTCGATCTTTGATGTCTCCTTCCTCCTGGCGGGCGACCAGCCCCGGTATCAGCAGCGGTGTCGTCGGGAAGGCGGCGTAGATCGGCAGCGGCACGGTGTCTGGGTCGATTCCGGTCGCCCCGAGCATCACCACGAGCGTGGCAGCGATCGCAAGGATGGACAGCGACCCACCCACCAGGACCGCCCGTTGCATACGTCGTTCCGTGGCTGTCGTGTGCTGCTCGGGCACGTACCAGACCGGGTCTGTCGGGGAGACGGTGTAGATCGCGTAGAGAAAGCCCAGTTGGATGAACGAGTACATCACGACGACGGCCGTGACCGTGATCGTGGGATCGGTCCCGGAGATGATCGGCAGCACGGTGCCAAAGACCAGCGCAAAGGTGACCGAGAGGATCATCGAGAGGTACAGATCTTTCATCACTTCCAGGTTCTCCAGTTGCCCCTCGTAGATGGTCGTGTAGTTCTGGATGATCGCCGACTGCTCGCTCACCAGGTAGTTCGAGAGGCTCTCCCCGGCGTTGATCGTGTAGGAGAGCCGATCGAAGAAATCCGAGACCGCGTCGCTGGGGACTTTCTTCGCCCGCATCCGACAGGCGTCGTCTAGACTCTGATTCCAGGTGTCGACAAGTTGAACGATCCGGCGGGTCTCCTCGGAGAGCGGGCCGTAGTCGTCCGTGGCGGCGATCCGCCGGAAGACTTCCACCCGATCGATGTTCGTCGTCGAGAGCACCGTCATGTGGGTCACGTACAGATGAAAGACTTCTTCCATCCGCTTTCGACGCTGGTCCAGTCGGAGTTTGGGGTAAATAAAGGCCGCCACGACGATCAAAAGCCCCAGTGCCGGCATCGGGAGCCGGACGAAAAGGGGCATGTCCAAACCGATTGCAGCCACGATCGTGACCAGGAAAAAGAGGACCCCGGGGAGCAGAATACCCCCGACATAGCGGGAGACGGGGATCTCCATCTGGCGGTAGGCGTCCCTGATGGACACGAGCAGGGTGGAGAGCTCGAACGAAACGCCCTCCTCGGATTCGGTCGCCATCTCAGAGGTCCCGTCGGGCCATCGTGAAGGGGAGGCCCTCGACGCCGTCCCGCTGGAACGCGGCGACGACGTCGTTGAAGTCGTGATAGCCGATCAGGTCCTCCTGGATGATGCGTTCGATGATTTCGGTGCGGAAGTCCATCTCGTCGTAGATTTCGCGGGTGTCCTCGTATCCCAAAAGCGTCGCGATCTGTTCTTCGAGGACATACGAGTTGTTTCGCCCCTGGAAGACGATCTCGTCCTCGACGGGGTCCCAGTAGAAGGCCTGGCGGGTGACGACCCCGCCCATCTCCTTCGAGTAGCCCTCGATCTCCTGGACGCTGGTGACCCGGCGAAGCACGTCGTCGCCCTGTTTCACCCGGTTCTGGAACAGGGCCACGTCGGCGTTGTCCATGAACGTCTCCGGGACGTTGATCGGTTCCCCGGTGAACCGCTGGATCATCGAGACGATGTCGCTGGCGTGGAAGGTCAGCATGACCGGGTGGCCCGTCTGGGCGGCCTGGAAGGCCATCCGACCCTCGGCCCCACGAACCTCGCCCACGATGATGTAGTCCGGGCGGGACCGCAGCGCCGCCGCAACCAGGTCGAACATGTCCACGTCGGCGCTGTTCTCGCCCTGGCCCTCCCGGGTCAGGAGCTGTTGCCAGGTGTCGTGTGGTGGCAGGACCTCCGCGGTGTCCTCGGCGGTATAGATCTTCGAGTCCCGGGGAATGAAGGCCGTGATCGCGTTCAGCGTCGTCGTCTTGCCCGAGGCGGTCTCCCCGACCACGAAGACCGTCTGTTCGTTCTCCAGACAGAGCCAGAGATAGGCCGCCAGTTCCGGGGAGAGCGTGCCCCACTTGGTGATCTGTCCGACCGAGAGGGGGACCTCGTCGCCCTGACGGATGGTGAGCGAGGGGCCTTTGAGACTCACGTCACTGGAGTAGATGATGTTGATACGGGAGCCATCCGGGAGTGTCGAGTCCACGATCGGGTCCGAGTCCGAGACCGGATCGCCCATCCGCTCGCCGATGTTCCGCAGCCAGTTGTCGAACGCCGCCGGGTCCCCGAAGTCCACGGTCGTCGGCAACAGGCCGTAGGTTCCGTGATCGACGTAGGTCTGGTGGGGCCCGATGACGTGGATGTCCTCGTTGTACGGGTCCCGCATCACGGGTTCGAGCGGTCCCAACCCCACGATGTCGCGGTTGAGTCGATAGCGGATCGTGTCGTAGGTCGTCTCCGAGACCGGAATTCGACCCATTCCGAGGGACTTCTCGACGGTCTCCTGGAGGATCCGTCCTGGCCGCCCGGCGGCGGCTTTCGCGTTACTGACCAGCCCGCTCGGGAGGTTCGCCTCGACGTCCACGTCGAGGGAGATCTGGCCGCGCGAGTCCCGGGTGAGCCGATCCGGTGCGGCCGACTTGAGCCGGGTCAAGAGCCCACCACCGGCCGCCTCGCCGATTCGGACCGTGCTCTCCAGCAATTCCTCGATCCGGTCGGTGTACTCCGATTCGGCTTCGGGAGCGGGGTGCTGGACGGACTTCTCGAGGATGCGAGTCCGGACGTCGTCGAAGACGGCCTGTTCGGGGCCGGAGAGTTCCGGCTCGATGGTGTGATACTTGGTGTCTTTTCCCACGTCACCGTAGATGTGACAGAAGATCGGGCCGCCGACGTTGTAGAGGACGTTTGGCTTCTCGGCCTCCCATTCGGAACTCGGCTCCTCGATGTACTCCGGGAACTCGCCGGTGAACTGCTTGAACCGCTGAAGGTACTCCCGGAGATGGGGGTGTCGCCCCGCGGCTTCTCGCAACTCGTGTCCCAGTTCGCGAGAGCCGTGATCCGCCATTTCAAGCCACGCTCCGGCTCTCGATGACGATTCCGGTCCCCGACCGAACCGAGAACCCGATCGAGTCGCCGACCTGTTCGCCCATCCCGGCAAACCGTCGCACCTGGATCGACCGCCGGACGTCGTTGCCGACCTCGGCCATCTGGAGTTCCAGGAACACGTCGGCGATCGATCGGAAGGGACCGATCGCCTCCTCGTCCACCGTCGAGGGGTCGACGGTGAGGACGATGACCTTCCCCTGGGTGACGATATCCCGGAAGAAGGAGATGATCTCCAGGGCCGCCTGTCGCTCCTCGTTCTGGCGGACCAGAGCTTCGAAGTTCGGATCGTTCCGGAGGATGGCGTCGAAGGTGTCGATGATCACCACTTCGGCCTCCCACATCCCTTCGGCCTCCATCAACCGCTTGAGCAGCTTTTTCCGGTTCGTGTCGTCTTTGGCCCCGCCTCTGAGGGCGTTGCCACCGGTGTCCACGTCCGCGTGGAGAAAGAGGAGCCGTTCGTCGAGCAGGTGTTCCTCGACCCCATAGGAAAGGGAGTGCATCTGGTCGATGAAACCCGTGACCGTGAGTTCAGTCGAGAGCAGGGTCACGGAGACATCTTGGTCACAGAGCCCGTAGGCCAGTCGCTGGCTCAACGCGCTCTTGCCGGCCCCGTAATCGCCCTCCACGAGCACGATGCTCCCACGGGGAATCCCGCCGCCGAGTTCGTTGTTGAGCCGATCGCGTTCGTCCAGGCCGAGCGAGTAGAGGCGTTGGTGTTGGCTCATGTTCGGAAGTCAAAGCGTTCGCGGTTGCCATTGACGTTCAGCACGACACGGTGGTCGGTGTCCGTTCCCAGGGTGACATTCGAGACGGTGAGACGGGCGACCGACCCTGGCCCCCACTGGGTGGCATCGAGGATCTCGATCGATTGGTCGGTTCGGTACTGACCGTCGATCACCGTATCGACCGTGGTCGGGTCCGTCGAGAGGGTGTTCGAGCCGGTGTTCTTGAGGAGGAGCGTGACGGTGTTGGTCCCATCGTCGTAGATCTGGCCACTCCCCGGATCGCTGATGACCTCGATATCCGTGCGGATCTCCTGGCTTACATCGAGGCTTCGGTCCTCGAGTGCCTCGCTCAACTGGCTCACCCCGCCGGTCATCGCCCCCGCGACGCTTCCCGCCACGAGCACGGCCGCGATGAACAGGATCAGCGTCTCCGAGGAGACGATCGCCATTAGGGGTAGACCTCCGTGGCTGTGACCCCTGGTCCGGTCACGATTTTCACGGAGATCGGTTCGGAGTGGTCCTCCCGGACCGAGATCGTCAGTTCCTCCTGCGGTTGCCAGAGATCGGTCCCGTCCGCGCCTGCGGTGAGTGTGCCATCGTCGGTACTGACGGTTCGAGTCGTGTTGATCTGGTAGGTGCCGTTTAGCAGGAGGTCCGTGTCAGTGACAGACAGGCTGTTCGACCCCTCGTTTCGAACTGTCACCGCGATCTCGTCCGGGGAGACGCTGGTGTCGTGGGTCACGTTCACGATTTCGACCTCGGTGTTCGCTCGCTCCAGGTCACTCGCCGATTCGATCTCGTTTGCGTCCTGCACACTCTCGTAGCCGTTGTACGCCGTCGTATAGAGCATGCCGGCGCTGGCGACGGCGGCGATGAGGATGATCGCCGTCCCGCCGCTAACGCTGAATCCCATCCCCCTGGAGTGTGGAGATGCGGTCGCCGAAGGCACGATCCAAGTGGCCGGTCCCCAGGTCCTCGATGTATCTGAGGCTCCGGCGGTGATCGTCCATCGTGAGATCCGTGGGGCCCGACTCGTCCCGGTAGGGGTATTCCGCGTCTGCGATTCCCTGGAGGACCCCGATGCAGTGATCGCGCATCGGCTCGCCGATCCAGCCGATTCGTTCGTAGTGATTGATCGCCCGGATGGCGTTCCGGGCGTCGAACTCGCTCACCAGATAATCCAGCCACTCCAGCAGGAGCACATCGGCCAGGTAGCCATTCGGCGGGTCCACGAGGTGTGGCTGGTCGGCGGCGTCAGCTGCGGTCGCCGCCCCGAACTGGAAGTCCCCCTCGTCGGCCCCGTCATCGTCGCCTGGCTGTGGGTCCGTGACTGATTCGGCGGGAGCCGTCGTGTCGTTGTCACCCGCCGAAGCGGGCTCGCTGGGGAGTGGTGTGGATTCGGGCTCGCTTTCCGCGCCGACCTCGACAGTCTCCTCGCCCGCGGCCAGGTCGTCCTGCTGAAAGAGGTCCGCCTCTTCTGTTTCGTCCTCGGCCGTGTCAGCGGCCGGGTCGGCTGTCTCCGTCTCCGCCTCCGCCTCGCCGGACTCCTCAGCTTCGAGATCTGTCTCTTCGGCCCAGTCTGCCTCTCCCGATTCGTACTCGGCTTTCAGTTCCTCGAAAGACGTGCCACCGCCGGAGTCGTCGGTCTCGTCCTCGGTCATTGCTTCCTCTTCCCCGTCGTCCAGGTCGTCGAAATCGTCGAACTCGGTTTCTTCGGCGCCGAGCTCCTCGTCGAAGGTATCCGCCTCGAAGTCATCGAAACTGTCCCCATCGTCCGTCTCCGCCCCTGCATCGAAACTGTCCACATCGTCCGTCTCCGCCCCTGCATCGAAACTGTCCACATCGTCTGTCTCCGCCCCTGCATCGAAACTCTCGTCCTCGAAGTCGTCGAAGGCATCGTCCTCGAAGAAGTCCTCGGCCTCGGCATCCGCGATGTCCGATTCGAGGTCCTCGTCCTCCTCCGCGGTCGACTCCGCTTCATCGTCGCCGAACAGCCCGAAGTCCCCGGACCCGCCCATACCCGCATCGGGGCTCACGTCGTCGACGAAGGGGTTGACCCCGCGGGTCACCATCTCGTAGATCTCGAGCAGTTTCCGGACGTTCTCCTCGACATCGTCGACCTGCTCACTGATCTGTTCGTTCTCGCTGCGGACGGTGTTGGCCGTCGAGGAGACGTTCGCGATCTCGCTTTCCAGGTCCTCGATCCGATTCTCGAGTTCGGAGGAACTCGCATTGTTCCCCTCGTCCATCCCGTCCATCCCGCCGAAGTCGTCGTCGAACCCGTCGACATCGAACTCCTCGTCCATCCCGAACTCCGATTCGTCCTCGCCGAACTCGCCGTCCTCGCCCTCTGTCTCCACGTCGTCGGCGCCGTCATCGCCCAACCAACTCACGAGGCCCACGCCTACGAGGCCCAAAGAGAGGAACTCCGGAAGGACCGGGCCGAGATCGACGAGTACCATTGGTCCCAGTTCACGCGTAGAGTGTTATTAATCTTCGCCTCCAACTATAGAATTTGATAAACGATAAACCGGCGGAATCGCCCGAATTCAGCCCGACACAGTGGTGACTCGTACATTTTGGAGTGGCGTCCGCACGAAACGTGTCCGAAAATCGGGTTGGTTCAGGCGGCTTCTTCTTCGTCCTCGGTGGTCACAATTGAGACGTTCTCCAGATCGGTCTCGGTCACGTCCGGGGATTCGGCGTCGGACACGGGCGGTTCGTCGGCAGCGTCGAGCGTTTCGTCTATCTCCTGGCGGATCCGCTGCTCGCGTTTCTTCTGTCCCTTCCGCTCGCGTCCCCGCTTCGTGTCACCCATGGGTTGTCAACTGTTCCCAATGCACTTAACCGTTCCCGCCGTGCCATTTTTGTCGACTGGGTGTTCGATCGGCGTTCGCTTTGACCCAAAATCGGTGGACTGTTGAATTGCGACACCCGATAATGGATCGATGTCGCACTCGTCCACCGAGGACGTCCCGCTGGATCATCCCGACCGGTGGGCGTCGTTGCACACACTCTTTGCGGAGTGTCTGAAAGCGCCGACGGAGGGATTCGTCGAGGAGGTTCGAGCGGGACGGCTGGAGGCTGAGCTGGTCGATCATGTAGATGTGCTGTCCCTTTCCGTTTCGGATCCGGCCCCACCTCACCCGGCGGATCGGGCCACCCTCCAGCGCGCCTATCTCTCGCTTTTCGAGGCCATGGAACAGCCCTTTGCGCCACCAGTCGAGTCCCCGTACAAGCCCTGGTACGGCGATCGATCGGGCGGGTTGCTCGGTGGCCCCCCGGCCTCGGATATGGAGAACCGATACGAGGCCCTCGGTGCGTCGCCGCCGCCAGCGTACCCGGCCGATCACGTTGCCCTGCTTTTGGAATACGGGGCCTTGCTGCTCGATGCCGGTGCCGTCGAGGAGTACCGCTCGTTCCTCGATGAACACATGGACTGGCTCCCGGCGTTTGCCAAACTCGTCGAAGATGCCAGGACTGACGAGCCGTTCTACGACTGGACGATCGAAACCCTCCGCGAGGTAGTGGCCGACCTGCGGACGCGACTCGACATCCCCTCTCCGACGGAGGCGGCGGTCGAGGAGATGGCCGATCGAGTGGACGGGTCGACCGTACCCGAGCAGGCTGACGCCGTGTTCGACCCCTAAGACGCCATCCTGGCCTGTGCGGGTCGGCAGTTTTGGTGCCGGCGTTGTGGGTGGTCCGTCCACAATTATAAAGCACTGTGGCGAGTATGAGTAACACAGAAGCACATCGCGGCAGTGCCCAGTTTGGAGTTAGTATGCCCCAGCAGACACCCACCGAATCGACGCGGAATCACATGAGCGAGCGGGGCGTCAAGGTCGTCTTCGAGATCGTCCCGAAAGGCTCCTGTTTCATGGACCAACTCGAGGGGCAGGTTTCTGACGTGGAGTTGCACTTCCCGAACGGGGAGTGTCACGCCGACGTCACTGTCTCCGAGGACGACGGCGTCGATCCGTGCCGTGTCGAGGTTATCAACTACAGCGGCGAGGTGTGTCAGAACTGCCCAGGGACGATCTTCGCGGACTACGGTCTCGTGCCGCGTTTTTTGGAACGCAACGACGACGAGTTCGTCGTCCAGACTCATCTCCCGACGAACCACGATCTCTCGGACGTGGTCGCCGACCTCCGTGCGGTCTCCGAGCGTGTCACGGTTGTTCGGATCGTGGACATGCGAAACGAGGACGTTTCGGGGATCTCTGCGGAGATCGATCTCTCCCAGTTGACGGCCAAACAGCACGAGGCCCTGGAAGCGGCCGTGAAGGGCGGGTACTACGGGCTCTCACAGGAGGTGTCACTGGAAGTGTTGGCCGGGGAAATCGGCATCTCGACCTCGGCGCTGTCCCAGCGACTCGCCCGAGCTGAACGGCACGTGTTGACCCAGCTTTTCGAAGAGGAGTGACATGGCTGACTGTTCCCACGGGGCGGGAATTTCGCCATTGTTTTTGCCCAATCGAACGTAGTTTCGATCATGGGTGTTCATCGGTCCGCTGCCGTGCCTGCGGGCTCCTCGCGAAGCGAGGAACGCGAACTGCGGATTGTGCTCGAGATCGAACGGGGCGGCCCGTGTAGCCTGGACGACCTGGCCGGTCGGGTTCTCGATGTGGACGTGCGCCTGGACGAAGAGACCTGTAACGTCGACGCCACGGTCAAGGACGACGAGGACGATCAGGTTCGCACGGTATTTTTTACTGACGACCTCTGTGATCACTGTCCGGGCAAGATCTTCGCGAAACACGACTGCCTGCCACGCTACAGACGAATCGACGACGGTTCCTTCGTCATGGAGACCTACGCATCGGATACGGACACGGTCGCGGAGATCGTCAACGAGGTCCGTACCATCTCCGATCACGTCTCGGTCAAGTCCATTGTTCCGACGGACGACGGTGAGGTCTCGGAGATCGACATTGTGGATCTCACCTCGCTGACGAACAAACAGCGACGGGCGCTCCACTACGCGAAGGAAGCGGGCTATTACGATTCCGGGGAGTCAGTCCCCCTGGACCACCTGGCGGAGCGAATGGGCGTCTCCACGTCCGCGCTCTCCCAGCTGCTTCAGCGTGCAGAGGCAAACGTCCTCCGACAACTCGACTGTGATTGCTGATCGGGCTGTGTGACTGATTCCCACGAAATGTGGGGCACCCCTTATAAAACCTAAACCGATCCCGAGTCACGGTCATCCTTGAAGCACTCCTCTACTCACGTGTATGGAGCGAAACATCAACCGTCGACGGTTCCTCGAGATCTCCGGTGCCGCAGGAATGGCCGCGATCGCCGGCTGTGCCGGTGATGGTGAGGACACGCCGACAGACACGCCGGAACCGACCACGGCGGAACCGACCACGGAAGAGCCTACGACTGAAGAGCCCGAGGCGGATTATACACCGCCAAGCGAAATCGAGAACGCGCTGGTCGAGCCGGCGACGCTCAAAGAATGGGTCGACGCAGGGCTCGTCAACAGCGACGACGTGTACGCCGATCCGCGTGTTTCAGTCATCCGTGTCGACGCCGGTAACTACGATTCGGGTCACGTTCCGGGCGCCGTTCCACTGGCCAGCAACGACGCCGAGGGATCGGCGACACTTGCCACGACCCGTGTCGAGGGGCTCGCCCAGACACAGAAGCTCGTCCCGCACGGGGAGACCGTCGACCAGATCATCCAGAACGCTGGTGTCGGTCCGAACACGACGATCGTGCTGTCCGGGGACAACCCGATGTACAGCGCACGGGCCTACTGGGTACTTCGGTTCTGGGGCTTCCCCCGCGAGCGCGTGAAAGTCCTTCAGGGCGGTTCGAGTGCCTACGACGACGAGTTCGGCCTGGTATTCGAGGACGTCGAAACCCCCGACTCGAACTACACTGTCGAGGCCTTCGAGGAGCCGAACTACACCCGGCGCAAGGGCCTGAACGAGCTGATTCAGGACGTCGATGCTATCAACGCGGGCGAGGAGGCTCCGTCGATCATCGACCAGCGTGGTGAGGGAGACGGCGAGGGCGAAGCGAAGATCGCCGGCAGCCATATCGACCAGGCTGGAGCCTACATCGACGGCGACAGCTTCACCGCGGCGAACCCGTGGAAGTCCGCTTCCGAGATCGAGGAGCACGTCAACGGGTACGAGGGTGTCGACGCGGCGAACGGCGATATCGTGACGATGTGTCACAGCGGGTTCAAGGGCACCATCGCCTTCTTCGCTCTGGACGGGATCGTCGGCAACGAAAACGTCGCGCTGTACGACGGCTCCTGGACCTTCAGTTGGAGCCAGTACAACGGCGAGCAGGACCCAACTCCCAACGAAGCGTGGCGGACCGACATCAACGAACGGACCGTTGGCGAGATCACGGACACGAGTCAGCTCGACATCGATCCGGATCTCAACGCGGAGCTGACCGAACTGGCGACACTTGAGGCGAACCAGGTCAAGAAGGACGCCATCGAGTACATCGTCGGGGACACGAGCGGCGGCTTCGGCTGCGGCTCGTAAGCGAACCGACACGGCCCAGTGTTTTCTCCGATTTTTCGAGTTCGTCGAGCGGTGTCTCACTCCCTCGATATCGTGGGATGAGTTCACACGGCCGTTATAAAACCTTAACCGGTCCCGAGTGTGGGCTATCTCGATGGGGCCCCCCTTTACTAGATGTAGAGAGCCATGCGCTTACCGAGCAGATATACATCGGATTCGACGGTGATCCGAGGACAAGACGACAGTTCGGAACCGCCCACGGCTGGGCGGTGTGGAGGTGCCGATCGATGAGTAACCAGGCCCAGAGTTCCAGCGGGCTGACCCGCCGGACGCTTTTGAAGGCTGGAAGTGCTGCCGCCGGCGCCGTCGCACTCGGTGGCTGTCTCTCCAGTGACGATGGAACCGACTCGGGCGGTGCGGATGTCTCCAAAGCCTTCGGGAACTGCTGGATGTGCTCGCACAACTGCGGGCAGGAGGTGACCGTCGTCGACGGGTCGGTCGTGAACATCACCGGTGTCGATGGTCACCCACGGGGTAGTGCCGGCCCGGGGACCGAAGGAACCCTCTGTCCGAAGGGACTGGGACAGCAGGACAAGACCCACGACCCCAAACGCATCAAGGAGCCCCACATCCGGAAAAACGGCGAGCTCCAGAAGGTTAGCTGGGAGGAGGCCTTCGAGTTCACCGCCGACCGGCTGGTGAGCTTCGCTGATGAGTATGGCGAGGAGACGCTTCTCGACGCGACGAGCTGGGCCGAGACGCCGATTTTCTCGACGGTGTGGCGCGAACTCTACGGCACACCCGAACGCATCAGCCGCGGGATCCACGTCTGTGCGGGACCGACCTTCGTCACTGGCGGCATGATGGGCGTGGGATCGAACAACCGCGTCCCGGACTACCAGAACAGCGACTACATCATCGCCTGGGGCCGCAACCAGCTCAACTCCTTTGCCGGACAGTTCGAGGCCAAGGGCACACTCGAGGCCATCGAGAACCGGGGCGCGACCCTGGTCACGATCGATCCCCAGCACACCATCACCGCCGAGAAGTCCGACAAGTGGCTGCCGATCGAGCCCCGGACTGACGGCGCGCTGGCGCTGGCGATGGCGAACGTCATCATCGAGGAGGACCTGTACGACCAGGAGTTCGTCGAGAATTACACCCACGGCTTCGACGCCTACAAGGAAGCGGCCGCGGACATGCCGCCGGAGGACGCGGCGGAGATCACGGGCATTCCCGCCGAGGACATCCGCGAGGTCGCTCGTGGCTTCGCCGAGGCGGCCCCGCGGGCCGGTATCTCGGTCTGGACGGGCACGGCCCAGATGGGCAACGGCTGGAAGGCCACGCAGAACATCACGGCGCTCAACGGCCTCGTCGGCAACATCGACCGGCCGGGCGGGCTTCGCCTCTGGGAGTACGCAAGCACTGCCTCGTTCGGCGAAGTCTGTGAGATGGACTACACGAACCGGGCTCAGTTCAAGGAGCCGGCGATTACGAAGTACGAGGAATACTCCGACTACCCGGTCCGTCACATCACGGACATCGCCCATAACCTCGTTCCCGAGATGGTCGATAACGGTCACATCAACGGCATCGTGGTTCACCACGACGATCCGTTGAAGGACGGGAACGCGGAGGAGTGGGTCCGGGCTATCGAGGAGATGGCACTGGTCATCTCGATCGACGCCTACTGGAACGGCGTCTCCCGAAACGCGGACGTCGTTCTTCCGGAAGCCACGTCTCTTGAGAAGGACACGCTCGGGACCGGCAACTGGTCAGCCTATCCCAACCACAAGTGGGTCACCGGCGGCAAAGCGGCCGTCGACCCGCAGTGGAACACGAAGCCGGACTTCGACATCCTGACTGGCATCGCGTCGGCGATGGCCGAGAAGACGGACAACGACGACTGGCGGATCTTCGAACAGTGGGACTCTCACGAGGACTTCATCGACGACCAGCTTTCGACGCTGGATCTCACTCTCGAAGAACTCTCGAGTGGCGAGAAGAACTACGAACTGGTCGAGGAGTACGACTACGAGAAGTGGAAGGACAACGACAACTTCGTCTTCCGCTTCGACCTCGATCAGGTCGGAAGCTTCGCCCAGGCTGCGGAGGAAGCCGGCATGAGCACGGCCCCCGAGTGGATTCCGCCGGGAACCTATGGGGACTCGACCAGCGACGAGTACCCGCTTGAGTTCTACGACGTGCGCTCGGTGTTCTTCTCACACGGGAGCAACCAGCCCCAGGAGCGCCTACAGGACCACTTCGCGAAACGCAACGATCTCAACGAGGAGGACTACCGGGGCAACTATCTCCACATCAATCCCGAGGACGCCGAGGCACGGGGCATCGAGACCGGCGACATGGTGACCGTGGAGTCAAAGACCGGAAGCGGGGAACTCATGGCACACGTCACCGAGAACGCCCGTCCCGGCTTTGTCACCGCCGAGTATGGCTTCGGCGAGACCTCGGCGACGCCTGATGGAGAGGGCATGAACACGATGACACTTCACGACAAACAGATGGACCCGATCACGGGACAGGTGGACAGGCACATCGCCGTTGACGTCAAACCCGAGGGGGGTGACTGACGATGGCAGTCGAAAGCGAACACTGGGTCTTCTACTTCGACCCGAACCGGTGTATCGGCTGTCACGCCTGTTCGATCTCCTGCAAACAGTTCCACGGCCGCGGTTCGGACACCGACGACTGGCGAACGGTCACTCACCACCAGACGGGGACCTACCCCGACGTCGAGGACGTCCCGCTGTCGATGTCCTGCATGCACTGTCACGACGCCCCGTGTGAGAAAGTTTGTCCGACCAACGCCATCGAGAAACGCGAGAGCGACGGGATCGTGACGATCAACCGGGACGACTGCATCGGCTGCAAGTACTGTGGCTGGGCCTGTCCCTTCGGCGCGCCGACCTACGGCGACGAGGGGCTCATGTCCAAGTGCAACATGTGTCTCGGCCAGGGTCCCGGCAGTGGGGCCGACGTCGAGGACACACCTAAACACGAACTCGAAGATCAGGTCGAGCCCAATTGCGTCTCGGACTGTGTCGGCGAGGCCATCAAGGCCGGCCCGCAGAAGGAGATCATCGAAGAGGCCTCCCAGGCCGCCGCGGAACGGTTCCGGTCTGGGGCGGTGGCCAACGGTCGCGTGATCGTCGAACCGCTCCAGGATAGCACCTCGGCCGTCGACGGACGCGTCGACGGCACGAAGGAAGTCACCACGCCGTACAACGCAGGGGACTAAGCATGAGCGCGATAGGAGCCAGTGAATGGCTGTGGTTACCCCACGTCCACTGGGGCGTGTTCATCGCCACGTACCTCTTCCTGGGGGGCGTGGCCGGCGGCTCGTACCTCACCTCGGCCTGGGCCAGCTTCATGAAGAGTCTGATGGACGCCGACAACTGGCTCGGCCGCCTGCTACTGGCCCGGACCGACGACCCGGAACACCGCTTTGCGTGTGCGGAGACATCCCGCTGGGGCTCGGTCATCGCGCTGATCGCCATCGGGGTCGGGAGCATCGCCTTGCTCTCACACCTCGGCGCGCCGCTGCGCGCGCTGACCTTCGCGTGGAACTTCACGAACTACGGCTCCTGGATGGTCATCGGGACCTGGATGATCATCACGTTCTCCCTGATCGCAGTCCTGGAGACCCTCTGGCTGCACTTCGGCCGGGATCTGCGGGACGAATCCGGTCTGAGCCTCTTCCCCCGAAAGATTCTCGGCTGGATCGACGGGGTGATGCCCTGGCGGACGGAACGGGGGATCGTCTGGCTCCTCGACCGGCTCGCGGACATCACGCGGCTCCCGAACCGTGTCTGGGGTGCCTTCCGGACCTTCGGCGCGGTCGTTGCCGTGCTCGTCGTGGTCTACACGGCGATGCTCCTCAGCGACATCGCGGCGGTGCCGGTCTGGAGCCGAACCTACCTCCCCTTCATCTTCCTGATGAGTGGGGTCTCGACCGGGATCTCGGCTGCGCTCCTGGGAACGGTCATGAGCGGTGGCGCGCTGACCCGTGTCAATCACCGGTTCTGCCTGACCGACGACGCCATCATCATCGTGGAACTGGTCGCCATCGGAGCGCTGCTGTCTTTCCTCTCCGGGTCGGCTAATCTCGGGGCACAGGCGACACTCTCCGAACTGCTGGGAACCTACCAGCTGGCCTTCATCGGCGGGGTCCTGATCCTCGGGACCGGGCTCCCCGTGGTGATCTCGCTGACGGTGACCATGTTACACCAGTTCACGGACTTCGGCGAGACGCCCTTCGGGCGCAAAGTGCTCACCGGTGGCTACGCGACGAAGTACGTCCTGGTGCTGGTCGGCGGCTACCTGCTGCGCTATGTCGTGTTGCTGGCTGCCGTGAAAACCCCGCTTGCCGTCCCCGGACTCTAGCATGGAAGACCACCATCGTGAGGAACGGACGTTGCCGGCTCGCGGGTCCTGGGAACAGCTCCAGGTGCTGCTGTCGAACTGCCTGCGCCACCCCGACGAGGACCTCCGACGGGCCATCGAGGACGGGAGCCTCTACGAGGACCTCTCCCGAACGATGGCGGACGTGGGGCTCGCTGAGCCCTCGCCTCCGCCGTCGATCGACGGCCGGGACCTGACTGAAGACTACGAGGCTCTGTTTGGAGCGTTTCGACAGCCCTTCGCGCCACCCGCTGCCTCCCCGTACAAGGAGTGGTACGGTGATCACGAGGGCGGCCTGATGGAGGGCCCACCGGCGACGGCGATGGAGCGACGCTACGCGGCCATGGACGCCGCCGTTCCGGAGGCTTACCCGGCCGATCACCTCGCGCTGGAACTGGAGTACGCCAGCGTGTTGACCGAGGCCGCGGAGATCGACGAGCTGGCGACGTTCGTCGAGTCGGAACTGGACTGGGTCGACCCCTTCCAGGAGCTGGTTGACGCGGCCGTCGCCGAGGCGCCGTTCCACCGGTGGTGTGTGGACGTGCTGGGCGAGGTTCTCGATCACCTTCGGGCGACCCTCGGCGTTTCGGCACCGGAACCGAAAGCGGTCGAACAGATGGCCGAGCGAGCGAGATCGAACGTCGAGTGACATGGACGACCCGACCGGGTTGAATCGCAGCTCCTACCGGCTCGAATTCCGGGTCAGACCGACCCGAACGTGTCCGGTCCGTGAGTTCGATGGGACGATAACGGATATTTCTGTCTTCCGCACGGAGGACGGGATCAACTGCGAACTCGTCGTCCGCGCGGAGGGCGAAACAGCCGTGAAACAGCTCGAACGGCCGCTTTCTCGCCCGTGTGCGTGCACGGCGGTCTTCGACTCCGGGTCCGTGCCCCGGGTGCGTCCGTCTCGGTCGGCGGACGGGGAGCTGCTGGTGACTACCTACGTCGACTCCTTCGAGGCGGCCCAGTCGATCCGGGCCGAGCTGGACGACGTCGCGGACGCTGTCGAACTGGTGGACTACTGGAAGGTCGACCGCGAACAGACAGCCTGGCCCGCCCAGATCGATCTCGCGGCACTCACCGATTCACGGCGGGCGGCGTTGTTCCGCGCGATCGACGCGGGATACTACGAGCGCCCGCGACAGACGACACTTTCGGAACTTTCCTCGCTGGCCGGCCTGGACGAGTCCGCCTTCGAAAGTCGGCTTCGCGAGGCCGAACGGGAGATCCTCGGCCAGATTTCCACCTCGCGGTAGCGGTCGCTATTGTTTTTCCAGTTGGGCTCGTCCCCTCCCCATGACCAAGGCGTTTGTCATCGGTGGGACCCGCTTTATCGGCCGGCATCTAATCGAAGAGCTGCTCACCCACGGGGACGACGTAACGATTTTCAATCGCGGGCGACACGAGAACCCCTTTGCGGACGAGCCAGACGTGGATCACGTCACCGGCGACCGAACCGATCGCGAGAGCCTCGAAGATGCCGCCCAAGCGGTCGCACCGGACATCGTCTTCGACATGGTCGCCTATCACCCCGGAGCCGTGGAGCACGCGACGCGGGTGTTCGCCGACGCCGACGCCTACGTTTACGTTTCAAGTGGGGCCGCGTACGCCGCGGAGGAGGTGCCCAAACGAGAGGGCGAAACTCCCCTCGAACCGTGTTCGCCCGCCCAGGCCACGGACGACATGCCCGAAACCTACGGAAATCGGAAAGCAGCCGGTGATCGAGCGGTGTTCGAGGCCGCTGAGCAGGGTGTGAACGCGATGGCGGTCCGGCCGCCGATCGTGTACGGGCCCCACGACTACACCGAGCGACTGGCCTACTGGCTGCACCGGATCGAGAACGAGGAGCGAATCGTGGTGCCCGGGGACGGCACGAACCTCTGGCAGCGAGCGTACGTCGAGGACGTGGCCCGTGGTCTCCGGCTCGTCGCGAAGCGTGGCACGCCGGGCGAGGCGTACAACGTCGGCGACCGCAACGCCGTCACCCTGGATCGAATGGTCGAGTTGGCCGCGAGGGCCCTGGAGACCGACGTGGATGTCGTCCACGCCAGCAATCGCGAACTCTCGGTCGCCGACCTCGATGCCGAGGCGTTCCCGCTCTACCGGCCCTATCCACACCTGCTCTCGACGGCCAAGATCGCGGCTCTGGGCTGGGATTCGACCCCGGTCGAGACGGCGATGGCCCGCACGGTAACTGACTTCCAGGAGAGTTCCAGAACCGGTATCGAGAACGGCCCCGATCGCGATGCGGAGGAGCGTGTCCTTGCGGTTCTGGATACGCTTTGAGTGAGCGGTGGCGTCGGTCGGCTCCCGTGGTTGTTTATGTGTCCCGCCGAAGAAGCCAAACCATGTTCGAGAAATCGACCTGGATTCGGCTGCCCCGGAACGTCGTGGTGGGCCACGACGTCCTTTCCGAGGCCGGCGAGGTCATCACGAGCACCCACCTCCACGGTCGGCCGCTGGTCGTGACGAGCGAGACGCCGAAAGCGGTGGCCGGGGACTTCCTCCTCGAACGACTCGAAGCGGCGGGTTTTGATCCGGCGGTCGTCGTTATCGAGGCGGCCTCCTTCGGAGCGGTCGAGCGCGTGCTGGAGGCGGCAGAAACGGTCGAGCCCGGCTTTCTCGTCGGCGTCGGCGGGGGCAAACCCATCGACATCGCGAAGATGGCCGCGGACCGGCTTGACGTGGGGTTCGTCTCGGTCCCAACCGCTGCCAGCCACGACGGCATCGTGAGCGGCCGCGGATCGGTGCCCGAAGGTGATACCCGCCATAGCGTGGCGGCCGCGCCCCCGATCGCCGTCATCGCGGACACCGGGATCATCGCCGAAGCGCCCTGGGAGCTTCTGACTGCCGGGTGTGCGGACATCATTAGCAACTACACCGCGGTCAAGGACTGGAAACTCGCCAATCGGCTGAAGAACGTCGAGTACTCCGAGTACGCCGGGGCCCTCTCACAGATGACGGCGGAATTGCTCCGGGACGCCGCCCCTTCGATCAAACGCGGACTGGAGGAGTCCGCCTGGATCGTGGTGAAGGCACTCGTCTCCTCGGGCGTGGCGATGAGCATCGCGGACTCCTCACGACCGGCCAGCGGCGCCGAACATCTCTTTAGCCACCAGCTCGACCGGATCGTCCCCGGGAGCGCGCTTCACGGCCATCAGGTCGGGGTCGGTTCGATCCTCACCGAGTACCTCCACAGCGGCGCGGACGGGGAGTGGCGAGCCGTGCGGGACGCGCTTGCGAGTATCGACGCCCCGACCACCGCCGACCAACTCGGGATCAGCGACGAGGCGGTCATCGAGGCGCTCACGACGGCCCACCAGATTCGCGACCGCTACACGATTCTCGGGGATGGCATCGAGGAGGCGGCCGCGATCGAAGCGGCCACCAGAACCGGCGTCATCTGATTTTGGCTAGCCTAAAAAACCTGCAGTTCCCGCCCGTTCTCGAAGGGGTTTATGGATTGCCCCGTTTCTCTGAGGTACGAATCATGCGAACCGAACCCTATCAGAAGTGCCAGTCCTGTGGCCGGCCGCTCGAACACTCGACCGTCTATCGGAATCACGCGTACTGTGGACAGTGTTCGCCAGGTCTCGGCGGAACGACCCTGTAGGGCTTTCGCCCACGCCTTCGACAGCGGTGTGAAACCTTTAAGCAAGTCCATCCCTCACGCCAGTCGGGATGGATACGCTACGCACCGGACTCTCCTATGACGACGTCTTGCTCGTGCCACATCGTTCGCCAGTGGACAGCCGCGATGAGGTCGACCTCTCGACCAACCTCACACCGTCGATCGAGCTCGAAAATCCGCTTTTGAGCGCGCCGATGGACACGGTGACCGAGGCCGAGACCGCGATCGAACTTTCCCGAATCGGTGGATTCGGTACGATCCATCGGTTCCTCTCGATCGAGGAGCAACTCGCGGAAGTCAGGGCTGTGCGGGCGGCCGGCGAACGGGTCGGGGCCGCAGTCGGAATCAGCGAGGACTACCTGGAGCGGGCCGAGCAGACGATCGAAGCCGGCGCGGTCGCCGTCATGGTCGACGTGGCCCACGGACACCTCGAACGGGCCCTCGATGCCGTCTCGGACATCGAACGGGAGTTTCCCGACGTGGATTTGATCGCCGGGAACGTCGCGACTGCTGAGGGGGTCCAGGACCTGGCTGCAGCCGGTGCGGACGCGGTCAAAGTCGGCATCGGACCTGGCTCACATTGCACGACCCGAGTGGTCGCCGGGGCCGGAGTGCCACAGCTCACCGCCGTCTCTGATGCCGCCGAAGCCGCGGCGGACCTGGATGTCCGGATCATCGCCGACGGCGGCATCCGGAACTCGGGGGACGCGACGAAGGCACTCCTGGCCGGCGCGGACACCGTGATGATGGGTCGGTTCTTCGCGGCGATGAAAGAGTCGCCCGGCGAGATCGTCGAGGTGGACGGCGAACAGTACACACGCTCCCGTGGAATGGCGACCACGGCCGCGAACGACGCTCGCACCGACAAGGAAAACAGCGAGCCGACCGCCGACGAGGGCGTCGAGGCGCTGACGCCGCTTGCTGGCCCACTGGCCGAGGTGACGACGGAGTTCCTCGCAGGTATCCGCTCGGGGCTGAGTTACGTGGGCGCAGCGACGATTCCTGCGGCCAGGGATCGCGCCGAATTCATCCAGGTCGCACCGGGGGCCCGACGCCGAGAGGGCGCCCACTTCGATCACGACTGGGAGAACCCGACGGTGGAGTGACCGGGCGGAACTGAAACCTTTTTTAAACCGGTCGCCGTGCCCGATAGTATGCGGCTGGCCTTCGTCTCGGCGACGACGATTCATCACGCCGACACCGACGGCGCAGCCCGGTTGAACCGTCTGGCCACGGCGCTTTCCGAACGCGGCCACGAGGTGACGGTCATCACGGCGAAGTGGTGGCAGGGGGACTTCGTGGAGTTCGAACAGGACGGGCTCACCTATCACGCGGTCGGTGACGGCTCGACCGGTGGGCTATCCACACCGCTGGGGGTCGTCAACGCCGTTCGGGAGGTCAGTCCTGACGTGGTGCATGCAGCGTGTGAACCGCCGAACTGGGTCGTCGCGGCGCGGATCGGCGCGACCATGACGGGGGCCGGCCTGCTCGTGGAATGTTACGACCCACCGGAGACGACTGGTGGATTTTCGCGCTGGCTCAGATCTGCCGGGCTTCGTGCGGCGGATGCGATCGTCACGCCCTCGACGACGGTCGAGACCACTGTAAGAGCGCTGGGTGTCGATGCCGCGGATATCCAGGTTATTCCGACGGGGATCGACATGGAACTGCTCAGGGAGACAACCCCAACCGAAAGCGGGGACATCGTCTACTCTCGCCGGCTTGATGACGGCGCGAACCTCGAAACGCTGCTCCTGGCCCTGGCGGAGTTTCGCGAGTACGACTGGACGGCGACGATCATCGGTGACGGCCCCCGTCGGGCGGCCTACGAACGCCAGGCCCGGGACCTCAGGATCGACGACCGGGTGACTTTCGTCGGGGACCTCCCCGTCGAGGAACGCATCGCCCGGTTCAAGGCAGCACACGTCTACGTCCACACCGCCGAATACACGCCGTTCGCCCACGACCTGCTTCGCGCGCTCGCGGCCGGGTGCGTGTCGGTAGTCGAGTACCACGAGGCGGCGAGCGCTCACGAACTGGTCGAGCACGAGGAGCGTGGGTTCACGGCGACCAGCCCGGAGGAGCTTACCCGCCGACTCGCCGCGGCCGGGGACCTCGAACGACGAAGCTTCGACGAGGCGTTCGCCCGGTTCGACGACGACGCCGTGCTGGAGACGTACCTCGATGCCTATCGATCGATCCGGTCCTGAGTCGCTGGTTGGTCAAGCCTTTTGGTGACTCCACACGATCGTTCGACGATGCGATCACACTTCTTGCAGGCGGCCCGCGGGGAGGAAACTGCTCGGCCGCCGGTCTGGCTGATGCGCCAGGCGGGCCGCTATCTCCCCGAGTACCGCGAGCTTCGGGCCGATTACACCTTCCGCGAGGCCATCTCCACCCCGGACGTGGCGACCGAGATCACGTTGCAGCCTTTCGAGCGCTTCGGCCTCGACGCCGTCGTGATCTACTCGGACATTTTGGTCGCCCTGGAGCCGCTGGGCATCGACTATCACCTCGAATCCGGCGTGGGGCCGGTCATCGACGACCCGATCGAGACGTCGGAGGCGGTCCCACACCACCACGAACCGGTCGCCGAACGGCTCGACTACGTGGGCGAGTTGATCGAGCGCGTGAGTGACCACGTCGGCGACCGGGCGGCGACTCTGGGATTTGCCGGCGGGCCCTTCACCCTCGCTTCCTATGCGGTCGCGGGCGAGCCCGCCAAAAATCACATCCCCGTGCGGGGGTTCCGTGCGGCCCATCCCACGGCCTTCGAGGACCTGCTTTCGACGTTCGCGGACGTTGTTCGGGAGTATGTCCAGTTCCAGGTCGACCATGGGGCCGACGCCATCCAGCTATTCGATACCTACGCGGGACTCCTGGGGCCCGAGGATTACCGCGACTACGTGTTGCCGCTCCATCAGGAGATCCTCGAGGCCGTCGACGTGCCAACGATCGTCTTCGTCCGGAACATGGGCGGTCGGTTGCCGACCCTGGCCGAGAGCGGCGCGGACGTGGTCGGGCTCGACTGGACGGTCGACATGGCCGAGGCCCGCGAGACCCTCGGCGAACAGCCTGTCCAGGGCAACCTCGATCCGACCGATCTGCTGGGCGACCCCGAGTTCGTCAGGCGGCGCACGGAGTCGGTCATCGAGGCCGCCGGCCCGGAGGGACACATTCTCAATCTCGGGCACGGCGTGAATCGCTCCACGCCCGTGGAGTCGGTCGCGGCCTTCGTCGAGACGGCGAAATCCTGGGAATGGTAATTACTCGACGGGCGCGTTCAGGCAGTAGGTTCCCGGCTCATCCCGGCATTGACACTGGCGAAGCTGGTGGTAGGCGGGGTCGAAGTCGGCGAGGAACGGTTCGATCAGGTCCCCGAGGACCGTCGCGAGCCGCGGATCGTCGTGTGGCACTGGCACCCGGTAGAACTCCAGCCCCTGTGTTTCGGCTGCCTCGCGAAGTTCGACGTCGAGTTCGTGAAGCGTCTCGGATTGCTCGTGGAGGAAACTCATCGGCTCGACGACGACCCGGTCGGCCTCGATCGATTCGAGGGCGTCCTCGATGTCCGGTTCGGTCCAGGGGATGTCCCGGTTCGCGTGATTCTGGAAGCCCAGCGTGTAGGACTCCCGGCCCAGCAACGCGGCCATGGTGTCCGCGTACTCCGTGACGTACTGGTCATAGCGGCTGCCGGCCTCCAGGTACGAGGTGGGAGTCCCGTGGGCCGAGAAGAGGAGTTCGGTCCCCGGGGTCCCGAGGTCGACTCCCTGGGCCTGGAGGAACGACTGGACGTTCTCCACCCGGAGTCGGGTGTACGTCGCGTGCCGATGCCAGCCGGTGACGGCACGGAACTCCACGTCGGCGTCGTGCTCAGCCAGCGCCGATTCGAAGTCCCCGACGGCAGCGATGTTGGTCGAGGGGCCCGAGAGTGGATACACCGGGACGACGATCACGCGATCGAGGTCCTGGGCAGCCATCTCGGCGGCCACGTCGTCGATGAGCGGGTCGGTGTACTGCATCGCCAGGGACACCACCGGGTCGAATCCCCGGGCGGCGAGTTCGTCCTCGACGGCCGACTTCTGGGCCTGGGCCTGCTCGTCGAGCGGGGAGCCACCGATGGTCTCGTACTCCTCGATGAGGCCGCTCGCCCGACGGTTGGCGAGTTCGCTGGCTCGCTCGCGGGCTGCGGCCTCGCTGTCGAAGCGTTCCAGATTCGCGTTGTCCAGAAAGATACGTTCGAGGAAGGGTTCGACGGCTTCCCGGGTCGGTTCGGCGGGTTCGCCGAAGTTGAGCAACACGACGCCTGCGTCCATACCGTCCCAAACGAGAGCGTCCGGGGTATAGTTGTGGGAACCCTCAATCGTGCCGGAAGGCACGGGTGCCCGTGAACACCATCGCCAGATCGTGCTCGTTCGCGGCTTCGATGACGGCCTCGTCGTTGACCGAGCCACCCGGCTGGATCACGGCCTCGACGCCTGCTTCGGCCGCGAGTTCGACCCCGTCCGGGAAGGGGAAGAAGGCGTCACTCGCCATGACACTCCCTGCTGCGGACTTGCCCTCGGCATCCCGTTCGGCCTTCTTGGTCGCCAGGTCGACGGCGTCGACTCGACTCGCCTGTCCCATTCCGATCCCGACCGTCTCGGTGCCGGACGCCAGGACGATGGCGTTTGACTTGACGTGTTTGGCGGTCTGCCAGGCAAAGAGCAACGACTCCAGTTCGGCCTCGGTTGGCTCGCGGTCGGTTACCGTCTCCAGATCCGCCGCCTGGGGGGCCTGGAGGTCACGCTCTTGGACCAGCCGACCCCCGACCAGCGGCTTCTCGACCTGTCCCAGCGTGTCGCCATCGAATTCGCCGACGTCGAGCACGCGGAGATCGTCTTTTTCCGTCAGTACGTCGAGGGCGGCATCTGTGTACCCTGGTGCCACCACAGCCTCCTTGAACGAGTCGACGATGGCGGTCGCGGTTGGCTCATCACAGGGTCGGTTGAGGGCCACGATCCCGCCGAACGCACTCTTGGCGTCCGTGGCCAGGGCGTCTTCGTAGGCCTCGCTGAGACTGTCGCCCACCGCACACCCGGCCGGGTTGGTGTGCTTGATGACCGCAGCGGCCGGCGCTTCGAACTCCCGGATCAGGTTCAGGGCGGCGTCGGCGTCGTTATAATTGTTGTAGGAGAGTGCCTTGCCGGTGGGATTTCGCTGGTCGGCGTCGACCACGCTGGCGGCCTCGCTTCGCGGATCGGCATAGAGGGCGGCGTCCTGATGGGGGTTCTCCCCATACCGTAACTTGCGAACCCGGTCGGCGGAGTTAAACCGCCGATGTGGAAAGGCCCCGCCGTCCTCCGTGACCGTGACCGAGTCTCCCTCGATTGTCACCTGTCCCGCTGCGATCATCGCGATCGCCCGGGGATAGGCCGTGAACTCGCCCTCGTAGAGGACCCGGCGTTTCAGATCAGCCGGGTCGTCCTCGGGGTAGACCGGCACTGGCTCCTGGGTGATGATCGGGCCCGCATCGACGTGCTCATCGATGACCGAGCCATCCTCGGCGACGGCGTCGGTTACGAGGTGAACAGTACACCCGGAGACGGCGACGCCAGCATCGAGGGCCTGCTCGTGGGCGTTATCGCCCGGGAAGGACGGCAACAGCGAGGGGTGAACGTTGAGCGTCGGCGGCGCGGCTTCGAGGAACGTCTCGGACAGAATTCGCATGTAGCCATCGAGCGCGACGAGATCCAGGTCGTAGTCGGAAAGCACCTGCAAGATTCGTCGTTCGTGTTCCCGGCGAGCCATTCCCGGGGAGCGCTCGACGACGGCGGTGTCGATCCCTCGATTTTCGGCCTTTTCGATGATCGGCGCGTCGGCGTGGTTCGACACGACGACCCCGAGGGTCGTGCCCCCCGGCTGTCGATCCTGGATGTGCATGAGATTGCGACCGCGGTTGCTCGCGAGTCCGGCGATGATTGGCATACTGGATAGCCCGGCGCGCATTCGCAAAATCGTTGTGGTCCCTCCGCGAACGATTATACACTCTCGTGCATATCTCCGTGGCTCCAGGCGTGAAACGGGACGAATGTATTCACGAACGTGGAACGACTCGACCGACATTCTTAACCGGCGACCGCGGCCACACCGACACATGTCAAACGATCGTGGCCCGCTCTGGGCCGTCTCGCCGCTCGACGGCCGGTACGCCGACCGTACTGCTCCGCTCGTCGAGTACGTGAGCGAAGCGGCGCTGCAGCGTGCCCGCGTGACCGTCGAGGTAGAGTACACTATCGCCCTCGCTGATCTCCAGGCGACCCCCGTCGAGATCGATCCCGACCTCCGGGCGTCGATGCGGGACTGCTATCGGGACTTTGATGAGTCGGACGCCGAGTTGATCAAGGCCATCGAGACGACCGGGGCCAAGGGGTATGCCGCGACCAACCACGACGTCAAGGCCGTCGAGTACTATCTGCGGGAGGCCACACCCGAACGGGTCCATCCCTGGTTGCACTTTGGCCTGACGAGCGAGGACGTCACCAACCTGGCCTACCGCATGCTGATCCGGGACGCCATGGAGTCGGTGTTACTGCCTCGACTGCGGGCGATTCGTGAGGAACTGACCGAGTTTGCACACGCACATGCAGATCTCCCGATGCTTGCCCGAACCCACGGCCAGCCGGCAACGCCGACGACTTTCGGCAAGGAGATGGCGGTGTACGCCGCCCGCGTGGGCCAGGGAATCGCGGCCGTCGAAGCGGCGACAGACTCGCTCGCGGGCAAACTCGGCGGGGCGACCGGGACGTTCGCGGCCCACGCCGTGGCCTACCCCGACGTCGACTGGCCGGCCTTTGCCCGCGAGTTCGTCACGGATCTGGGACTCTCCTACCTGCAGCCGACGACCCAGATCAATCCCGGCGACGACCTGGCGACGCTTTTCGACGCGCTGGCCCGTGTCAATCGGGTGCTGATCGATCTCGATCAAGATGCCTGGCAGTACGTGAGCCGGGGCTATCTGGGCCAGGAAGCCGCGGCGGGCGAGACGGGTTCCTCGACGATGCCCCACAAGGTCAACCCGATCGACTTCGAGAACAGCGAGGGCAACCTCTCGCGGGCCAACAGCGATTTGGGCTTCCTCGCGGAGACCATCACGACCTCCCGCATGCAGCGGGACCTCTCGGACTCGACGGTCAAACGGAACATGGGGGTCGCACTCGCCCATTCGCTTTTGGGCTACGTGAAACTCGAGACCGGCCTGGCGAAGGTCGTGCCCCGCGAGTCGGTCATGGCCGAGGACCTCCAGGCCAATCCGGCGGTGATCGGGGAGGCGATCCAGACGGTCCTCCGGCGCGAGGGGAATCCGGACGCCTACGAACTGGTGAAGGAAGCCACCCGTGGCGAATCCGTCACCATGGCGGACTTCGAGGCGCTCATCGAGGACCTTGACGTCGATGCCTCGACGAAAGAAACGCTCCGTTCGCTCACCCCGGAATCGTACACCGGCATCGCCGCCTCGCTCGCACGAGACGCGTAATTATCCGGCCACGAGAAGCGTCTCGAGTCCCTCGGTGAGGATCGTTCCGGCCCGCCGGACGGCGTCGATCGAGACGTACTCCCGCTCGCCGTGCGCGACCGGCCCCTGTTCGTCGGCCAGCACGCCCGGCCCAAAGACCACAGTCGGCGCGACCGCCGCAAAATAGGCGGCCTCGGTCGCGGCTCCGAAGGTTCGAGGTTCGCCCGCGCCGGCAGCGACCAGCGCCTGACTGACCGCCGCGTCGGAATCCGTCTCGAACCCTTCCAGAAACGGGGTCTCCCGCTCGGCCGGCTCGACCGCGACGGTGAGATCTTCGGGGACGACCGAGCGCAAGTGTGCCTGGAGCGACTCGAAGAACTCGGGTGCCCGCTCGGGCGGCACGCTCCGTCGATCGATTGTGAGAGTTGCTTCCGACGGGATCCGGTTGGTGGCTTCGCCCCCAGAGACGAGCGTGGGGGTCAGTGTGGGGGCCCCGAGCCGTGGATGGGTCGCGGGCCCGTGTTCGGCGTCGTAGCTCTCCAGGCCCGCGATCGCCTCTTTGAGTCCCGAGATGGCGTTCACGCCCGATTCGGGCGTGGCTGCGTGAGCGCCCCGCCCACCCAGGCGTACCGTCCCCTGAAATCGGCCCCTGGCGGCCACACATACGTCGAGCCCGGTCGGTTCGCCCACGATGAAACCGTCTGCGTCCAGTTCGAGCGCCGCTGCGCCGGTCGACTCCTGTTCCTCGTCGGGCGTGAGCGCGAGGGTCAGCCGACCCGTTTCGGGCTCCGTGCGAATGAAGGCCGCGAGCATCGCCGCGAGTGGCCCCTTCGCGTCGCAGGACCCTCGCCCCCGGATCTCCGTCTCGGTCCGTTCGAGCGGGTGGTGGGGCGGGACGGTGTCCAGGTGCGTGTTGAGAACGATCCGTGGCTCTTCGCTCCCTTTCTCGGCCAGCAGGTTTCCGGCGTCGTCGATCCTGACTGTTTCACCGTTCGCTTCCAAAGTCTCCCGGACCAGTTCCCGCATTGCCGTGACCGACTCGGTCGAGGGAGTTTCGACGGCCGTTTCGAGGAACTTGATCGGGTCGAAGCTCATCGGTTCGCCCCCTCGAACTCGACCGTTCCCTCGCGCTCGAAGACCGTTGGGCCCGCAAGCGTGGCTGGCCCGTCTGTCGGGACGGTCACCGTCAGCGTGCCGCCCGGTGGCGACACCTCGATCGGCGTTCCAGCCTCGGCCAGTTCCTGTCTGACGGCGACGGCGGCGATCGCGACTGCGCCGGTCCCACAGGACTGGGTCTCACCCTCGACGCCCCGCTCGTAGGTGCGCTGTCTGAACTCGTTGGGCCCGACGTACTCGGCAACCGTGACGTTCGTGCCCGCCGGAAATTCATCCGCGTAGCGGATCGGCTGGGCCATGGCCTCCAGGGCAACCTCCTCGACCGACCGGAGGAACGCCACCGCGTGGGGCACACCCGTGTTGACAGCCGAGATCGTCAGCCCCTCGAAGGGCTCCTCGATCATCGGTCCCTCCGATTCCACGGGGATTTCGGCCGGCTCGAAGGTCGGTTCGCCCATCTCGACGGTCACGTTGGTCTGGTCCGCATCAACGTCCGCGAGTCGGTCCCCGGCCGGGGTGTCGAGGCGAAACTTTCGATTTCCAGTCTGTTCGTGGGCCCACCGGGCGGCCACCCTGGCTCCGTTGCCACACATCTCGGCCGTGCTGCCGTCCGGCTGGTAGAGTGTGAAGCCGACCCGGGTGGGATCGGTTTCGGGATCGAGTTCCAGAAAGAGGATCCCATCCACCCCCAACTCCGCACAGGCCGACTGCGCAAACGCCGCCCGGTCGGTCTCCAGAGCCGCGGCTTCGACGACCGCGAATGCGTTGCCCGTCCCGTGGTACTGGCGATAGGGAACGTTCATCTGTCCACCTCCGAGTCGATCACGTCCTCGACAGTTTCCCGGCGTCTGACGAGTTCGGTCGCGCCGTCTTCCATGGCGATCACGGGTGCTCGCGGCCGGCTGTTGTACTGGCTCGCCATCTCGATGCCGTAGGCGCCGGTGAAGCCGAGTGCGTACAGCTCACCTCGCTCTGGCTTCGGGAGACGTCGGTCCCGGGCGAGCACGTCGGTACTCTCACAGATCGGGCCGACGACCGAGACCGTCTCCCTCTCTCCGGCCCGGTCCTCGCTGAGTGACCTGATCGGGTGGTAGGCGTCATACAGGGCCGGTCGGAGCAGATCGGTCATGCCCGCGTCGACGCCAGCCAGGACGCCGTCGCCGGCCGGCTTGACGGTGTTGACCCGGGCCAGGAGGACCCCGGCGTCGGCGACCAGATAGCGGCCCGGTTCGATACGGAGCTCGGCGTCGACTTCCGAGAGAGCTTCTCGGGTTGCGGTCGCGATCGCGTCCAGGTCGAGCGGTTCTTCGTCGGGCCGATACGGAACGCCGAACCCGCCGCCCACGTCGACGAACTCCAGGTCGGTGTCCAGGTCCGTCGCGACCGACGCGATCGTCTCGATGACCTCTTGGTGGGCCGCCAGTCCGTCGTTCAAGATGCCGCTCCCGGCGTGGGCGTGCAGGCCGACCACATCGAATCCTCGCTCGGTCGCGGCCGCAACCGCCTCCGGGACCCGATCGACCGGGATCCCGAACTTGGCGTCCGCGCCGGTCGCGACTGCGTCGCTGTGGCCAGCACCTGTCCCTGGGTGGATTCGGATCGCGATGTCCCCGGTAAAGCCACGCTCGGCGAGGCGGTCGATGGTGTCCATCGCGTCGACGGTGATGGTGATCGTCCCGCCGCCATCGATCAGGAGGCCATCGAGGTCTCGGGCTGGCGCGTTGACCGGGGTGTACTGCACGTCGGCGGGGTCGAAGCCGGCTTCAAGCGCCCGGCTCACCTCCCCGATGGAGGCACACTCGGCGCCGACACCAGCGTCTGCAAGTGTCTGCAGAACTGCCCGGCCGGCATTGGCCTTGACAGCGTACAGCAGTCTGGCGTCCGGAAACGCCGTCTGCAACCGGTCCAGGTTCTCCCGGACCCGGTCCAGGTCGATGACGTAAGCTGGGGTCCCGTGGGTTTCGGCGATCTCCTGCAGCGGGTCTCGGTCCCAGTCGTCAAGTCGGCGAACGGTCGGTCCGGTCATGAACTTCGAAGCTCCGCCTCGCGCTGGGTTGCGTCCCGTGTTTCGGCCTCGATGTCCATGGCAACCACCGCGGGCTTGTACGCGCCGTCGCTGAACAGTTCGTGATCGCCCACGCTGGATTCGACAAAGCGGGTGAATGCTCGCCGGTTTGGCGGCAGTTCGCCGTAGCGGATCTCTTCCTCGACCAGGTCATAGACCGGTACTCTGGGGCTCAAAAGCGTGTTCTCGCCGACGACACTCCCCTCGCCGACGACGAATCCGGAGGTTACCCGGGTGCCGGCACCCAGGGAGACGTCGTCTTCGATGACGACCGGCGTGTCCTCGACAGGTTCCAAGACTCCGCCGATCAGCGTGTTTCCGCCAAGCTTGACGTTCTCGCCGATCTGGGCACACGAACCGACCGTGTTCGCCGAGTCGACCAGCGTGCCGTCGCCCACGTACGCGCCGATGTTGACGAAACTTGGGCTCATCAGGATCGCGTCGCTGCCGACGTAGGCTCCGCGGCGAATTGTGGTGCCATTGGGCGTGTTCCGGGTGCCGCGCTCGCCCAGATCAGCGGTTTCTCGGAGTCCCAGCACGTCGTGGTAGGTCACGTCGCCGTAGGTCCGGGGCTCGATCTCCCGGAGCGAGAAGTTGAGCAGAATTCCGGTCTTGACCCACTCGACGGCTTCCCAGCCGCCGTTGCGGGGTTCGGCGGCCCGAATTTCGCCCGCTTCGAGGGCGGCGAGGAACTCCGCAAGTACCTCGCGTTCGTCCGCGCCCAGTTCCGTTACCTCGCCCGAATCGTAGCGATGCTTGAGGTCGGTGATGTCGGCTTCCAGCGTCATTGGTCGGTCTCGCTCAGTTTCGCTGCGATCGCTGCAAATCGGTAGAATCCCGGTTCCTGGTCGACGAGCCAGCTCGCGGCGTCGAGAGCTCCCTCTGCGAAGACCGAGCGTGAGCCGGCCCGGTGAGTAAGCGAGAGGGTCTCTCGGTTGCCTGCGAGCAGGACCTCGTGTTCGCCCGTGATGTCGCCGGCTCGGCGAGCGTGAACGCCGATCTCGCCGGCTTCCCGCGGGGCCTCGCCCTCACGACCGTGCACCCGCGCTGCGGGCTCGCCACGGGCCTCGTCGATCCGGTCGAGAATCAGCGAGGCAGTCCCGGACGGGGCGTCGCGTTTGCCGTTGTGGTGGGTTTCGGTCAGTTCGATGTCGTACTCCGAGAGTGACCCCACGGCTGCCGTCACGGCGTCGATCAGGGCCTGCACCCCGCGGGCGAAGTTCGCCCCCAGCAGGACCGGACTCTCCTCGCCGGCGGCCTCGAGGGCGGCCCGCTGCTCGTCGTCGAAGCCAGTCGTGCCAGTCACGATGGGAACGCCGGCCTCGGCCGCCAGGGTGACGTACTCGACAGCACTCTCCGGGCCCGTGAAGTCGATGATTGCGTCGGGTTCGGTCTCGGTGAGTAGGGTCTCGAATCGACGCGCCGGCTCCACGTTCTCCAGCTGTGGGTCGGCGTCCCGGTTCACGGCGAAGGCGACGGTGAGCCCGCGTTCTTCGGCTGCGTCCCGGACTGCCTGGCCCATCCGGCCGGTCGCGCCGGTGACCCCGATTCGGCGGCCCTCGCTCATTCGGCCCCCTCCGCGAGGTCCGCGAGGACCGATTCGAGTTCACGGCGGTTCTCCGGGCTGATCGTCGAGAGCGGGGAGCGAAGCCGGCCCGTGCCGTGTCCGCGGATCTCCATTGCGGCCTTGACCGGGATCGGGTTCGTCTCGGCGAAGAGAGCGTCGACCAGTGGGGCGAGTTCCCGGTGCACCTCACGGGCCTGCTCGTAGTCACCATCGAGCGCACCGTGAACCAGTTCGACGGTGCGCTCGGGTTCGACGTTCGCGGCGACGGAGATGACCCCTGTGCCGCCGACCGAAATGATCGGGAGGGTCAGGCCGTCGTCACCGGAGAGGACCGAGAACTCCTCGGTGGCCGTGCGCCGGGCGACCTCGCTGACTCGGCCGAGATCGCCACTCGCGGCCTTGTAACCCACGATGTTCTCGTGGCTCGCCAGGTTCACTGCCGTCTCGACGGCGATGTTTCGGCCCGTTCGCGAGGGGACGTTGTAGATGATCTGTGGCAGGTCGACCTCGTCCGCGATCGCGCGGTAGTGGGCCTCCATTCCGGCGGGTTCGGGCTTGTTGTAGTACGGCGAGATGAGCAGGAGCCCGTCCGCCCCGGCATCCTCCGCTCCGCGGGCGAGGACGAGGGCCTCGTGGGTCGCGTTACTTCCGGCCCCGGCGATCACGGGCACATCGACAGCTTCGACGACTGTCTCGACGACGTCGACGTGTTCCTGGTGGGTCAACGTGGCGCTTTCGCCAGTCGAGCCCACAGGGACGACGCCGTCGACGCCGGCTGCTTCGAGCCGACTGGCGTTCGCCGCGAGTCGATCGTGGTCGATACTTCCGTCTTCGAGGAACGGCGTCGTCATTGCCGGGTAGACGCCGGTCGTGAGATCGTGTGTCATTGGTGGTCGGTTGGTCGGTGGGGTGTTCCATTAGTGTGCTGATACGGGCGAGTGATGAGCGGCCAGTCAACTACTGGTCGCCGGATAGGAGACGACCCGAAACGGGGTCCGAACCCGCAACGAGCCATGTGATCACTGCCCACGTTTCAGAACAGGTCGAAACTCGCCCCCAGTTCCGCCGTGACCGCCGGTGGAAGCGAGTATCATGCTCGAAGGCTGATCGTCCAGGGTTAAAGCTGTTTTGGGCCCGGCCTGTCGCCCGGTTTTTCAAGGGGGCGCTCCAACAGGGAATCGAATGCTCGTCCTGGGTGACGCCCACGCGAACACGCCCGATCGCCGTGCAGCCCTCATGCGCGCCTATCGGGCCGCAGACCCGGACGTGGCCCTCCAGCTCGGGGACCTCTTTTACTATGACCTGCCGGTCGAGACCTACTTCATCGCGGGCAACAACGAGGATTTCGACGTGATTGACGCGCTCCGACATGGCCGGGTCCGCAGCCGGAATACCAGAAACGCCCGGCTGCTCGATAGCCGCGCCGTCGAACTCCAGGGCCTGCGAATCGGCGGGTTGTCGGGCAATTTCGCACCCACCCAGTACGAGAAGCCCCGATCCGCGCTTCGTGGCGACCGGCGACGACACTTTGTCCGGGGTGACGTCGAGGCCCTCAAACGGGTGGGTTCGGTCGATGTGTTGCTCACCCACGAAGCGCCACACGGGACCGACGTCGACGAGGAGTACGCCGTTGGATGTCGGCCGGTCGATGAACTCATCTCGGCGCTCTCACCCGATCTCTGTTTGACTGGACACCACCATCAGCACACGGAGACGACTTTCGGAGACACACGCGTGATTACCGCCGCGCCGGCCTGGGACTCCTACTACGAACTGGATCCGGACACGCTCGCTGTGACTCGCCACGAGACCCCCGGCCCGGACGAGGAAGCGGAGGTTTAACATCGCACGGGAAGACGGGCAGGTATGACCTCGATCCATCCCGGACAGCGCGTTGCGGTCCTTGCCGACGCGCAAAACCTCTATCACTCCGCACAGAGTCTTCACTCCCGGAACATCGACTACTCGAAGCTTCTCTCGAAGGCCGTGCAGAACCGCGAGCTCACTCGGGCCATTGCCTACGTCATTCGGGCCGACTCCCCGGAGGAGGAGAGCTTCTTCGAGGCGCTTGCCGACATCGGCTTCGAGACCAAGATCAAGGACATCAAGACCTTCCAGGACGGCTCGAAGAAGGCTGACTGGGACGTGGGTATGAGTCTGGACGCGGTGACGCTGGCCGATCACGTGGACACGGTCGTGCTCTGTACGGGCGATGGCGATTTCTCGCGACTGGTCTCCCATCTCCGTCACGAGGGCGTCCGCGTGGAGGTCATGGCCTTCGAGAGTTCGACCGCCGAGGAACTCAGGGACGTCGCCGACACGTTCATCGATCTGGGAGATCGGATCGAGACGTTCCTGCTTTGAGGCAATTCGAACGGTTTTAACTGCCAGTCCACAATAGAGACGGGTATGAACGAGACGCCCACCGACCGGAATCGGGACCTTCTCGGGCGCGTGCTGGTCCCGGTCGCAAACGTGGACGACGCCGAGAAAACGGCTCGAATTCTCGCAAAGTACGATCCGGGCGAGGTCGTCGTGCTCCACGTCGTCGAAAAAGGCGAGGGCGTGCCGGACAAGACGCCGGTCGAGCAATCAGAAGCGATCGCGGCGGAGAGTTTCGCCGTCCTGCGCGAGCACTTCCCGGATGCGGAGTCCGAGACGGCCTACGCCCGGGACGTGGTGGGCGCGATAATCGAAACGGCCGCCGACGTCGAGGCGACTTCGATCGTCTACCGTCCGCGATCGGGCGGTCGGCTGATGCACTTTCTCTCCGGTGATCTCTCACTCAAGTTACTCACCCGTGCTGACCGGCCGGTAATCTCTCTCCCCGAAACATGACCGAGGAAGAACTCGCGAAAGACCTGGGCCTGATCTCGGCGATGACCATCGGGATCGGGACCATGATCGGGGCCGGGATCTTCGTGCTCCCCGGTGTTGCAGCCCACGCTGCCGGGCCAGTCGTGGTGCTCTCCTTCGTCGTCGGGGGCGTGATCGCGATGGTGAATGCGCTCTCGATCTCCGAACTCGGGACGGCCATGCCCAAGGCTGGCGGGGGGTACTATTACATCAACAAGTCCCTTGGGCCACTGTTCGGCTCGATCGCCGGCATGGGTGACTGGATGGGGCTTGCCTTTGCCTCAGCCTTCTACTCGATCGGGTTCGGTCAGTACCTCGCGGTCTTCGTCTCGCTCCCGGACTTGGGCTTTCTCAACCAGATCCAGGTCGGGGCACTGATCGCGGGCGTCGTGTTTGTCGGGGTCAACTACATCGGTGCGAAGGAGACTGGTGGTGTGCAGACGGTTATCGTCTTCCTGCTCCTGGGCATTCTCACGTTGTTTTCGATTGCCGGCTTCTTCTCCTTTGACTACGCCACGCTCACGAGCGAGGGTGGTCTCGCTCCCCTCGGCCTCGGCCAGATCCTTCCGGGAACGGCCCTCGTATTCGTCTCGTTTCTGGGGTATGCGAAGATCGCCACCGTGGGCGAGGAACTTCGCAATCCGGGACGCAACCTCCCGATCGCGCTCATCGGAAGTGTGGCCATCGTGACGGTCATCTATGCGATCGTCGTCTCGATCATGCTCGGCGTGGTTCCGTGGCCCGAACTCAGCACGGACGCTCCGGTCGCTCAGGCGGCGGAAGTGGCCTTCCCAACCGCTATCGGGCCGATAACCGGGGTTGCGGGGGCAGCGGCTGGGGTGATGACCGTCGGAGCGCTTCTGGCGACAGCCTCCTCGGCCAACGCCTCGATTCTGGCCTCCGCGCGGATCAACTTCGCGATGGGCCGTGACAAGATCGTCACGGACTGGCTCAACGAGGTCCACCCGAACTTCTCGACGCCCTACCGGTCAATTTTGGTCACGGGCGTGCTGATCGTCGTATTCATCGCGCTTCTGGGTCGGGAAATCGCGGTGCTCGCGAAGGCCGCGAGTGTGCTCCATCTCATCGTCTATGCCCTGATGAACGTGGCCCTGATCGTCTTTCGGGAGGCAGAAACCCCGGAGTACGACCCGGACTTCACGGTGCCGTTGTATCCCTACACCCCAATTCTCGGGACCGTTCTCTCCCTGGGGCTCGTCGCGTTCATGGACAATTACGAAATCGCGTTAGCCGGGGCCTTCGTGGCCGGCGCGGTGGTCTGGTACTTCCTCTACGCGCGGGACAACACGACCCAGGAGGGCGTGCTCTCGGATTTCATCTCGTCACGGGAGGAACAGTTCCCCGACCAGGTGGTTGATGCCGCAAACGCCGTCGCACCGAACGGGGACGAAGGGCCGACGATCATGGTGCCGGTCATGAACCCCCGGACGGAGACCGCGCTCATCACCCTGGCGAGCATTCTCGCCCGCCAGCAGGGGGGTCGCGTGCTCGCGACACACATCGTCACCGTCCCCGACCAGACGTCGTTGCAGGCCGCAGCGCGCAATCGAGACCAGATCGACGCGCGGTCCTCGGAGCTTCTTTCGGCGGCGACCGAGGACGCGACGCAGTTTGGGGTGCCGATCGAGACCCGGACGATCCTCTCTCACCGGGGCCTCGAAGAGGTCTTTGATGCTGCGAGAGACCACGACGCCGACACGGTTGTCATGGGGTATGGCGGGGCTCGCTTTGCTGGCGGTCGCGCCGAGCGGGCACTTGACGAGTTGACCCACGACCTGCCCTGTGACTTCCTGGTCCTCGACGCCGAGGAGTTCGATCCTGCGGAGGTCTTGCTCCCCACGACGGGTGGGCGCTCCTCGGAACTCTCTGCCGACGTCGCCAGGGCACTCCAGGCGGCAGTCGATTCCTCGGTCTCGTTGCTTCACGTGGTCGACGCGGGCGAGGAGGCCGCTGGCGAGAAGTTCCTCACGGAGTGGGCCACGGAGAATGGCCTCGAAGACGCCGAACAGATCGTGGAGACGGGATCCCCGTCGTCGGTCATCGGTCGACTCGGCGGCGAGTACGACCTGGTCGTTCTGGGCGCGACCGAGCGGGGCCTGCTCTCCCGGGTGATACAGGGCTCGCCGGCGCTTCGGAGTCTCGAAGCGCTCGACGTGCCAGTACTACTGGCCGAACGGCCGTCCGCCCGCTCGCTCTGGAGTCGACTGTTCCGGCGGACGTGAACGAAGCCGCTAAACCGCTCCCGACCCCAGGACGGCCATGCACTCGGCGGCACAACTGCGCACCGTAGCCGACTACCAGTTCGGGGCTGGAGCCGGGCAGGCACTTTTTCCACCCGGCGTGGACCGGACGATCCAGCGCTCCGCATCCGGTCGCCCGCGCCAGGTCATCCAGGACGGCGACCGGCTGGTGAGTCTGGGGACGGACGGCCGCTTCACGCTCGGTCTGGCCGGTGGGCAGGATCTTCAGGCAGCCCTCGATCCCCCGGCCTACCGCGTCGTGGTGGGTGACGAGAGCGAGCCATACGTCAGAGACGGGAAGAACGTCTTCGCGAAGTTCGTCCAATCGGTCGATCCGGCGGTGCGGGCGGGCGACGAGGTGCTAATCGAACACGAACGCGGCGAACTCATCGCGGTGGGCCGGGCCGAACTCGACGCGTCGGCGATGCTCGACTTCGAGACGGGCATGGCCGTGCTCGTCCGCGAGGGCGCTCGCTGAGTGTCCCAAACGCCACGCTTTTCTCCCCGGCTTCCAACCCTCGGGTATGTTCGGAGGCGGCGGCATGAACCCGCGCAAGATGGAACAGCTCATGGACCAGATGGGGATCGACCTCGACGAACTCGACGCCGTCGAGGCCACGATCACCCTCGAAGACGGGACCAAACTCCACTTCGACGAGCCCGAGGTCACCCGCATGGACGCCCAGGGCCAGGAGACCTACCAGGTCGTCGGCGAACCAGCGGAACACGAGGCGGAGTCCGAGGAGAGCGAGTCCCCGGCCGAGTCCGGGACTGGGATTCCCGAGGCCGACGTCGAGATCGTTGCCGAGCGGGCCGGGGTTCCGACGGAGACAGCCCGACAGGCCCTCGAAGCGGCGGATGGCGACCTCGCGGCGGCCATCGACGACCTCGAGTGATTCTCCTCGTCCGCGGCGACCGGGAGTTTCTGGTCGAACCGGGTGCGGAACTTCACACCGATCTGGGGGTCGTGCACGTCCCCGAGGACGTCGAACCCGGCCAGCAGGTCGAGAGTCATCTCGGCGAGGCCTTTGGGGTCCGGGCCCTGCGAGGACCGGACCTGTTCAACCACCTGGAGCGAACCGGCGCGCCGATGATGCCAAAGGACATCGGCCTTCTGGTCGGGCACACGGGCGTCGCGGCCGGCGACCGGGTGCTCGACGCCGGTACCGGAACGGGCGTGCTCGCGGCCTACCTCGGTCGAATGGGGGCCGCGGTTACGACCTTCGAGCGCGACCCTGACTTTGCCGACGTGGCCCGCGAGAACATGAAACTGGCTGGCGTGGCCGAAACCGTCGAGGTCCGAACCGGTGACCTGACCGAGGCACTTGGGGACCTGGGTGGCTTCGACGTGCTCACCCTCGACACGGAAGACGCCCCAACCGTCGTGGCTCGGGCACCCGATCTGCTCGTCTCCGGCGGCTTCGTGGCCGTCTACTCGCCGTTCATCGAGGCCGCTCGCGAGGTCGAACACACGGCTCGCGAAGCGGGTCTGGGAGACGTCGAGACGACCGAGACCATCCAGCGGCGGATGGACTTCGACGACCGTGGGTCCCGTCCCGCCACGAAGGGGGTCGGTCACACGGGCTATCTTACCTTCGCACGGATGGAATAACGGAGGCGGTCACACCCGCTTCACAAGTGGGACGGCAAATTTCCGCTATGGTCTGGGGCCGTTCCCATGACAATTGATACTGGGTGAGAGAAGTAGCATCCGCGAGAGCGGGTTCGAAGAACCCGCTCGAAGCGGTTCTCCGCGCCGTCGGCGCGGCTTTTTTGGTCCAGATATTTGGAGACGGGGTTCCGCAGCGAGGCAGCGAGCAAGGAACCCCGTCTCGAAAAAGGTGGGTGTCAGTGATCGTCTTCTCGCCAGCGGTGATCGCACTCCGTGCAGACGAAAAAGCGGGTCTCTGACTCGTCGGCCGAGCGAATCTGTTGCATGTACCAGTAGGCCGTATCGTTCCCACACTCCGGGCACTGGGTCTCGGTCGTCGGAAGCCCGGTGTCACCGCCGGTTCCGGTTTCGATGACCTCGCTGACCTCCTGTTCCTCCGAGAGGACGTAGTTCGCGTCGGGGTTCTTGGGCTGTCGGTTCTCACAGCTGGTACACACCCAGAACTCGCCGTCGGCTCGCATCATCGAGCCGCATTCGTCACAGAACTCCATTGGGGGTCCGTTCTCGATTCGCGGGCTTAAGGCCGTTGCTCGCGCGACCGGTTTCCAAACAGGGAAGGCATCGAGTCAGTAATCCCCATCATGGCCGTTTTCGGTACCGACCGTCGGGTCCTCGTGCTGGCATTCGCACGGATGGCCGACGAGATGGGCAACTCCTTTCTCATCATCGTCCTGCCGCTCTACATCGCCTCCGGCCAAATTCAGCTCGACGCCCTGCTGGGCACCCAGGTCCCGATCATCTCGATCACGGTCACCGAATCGCTGCTGATCGGCCTCGCGCTCTCGATGTTTGGCTTTCTCAACAGCTTTAGCCAGCCCTTCACGGGACGGTTGACTGACCGGGCGGGCCGGCGGAAGGTCTTCATCCTCTTCGGGCTCGCGGTCCTAGGGATCGGGAGCGGTGGGTACATCTTCGTCTCACAGTACCGCTGGGTCCTCTTCTTCCGGCTGCTCCAGGGAATCGGGGCGGCCTTTACCATCCCGGCGACGGTTGCACTCGTAAACGAGTTCGCGACGAGCGCTCGGACCCGCGGCGGCAACTTTGGGGTCTACAACACTTTCAGACTCATCGGGTTCGGCTTTGGCCCGATCGTCGCCGGGGTCGTCGTCGAATTCTGGGGCTTCGATGCGGCCTTTCTCGTCGCGGTCGCGGGGGCGTTTCTCAGTTTCCTCCTCGTGTCTCTCTTCGTCGAGGATCCCCCGGAGACCCGGGCGAGTGCCGGAAGCGACCTCTCCATTGCGGTCAGGGGGCCACCGGGCTATCTCCTGGATCCGGTTTTCACCCTTGGCCTGGGCACCGTGGCGATGGGGATCGCGATCGCACTCTTTGCGCCCCTCGAAGGCCAGATCAACGCTCGCCTGGGACAGTCGACGGTTCTTTTCGGGATCCAGTTCGGGGCGGTGACGATCGCGAACATCCTGCTGCAGATCCCGATCGGGCGGGCGAGTGACGGGTATGGGCGTCGTCCGTTCCTCGTCGCCGGATTCCTGATTCTCGTTCCCTCGACGCTCGCGCAGGGGTATGTCCTCTCGCCGCTTCTGATGACACTCGCTAGGCTCGCACAGGGGGTCGCCGTCGCGATGGTCTTCGCGCCCTCGCTGGCGCTGGCCGGTGACCTCGCCCGCGAGGGGGCCTCGGGAACCACGCTGTCGGTGCTTACCATGGCCTTCGGGTTTGGGGTGGCGGTGGGGCCGCTTTCGGCCGGCTTTCTGGAGCGCTTTGGCTTTCACGTGCCCTTTCTCGCGGGGAGCGTCCTCGCCGTGCTGGCCCTCCTTTTGGTCTACACACAGGTCGAGGAGACGCTCACGGACACAAAATCTATCTTCGGCTCCTGAGCCAGAAAGGGGAAATACCTCGCCTTAATCCCCGTAGATATGCCCCTCTCCGAGACGGCCCGGTCGCGGCTCGCGGATATTCTGGAACGTGAACCCACGAAGAACAGCGAGCTCCAGGCGGCCTGGGATATGGACAGCGGCAGCGAGGTCCACCAGTACCTCGAATCCGAACTCAAACCCTACTACTATCGAGACGATAACAGCTTGATCCGGGTCACGCCGGAGGGTGAGGCGGTGCTTTCCGGCGAGACAGGTGATGGGCCGGCCGTCGCCTTTGCTGGAATCGAAGCGGCGGTCTTCGAGGCGGTTCCGGGCCCCGAGGAGCGCTCGGCGAGTGTCGTCGCGATCCTCCACGAGGTGCGCGATCAGGGGGAGCCAAACGCCGCGGTCGAGGAGGTCCGTGCCGCGCTCCGGACACTCACCCAAAAAGACGTCCTGGAACGGATCGACCGAACCGTTCCGACCTACCGGCTGGCGGTGCCCCGATCGGACGTGACAGTGCTGGAGACGGAGTGACGCCTCGCGCTCCGTTCTCGCAAGATTCGCTTGACCGTCTGCCCGGGTCCGCCCTCAATGGGCCAGCCACCCTGTCGGTGCTGGGGCGGTTCGGGCTGGAAGTGTGGACAGCTACCCCGACACTCCCGTGGGGTCTGGGTCCGATCGAAGGCTGTACACGTCGGTCTGTAGCCGTACCGACCAACGGTCAAATCGAAGTGTGCACAGTCCGGCCGCATCGACTCGACGTAGTGACGCCACCCCCGCTCGTAGGCCCGCTCGGCGATGTCGTATCGTTTCTCCGATTTTGCGGCCCGTGACAGCACCTCGAACTGGGCTGCTGACTGATCGTGTGATCCGCCTTCGGATCGGTCGAGGATGTCGATACCAGCTTGCTCCGTGTCGAGGGTGCGCGGTCGCCAGCGCACGTCAACTCCCTCGGGCCCCAGCGTGAGAATTCCGACCTCGGAGGGGATCCGTTCTAAGAGCGCTGGTTCCACTCGCGAATCGGTGCCGGTCGTCGCGAGCCAGACCTCGTCGGCGATCCCGGCGGCGACATCTCGTTCTAGCTGGTCCGTGAGTCGCCGGGCGGCGCTTGCATCCAGGTCGGGTTTGTTCTCGATCGCGATGATTCGGTCGACCCAGTCGGGGTACTTCTCGACCCGGCGGATCTCGATTTGGCCCCCGCGCTTGCGGGATTCGAGGGCGTCACGGGCCGTCGCCTCGTGGATCGACTCCCTGACGTACCGCCAGGGATAGCCCGGGTGTGGAAGGGCCTCGCGGTAATAGGTCCAGGATTCCGGGGCGTGCTGGAGGACGTGCCGAAGGTCGCTGTTGAGCCGCTCGGGGCCGAACGCGGCGCGGGTCTCGAAGGCCCCGGGATCGACCTCGATCACGATGGTATCCCAGCGACGCTGCTGCCAGCCCAGTTGGCGGGCGACGATGGCCGGTGTCGGCTCACCCGTTGGTGGCCACTCCTGTTCGGCCCAGGCACAACTCGCCAGTTCGAAGGCGAACTCGCTGTCCCCGGGTGGGAAGCTCACACGTCCAGTTCGTCGATGTGCTCGTGGGCGTCCCGCAGGATGTCCCGCGGGCCGTCCTGGGTAATCGTGTTCAGTGCTTGCTGGTAATCACGCCACTGGTGGTCCCGGTGTTCGTGGGACAGTTCGGCACTGGCCTCGTAGGACTTCGCGACGAACAGGTGTACGGTCTTGTGGATCCGGTCCCCGTTCGCCTCGAAGACATAATCGTATTCCTCGCGGAAGCCATCGAGCAGCCTGAAATCGCTGATTCCGGCTTCCTCCTGTACCTCTCTGATCGCCGTCTGCTGGAGTTCTTCGTCCCCCTCGACGCCGCCTTTGGGGAATTCCCAGTCCCCGGGGCGGCTCTTCAGTAGGAGGTATTCACGCCGGCCCCGCGTGTCCCGATAGAGAATGGCCCCGGCGCTTGTCGCTTCAACCGTCATTACTAGAGCGGTACACGGTGGCGTAATAAGAGAATGTCGGAGTGTGTGACTCCACGACAGACTCGACTCGCATACTACAGGCTTTTCCCGTCGCTCGTCCTCCCTTGGCTCATGACCACCGTCCTCCACCTCACGCTGAAGAGCGGCGATCGGGAGACACTCGATTCCGTCGTCGAGACGATCAAACGGACCGTCCGCCGGAAGGGAACCGAGCTCAAAGGCCCCCACTCGGACGCCCCGACGGAATATCGCGTGCCGCTTTACAAGCAACTCGACGGCGATTCGACGGCCCGATACGACGACTGGCAGTACACGGTCTATCAGCGTCGCTTCGAGCTTCGCGGTCGGGAGGAGGTCGGTCGGCAGGTCCTCGAGTGGGACTATCCGGAGTCCGTTCGCGTCGAGGCGACTGTCGACCGCACCTGAAAAAGAAACCCGAACGGCCTAGAAAGCGCTCTCGCCGACCGTCTCGAGGTAGGTCCCTTCGCCGATGTGGTCCTCGGTGTCCCACTCGTCGACCTTGACCATCACTCTCGTGTTCAGCCCGTCCTCAGGCACCTCCTTGATCCGGAGGACCGAGTCACCGATTCGGGCCTTTGCTTTGCCGTTCTGCATCGATGTGACCATCACCTCGATCTTCTCACCCGGCTCGTAGTCGGGTTTTGCGGTCCGGAACGTCCAGCCGGCCAGCCACTTCTCGAGGACGCTCATACGCGAGCCACCTCCTCGGAGCGCCGGTCGGCAATGTATTCACGCCCGAACCCGGTGATCGCCGCGATGATGAAGACGAACAACAGGAACCAGCCGTGGAACACGTACGGTACCACTTCGATCGGGTTGACGATCATGGCGTCTCCGTACTGGGCACCGAGCCCGTCCGGACCGACCATGACCTGGTATCCGACCAGGACACCACCGGCCCACGGGAAGATGTACCCGAGCGCGGAGGTGTTCGCGTCCAGGATGTTCGCCCGGCGGTAGCCGTTGATGTTGAACTTCTCGCCGATTCGTGCGATGTACGGCGCGATTGCGATCTCCGCGGCCGTGTTGATCGTGATCATGCCGTTGATCGCGGCCGTCCCCAGAACCATCGTCAGCTCGGCACGTCGCACCGTCGTCGCGACGCTGTTGAGCAGGATGTCCTGCATCGCCTGGAAGCCACCGCCCTGGATCATGATGCGAGCCATCGAAACGATCAGCAGGGTCAGCACGATCAGCGGGAAGAAGCCGAGCGCACCGGCGTACAGACTGCCACCCACGCCGGCTGCGTCACCCACGACCACGAACGGCAGGGCCGTGAAGGCTCCGGGTTCGGTGACGGTGAAGGCGACGATGTCGCTCACCGTCGAGAGCCCGAAGATCAAGTTGAACGCGATCGCGGCGATGATACCCCAGGAGATCGCCTCGACAATGTGGCGACCACGGATGGCCGTCACGATGACGATCCCCATGGAGACGAGGTGCAAGAGCCCAGGTGCAGTTCCCTCCAGGGCGGCCTGGCCCTGAAGGTCGGCACCGGGCATGATCGAACCCATGACCAGGAACGCGATGAACGCCGGTACCGCGGCGGCGATCGCGTACTTGAACCGGGAGGCGACGACGCCCCCAATGTCCGAGTCCTGGGTCACGGCACTCACAATCGTGGTGTCACTCACCGGGGCGAGGTTGTCCCCGAACACGGCTCCCGAAAGGATTGCCGCGAACAGGAGGACTGGACTCGCGCCGAGCAGGACCCCGGCCGGGAAGAACAGCGTGACGAACGCGACAGTCGTCCCGTACCCGGTACCGATTCCGGTTGCGAGCAATCCTGCGAGGATGAACGCTGCGGCGGGGAACGTCGCGGCCCCGACGTTGAGCGCGTCTGCGGCATAAATCAGGCCGTCGACGAAGCCACCAACCTGCAGCGTTTCGGCGAACATGCCGGCCCACAGCCAGGCCACGATCGCCGTCGCGGCCACTCGCTGTGTCATCCCTTCGAAAATCGTATTTGCGTATGTTTTCCAGTCGCCCTTCGCGAAGAACATCCCGATGATCGTCGCGACCAGGGCCCCGATTACCAGCCCGTTCGTGTCCCCGATACCGAGGACACCACTCTGGAAGATGGCCCAGAGAATGAACAGGAGTAAGGGGATCGTACTTGCCCAGCGACCCCCGTAGAATTCGATCCGCGGTCCTTCCATTGCCTCCTCCGCTTCCTTGAGCTCATCCGATACAGACGTTTCGCTACCACCAGACGAACCTGCCATGTTTGTGTATCACCCACACTATCCATCAACGACCACCTACTTAACCGATTTGGTTGTTTGGGTCCCCGCTGGGGGTCGATTCCCCCGAATCAAGCCGCCATTTCGAATTACCGGCAGCTATTGGTAAGGACGTGTTAACCCCGATCGCGCATCGGCCGTAACGTCAGCCACCCGACAGACGCCGCTTGGCTCGGTGAGGATTCGTCTGAGGACACAACACCGCTCAGTACTTTGGCGACGCCCCGGTCACCTGGTAGACCGACTCCATGATCGCATCTCGTTCTCGTTGCCACTCGGCAAACTCGGCGGGCGACTCGGGGTAGGTCTCGTAGTGGTCAAGCAGGCGGTCGGCCACGTCTTTGGTCTGATACAGCTGGTAGAGCAAGCCCAAGTGACCCAGACTCCCCAGCATGGTCCGGAGTTTGAGCCCCAGGCCGAAATCGGCTGTCCCGGCATAGAGTGCCTCCGAGACCTTCTCGGCCGGAATCGAGGCCAACAGGTCCATGAGATCCTCGACCTCGACGGCCGTCGTCAGGATGTTGTACACGTCCAGGCTGGCGTATCGGCCGCCGAAGTGGTCCATGACTCGCTCGTTGTACTCCCAGAGCACGTCCTCGCTCGCGTCGTCGGCTTCGAGCGCGTCGATGGCGCTTTCGCCGGCGTACGTGCCGGCATAGGCTGCTCCAGCAATGCCCCCGCCAGTCGTGGGGTTCACGTGGCCGGCGGCGTCTCCCGCCGCGAGATAGCCCGGTGCGACCGCGGAGTCGTAGGGGCGGCGAGTTGGGATGGCCGCGCCGAGTTTGTCGAGCACTTCCGCGTTCTCGAACTCCGGTCGGGATTCGAGGTCCTCCCTGAGAGCCTCGACCAACTGCATTGGCTCCGCGGTCATCTGGAACCCCAGGCCGGCGTTTATCTCGGTGGCGGTCCGGGGGAAGTACCAGATGTACCCTTCCGCGCGGTCTGTCGGTTTGAAGACCAGGGCGTCCTCGTAATCGACCGGCTCCTCGACCTCGATGATCTCTCGATAGGCCGAGGTGAACTGCCGGTAGTTCACGTTCGTGTCGAAGGTCGTCTCCTCGAGGTCGGCCTTGTCTTGCAGGAGCGAGAGCGCCCCCGCAGCATCCACGACGATCGGGGCCTCGAAGGCCTGGGGCTCGCCGTCTTGCATCGCTGTAACGCCTGTAACCTGCTTTCCGTCCTGGAGTACGTCCGTGACGACGGTGTCGAACTCGAAGGTGGCTCCCGCGATCTGAGCGCCGTCGATGATCGCCTTCCCGAACGCCAGTCGGTCGATGACGGCCAATTCTCCCGGCACGGGGATGTCGACGACCGTGTCGGCCTGTGGGATCTCGAACCGGCCGTGATCGACGTCCGGGTTGCTGATCGCGTGTTCGAAGGTTGATTTCGGAATCGAGTCGGGGAACTCGTCGGCCCCCTTCAACGCGTCCCCGCAGGCGATGTGTCCGGCTTCGTCCTCGGGTTTCCGTTCGAGTACCGTCACGTCGTATCCGGCGCTGGCGATCGTCGCGGCGGCGTAAGCACCTGCGGTGCCGGCCCCGACGACGATGGCGTCTCTCTCTGCGGGAGGCATGCACACGGGTAGACACCCCTGATGAAAACCGTTGTCGGTCGGCCCCATTCCGAGAGCCGGCCGGGGCCACGTGGGAGAAAAGGGTTATAGGGGTGATTTCCCTACACGACTGCATGACAACACACACCGTCGAGTTCGTCGGGACCGGCGAGGAAATCGAGGTGGCAGAGACCGAGACGATCCTCGACGTCGCGGTTCGGGAGGGAATCTCCCAGGAGTACTCCTGCCGTGTCGGGATGTGTCTGGCCTGCTCGGCCGAGATTATCGAAGGTGAGGTTACGCAGCCGGGCGCTCGTGGACTCACGGAGGCGGAAGCCGAGAACTACGCGTTGACCTGTATGGCTCGTCCGGAGACGGATCTCAAGCTGGATCGGGGCTCCTATCCGCCGAGTATCGAGGCCGAGGAGCCGACCGGCGAACCGGCTGATGACTGATCAGTAGATTAGCTGGTCATCACCCTCGCTCATGTAGAGGGTCCGCGCGGCGATGTTCGTCGCGTGGTCCCCGACCCGTTCGAGGTCCCGGATAGTGAGCAGGAGCCGCGAGACGTCGTTCATCAGCTGTTCGATCTCCGCGTCGTCGGTCCCGTTCGAAATGTTTCGCTCCATCAGATCACGGACAACGGCCTCGGAGGCTTTTCGGCACATCTCGTCGACCTCCTCGTCCCGATCGGCGATCGCCAGGCAGGTGTCGTGATCCTCGGTTTCGAAGGCCTCCATGGCCGTCTCGAGCATGTCCAGTGTCTCGTCGCCGATCGACTGGATGTCGACCTCCGGGAACACGTCCCGTTCGGCGTCCAGACTGTAGTCGGCGAGGTTCGTCGCCAGGTCCCCGATGCGTTCGAGGTCCGTGATGATCTTGAAGGAGGCCGCGATAAATCGGAGATCGGAGGCCACCGGCTGCTGAAGGGCCAGCAAGTCGACACAGTCCCCTTCCAGATCGAGATACAGTTGGTTGATCTCGGCGTCGCCCTCGATAACGTTCATCGCCGCCGTATCGTCTTTCGATTCCATCGCAGACAGCGCCGTCCGTAACCGGTCCCCCACGAGTTCCCCCATGTAAAGCACGTCGCTGCGCAGTTGATCGAGCTGCTCTTGGTAGCTCTCTCGCGCCATACCTATACCGTGGGCGTCCCCGTAATGTACTCTTCGGCAGCCACAGATAACCCGTGACGAAATGTATAGAAGCCGCGGGGCCTAACGATCGACGTAATGGACGATTACGGGTCACTCGCCGACGCACTCGCGTTCGGACCGCCAGTGACCGTCGACGGCCCCGATCGAGTCGCCGTGACCGAAGCCCGGCTTGCGGACTTCGAGATCACGACCGAGGCCGTCGAGATCATCTGTGCGACGGGGAGCAGCTACACCGCCGACTGGACCGGCCCGACAGTGGGCTCGTTGCTTGACGCGGCTGGCGTGGCGCCGGACACGACTCACCTCCTCGTCGAATCCGCCGACGAGTACGCCGTCACGATTCCGATCCGCGAGGCCCTGGGCGGCGTACTTGCCTTCCTGAAAGACGGCGTCCCGATCGGGGCCCACCAGGAGTACACGAACCGGCTGGTTACCCCCGGGACCGAGGGGGCACGAGATATCAAGGGTGCAGCCCGCATCGAACCGCTCACGCTCGAACCCGGTGAGGACCCGGAAGCCCTCGAAAACCTCTTCCCCGAGGGCGAACGGTTCACGGCAAATCGAGTCGAACACGACGCGGACGAAACGGCGGACCGGTCCCCGTAACGCTCAGAAGACGTCCGAAAGCTGGTCGCTGACCTGCCGAATGCGATTGATGTCCTCCTCGAAGTTCTCGAACTTCGTTTCGAGTTCCTGGACGGTGAGCTGCAGGTCCTCGACGTCCGCGAGTCGCTCGTCCATCGCGTCCAGATCGCCCTGGAGGCGCTCGATCCGTTCGAGTTCCGCCTCCATCTGGGCCGTGTCTTCGGCGACGGATTCGACTGTGTCGGCCAGTTCGGCCCGTTTTTCGACTGCCGACTCGATTTGTGACTGAATGGACTCGATCTCCGACTGGAAGTCGGCGACGGTCGATTCCGCGCGCTCGACCGCGGACTCCAGCCGGTCGACCGACTCGGCCACCTCGCTCGCCTGCGCGTCGACCGTCTTTACGGTTTCTTCGAGCCCGTCGACGGTGCCTTCCAGGTCCTGGTGGTCGGTCTGGAGATCCTGCAGCCAGGAGATCTGCTCGGCCTGCTCCGTGGCGAGTTCCTCCAGTTCCGCTTCGGTGGCCTCCTGTGCTGTTGCGAGCTGGGATTGCTCGTTCTGGAGAGATTCGAACTCGTCGTCGACCGTCTCGACCTGCGATTCGAGGTCGGCAACGTCCTGCTGTGTCTGATCGGCCGTCTCCAGGAGGTCCGCCTGCGTGGCCGCGAGGTCCGCGATCTCGTCGTCGAGGGCGTCCTGATAGCCGGCCAGCTCCTCCAGTTCGGCGTTCAGATCGTCCTGGTCCGTGGTCAGGTCCTCGACGTCGTCTTCGAGATCCTCGATGTCGTCCTCGAACTCGTCGAACTCCTCGTCCAGATCCTCGACATCCTCCACGACGGCATCGAGATCGGTTTCGATGTCGTCCTGGCCCGCTTCGAGGGCCGTCTGGCCGGATTCGAGCGTGTCCAGGCGAGATTCGACGGCCTCGAACTCGGGGGCGAGCATCGTCGAGATGTCCTCGCTGGTCCCGGCCGCGTCGATGAACGACTCCAGGGCGTCCGTGTAGGCCTCCAGTTCGGCCACGCGGGACTGGAGGTGTTCGACCTGCACTGACTGGCTCCGCGACCCCGTCGAGAGCGCCGACGCGAGGGCTTCCCTGTCGGTCTCGTCGACGGCGCCCGATTCCAGTTCCGCCACGAGGGCCTCCACGATCGTCTCGAAGTCGGATTCCCCCTCGATCGTTTTCGATTCCGGCTCGGGCTCGGCATCGTCCTCGGCGTCCCCACCGCCGACGGCCGCTTCGACCGTCGCCTCCGTGTCGAGGCCCCCGTTGGTTTCCGTCGCGGCCGATTCCGAGGCCGTTTCCGCATCGGCCGCGGCCGTCTGAACCGACGAATCACCGGTTACGGACGGCGCCGTTTCTGTCGATTGTGTCTTCGAGTCGGCGCCGCCGTTCGACGGCGATCCGCCGATGATCTCCGCGTCGTCGTCCGGCAGGGACTCCGCTGTGGCCGTCGACTCGGCTGTCTCGCTCGCACCCAGGTCCTCACGCGAGTCTGTTATGTCCTCCCCAGCCGGGTTGATCGGCGCGGGGTCCACGGCCAGGGATGGTTCGTCGAGCAGCGGTGTCGGATCCGTCCGGTCGTCCATGCGGATCCCGTAGACGGTCGTAAGCGTCTCCGCCGGGACGAGTTCGCGCTCGAACCGGAGCGTGCCGTCGCTCCGGGCCGTCCAGTGCTCGCTCCCGTAGTCCGGGTGAAACCCGATCTGGTCGATGTCGAACTGATCGGGTACCGTCTCGGTCAGGCGAACCGAGACTGGCTCGCTCCGTTCGGACGCGATTTCCATCCGTACGGCGGGGACGGGAAACCCCTCCGCATCGAAGGACTTCTCGACGGTGATACCGTCTACCTGGACGACCTGTTCCTCAGTCATGGCGACCCCCTCGGCGTGTCATGTGTACACGAAAAGGGTGGGTCAACAGCCTCTTAAAGCCGTGGTTACTGCAGATCGACTCGATCGCCGATCTCCACGATGTCGATTCGAGCGGGTGCCTGTCGTGAACGACGGTGATCGAACAGGGCAGTCGGATCGGCCGTCAGCCCCTTCCACATGTCCCAGTGGGTCGGCAGGAGCCGATCGAGTGAGAGTTGTTCGGCGGCGTCGATGACCTGGGTCTCGTCGCTGTACCACGTCGTCTTCTTCGGCTCGCGGGTGGTTTTGTCGGGGATCATCCCGGTCGAACCGAACGCGAGGATTCCCAGATCGATGTCGTACTCCCGGCCGATTTTCTCCAGGGCTGGGTCCGGCTTCGTGTCCCCGCCGTGGAAGACCGTCAGGCCGTCGTACTCGATCAGGTAGCTCACCGGCTCGGCCGCGTCCGGATCGAAGGCCGGTTCGACGTGGACGGTCACCGCTCCGAACTCGCGTGATTCGCCCGTCGAGACGACGTCGTACTGGTCGGGTTCGACGCCGTAGGTCTCCGTCCAGGTCTCTTCCTCGCGAGCCTTTCGGACGCTCTGCTCCGGAGCAAGGAACGTGGCCCCGGTTTCCGTGAGGATGGGGCCCTGGCTCGGGCCGTGCACGTGGTCGGTGTGCTCGTGTGTCGCCAGCACGGCGTCGGCCGCCTGAACGTCTCCTGGCTCGAAGGGAATCGGGATCATCCGAACCGTCCGGGGAGGATCGCCGGTCCCCAGGTACGGATCGATGAAGAGGGTGGTTCCGTCACCGGCCTTCAGAATGAAGCCGTTACAGCCGAGATACCACAGGGCGAGGCCGTCCGGATTCGCCGCGGCGACGGCCTCGGGTAGCCAGTCGCCCCAGTCGCTGTGAATCGCCATATCGGCGGTTTGTCGGCCTGGCCTAAGCACCTTCGGTGTCGAGTGTGGGGACCGGACGGGTTATACCTCCCTACCCAATAGAGCGGCGTAATGACCGATACGGACGGCTGGGAGGGTGATCTCCGGGATACCGGCCTCGCCCTGAAACACGACCGGGAGTGGGATTACGAACTCGAACGAGTCGCGGAGGCAGTAACGGAGCAGGCGGCCGAAACCGTTGGCCTGCAGTTCCCCGAGGGGATCAAGCGACGCGCGCCGAACGTGGCAAGCGACCTCGAAGCACATCTGCCTGACCGGGTGCAGATCTACATCTCCGGCGAGGCCAACTTCGGGGCCTGTGACCTGGACATGGATCTGATGCGTCGGACCGACGTGTTCGTCCACTTCGGTCATTCGCCGATGGTCGAATCGGAGGGGGTGGTCTACGTGCCGCTGTTCTCGAACGTCGACGTCGAACCGATTATGGCCGAAGCCATCGAGCATCTGGAGCCCGGCGAGGTGGGGCTGGTGACCACCGCTCAGCACATGAACAAGTTCGACGCGATGCAGGCCTTCCTCGAAGACCGGGGCTTTACGGTCCAGACTCGCCGGGGGGACGAACGACTCACCCACGAGGGCCAGGTCCTCGGGTGTAACTACGCGAGCGCCAAGGTTCCGGCCGAGCAGGTCCTCTATGTCGGTGGCGGTGGCTTTCACCCTTCCGGGCTCGCCATGGACAACCCCGAAAAGGACGTCATCATCGCGGATCCGGTGAACAACGTCGTCAAACCCGCGTCCGCGGAGAAATTCGTCAAACAGCGCTACGCCGCGATCCACCAGGCGATGGACGCCGAGACCTGGGGCATCATCGCGGGGACGAAGATCGGCCAGCGTCGCCACGGCATCGCCGAACAGCTCGCCGCGGAGAACGAGAACGCCTCCCTCATCACCCTCGACGAGATCACCCCCTCACACCTCAAGAACTTCGGCCTCGACGCCTACGTGAACACCGCCTGCCCACGGATCACGACCGACGACGGGCCCCAGTTCGACCAGCCGCTTTTGACCCCCCAGGAGTACCGCATCGCCATCGGGGAGGAACCGATGGACGCACTCGAGTTCGACACCTTCGAGGGGACGTGGTGATGAGTCCCCCGACGATGGGAGACCAATGGGACTGAAAGCCCGTCTCGAAGCCGAACTGGGGGGCGTCTCGGACTTCGAGGACCCGATTCGGGATCTCGAACAGTATCGCACGCCGGCCTCGGTCGCCGCGCATCTCGTCGCGCTGGCCGACCTGGAGGGGGACATCGAGGGGCAGACGGTGATCGATCTGGGGACCGGAACGGGGATGCTCGCGCTGGCCGCGGCACTGCGATCACCTGACCGGGTCATGGGCGTCGAGATCGATCCGGCCGCGCTCGAACAGGCCCGGGCGAACGAACGATCGCTGTCGAGCATGCCGGTCGACTGGATTCGTGGGGACGCGACGGCCCTGCCGGTCGATCTGGCGGGGACGACCGTCGTCGCCAACCCGCCCTTCGGGGCCCACGAGGACAATCGCCACGCCGACCGGGAGTTCCTCGAAACGATCGCCGGGGACGCCGCCGTCTCGTATACGATCCACAACGAGGGGAGCCGGGAGTTCCTGGAGGCCTTTACGATGGACAACGGCGGTCGGATCACCCACGCCTACGGGGTCGAGTTTCACATTCCAAAACAGTTCAGACATCACGACTCGACCAGCCAGACGATCCAGGCCGAACTCTATCGGGTCGTCTGGGACTAGGCTCCAGCGGCCCGGAACACCACGACGCGGGTGTCCTCGTGACCAGCTATCAGCGAGGAATCGTCGTGCTCGATTCTGAGTCCGCCGACCGTGACGTTTCCGCCCGGTTCGGGCACGGGGCGCCGATCAGGAGCGCCGATCTGTACCGACTCGGCTTTGGATTCGACTGTCACCTCGAAACGTCCGTTCCGTGGCGCGACCGTGATCGCCCGGCCAGCAACCACCGCGTCGGCTGTCGCCGAGTCGCTCGCATGGATCGCCGTGGGGGGCTCCGCGCCAGGTGCGGCCCGGACGAGGAACGCCGCGTCGCCCCCGACGGCTTCCCATCCCGTCCGGCGGATTTCCACTGACTCCCGCCAGCCCAACCCCCCTAGTGTCACGGTGGCTCGATCCGCGTTCGCCATCCGACCCGCGGAGACGGCCCGGGTCCAGAGATGCCGTTGCTCGCTCGCGACGATCACGCCGCTGACCGTGGGCGGGGACGGCGACTCGACAAACGAAACGTTGAGCGGTTCGTATCGCGGGTCGGTGGCCGCCTCGGCGTAGCCGACCTCGTAGTCCGCGACGGTGACAGTGTCCCCCGGTGCCGATATGGCTCCGGTGGCGGTCAGGTTCACTGGCAGGGCGATCCCGCCCATTACGAGTACCGGGACGACGAGCAGGCCGATCGAAACCTGTCGGGCCGAGAGGTCCGCGATCGGGGATCGACGAAGGCTCGCTGCCACCGTGATGAGGACGGCGACTCCAAGCAACAGGACGAATCCCGGTGCGCGAAACAGCTGGTAGCGGTCCACCCCGCTGTACCACCAGAGCGCCCAGAGCGTGAGCGAACTCCCCACCAGTACGCTCGCGACGAAGAGCCGCCAGGGATCGGTTCGAACGGTGTCGGTTCGAAAACGCTTCCAAGCCACTCCCAGGCCGACACCGAGCAGCAATCCCAGCAGATGGGTCTGAACGGCGACGTTCGCCCACCAGGGGGCCCCATAGGAGGTTCCCGCCGAGGCGGTCTGGATCGGGTTCCGGAGGGTCCAGAACGTGGTGGTGAGAAACTCCTGGCCGATCAGGCCGGCGACCGTCACGAGCGGATAGTGGACGAGCGCGAACCCGACCGCCGCGAACACGACCCCGGAGAAGCCGATGATCGGGCCCCAGGCGAACAGACTCGTGAGAAGGGCCACGAGTACGACCCCGGCCGGGAATCCGAGCACCCGGGCGTAGGGGTTGGTCCGGAGCGAACTGAAGGCGGCCTGCCCGCGGGTCTGTGGGTAGTGCCCGATGGCGAATTCCGCGAGTGTCCCGAAGACGAGGAATCCGGCCAGATTCCCGACCAGATGCCCCAGGCTCTGGTGGCCGAGCGGCGCGGCGACCATTCCCAGCGGGTAGCGAAGCGACCAGGAGACGAAGGGCAACGTGAGCAGGTGGTCGTGCCCGTAGCCGCCCTGGACGAAGAGATAGATCACCGCGAGCAGCCCCGCCGTGAGCACCGTTCCGAGTGGGAGTCCGAAGAGCAGTCGGGTTCGAACCTGACGCCAGCGGACCGTCTGTGAGCCGCGCAGGCGGTGCACGAGAACCAGCGCGAGCCCGCTCGCGACGAGGACGGCGAAGCGCGCTCCGAGGGCGAGCGGATCCATGCCGACTCGTTGGCACCCCAGCCCAAAACGTCTCCGGCCCTCGTGGCGGGTCGAAACGTTCAAACGACTCACTAGAATACAGAGCCACATGGATCTCCGGGTCATCGAGCGCGACGAATCGGAACTCGTCATCGAAATCGCCGGCGAGGACCACACATTCATGAACGTCCTCAAAGGCGCATTGCTCGAGGCCGAGGCGGTCTCGGCGGCGACCTACGACGTCAATCCCGAACAGTCGGGTGGCCAGACCGAGCCAGTGCTCACTCTCAAGACCGAGGACGGAACCGACCCGCTCGAGGCGCTCGAACGGGCGGCGGGACAGATCAAGCAGAAACTCACCGACTTCCAGGACGCCTTCGACGTGGCGGCCAGCTAGAGTCGAACCGGCACGCCGTGGTCGTCGAGGTACTCCTTGGTCTCCTGAATCGTGTATTCGTCGAAGTGGAAGATCGACGCCGCGAGCGCCGCGTCCGCGCCCGCCTCGAAGACTTCGAGCATGTGCCGGGGATGCCCACAGCCGGAGGAGGCAATTACGGGCGTCGAGACGGCGTCGCTGACCGCTTCCATCAGCGGGAGGTCATACCCGTCTTTGGTGCCGTCCTTGTCGATGGAGTTGATGAACATTTCCCCGGCCCCGCGCTCCTCGGCCTCCCGTACCCACTCGAGGACGTCGAGATCCGTGCCGGTTCGCCCGCCGTGGATCGTCGCCTCGAACCAGGCCGACTCGCCGTCGATCTGGACGTAGTGTTCGCCCGCTTCGTCGAACCGCCGTCGGGCGTCGACACTCAGGAGGATACACTGGTTCCCGAAGGCGGTTGCGCCTTCGGTGATGAGTTCCGGGCGCTCGATGGCGCCGGTGTTGATCGAGACCTTGTCGGCCCCGGCACGCAGGGTCTCTTTGATGTCCTCGACCGTGCGAATCCCGCCGCCGACGGTGAGCGGGATGAACACCTCGTCGGCGACCTGCTCGACCACGTCCAGCATCGTCTCCCGGCCTTCGGCCGAGGCGGTGATGTCGAGGAAGGTGAACTCGTCGGCCCCGGCCTCGTTGTACTCCTTTGCCATCTCGACGGGGTCACCGGTGTACTCCAGGTCCTCGAACTGCACGCCGGTGTAGACCGCCGCGTTCCCGTCCTCGTCGACGTCGACGTCGATACATGGAATGATCCGCTTCGTGAGCGTCATCGTCGTCCCTCCTGGGGCCAGCCGGCCCCGACCTGACTGTGCATACTGGACGTGTCTCTATCCCGAGTAAATAGGCTACCGGTTAGCGAAAATCTAGATCCCGATGATAGCCTCACACTCCGGACAGACCGTCGCGATGGCCCGCGAGGGCTCCCCTTCGGTCGATTCTGCCACTTCTTCGGTGGGGTTCAATTCGATCATTTCTGCGTCCACGTGGGTGATCTCGGCGTTGCAGGCTGGACACGTTGCCATATCGGCCCCTCTCCCGCCGGAATGATAAGCCTGCTGTCAATTGCACTTGGGCGAATGCAACTCTCGGTGGACTCTCCCGGGCTTCGATACGCCAAAGTACCAGGCGCTTCGAGATGGAGGTATGAGCGACGACGAACCCGCCGAGGAAGGTCGAGTCACGGCACCGATGCAGGCGTTCGAGTCCAGTGAAGTAACGATCGGCTTCATCGTTCTGCTGATCGGGCTGGCGATCGCCTTCGTCCTCCCGCTGGCCTTCTGACCGGTCACCCGAGCGTTTCCAGGGTCGACCGGAACTCCGTGATTTGAGCGGCGTCGTAGTTGATCGTCTCGTCTTCGTCAGCGACGGTCACCGAGAGCCCGCCCGCCGTGGTTGTCGTGCCGAGTGACTGGACAGGTATCCGGTCCCCGACAGCGTCCACCAGCCCTTCCCGGTCGGTGGTCTCCACGACGACTCGCCCCGGAGCCTCCGAGAAGAGCGCGGCGGCACTCGGAACGGTCGCGTCGACGCCACCCGCCTCGTGGGCCATCTCTGCGAGGGTCACGGCCAGGCCGCCGTCGCTCACGTCGTGGACGGCGGTGGTACGCTCCAGGCTTGCAGCCTCGATGATGGCCTCGATCACTTCGCTCGGATTCTCAGGCAGTTCGGGGAACCGATCTGCCCCACCGAGCTGGGACAGCAGTTCGGCCCCACCCAGTTGCTCCGTGAACGCACCGAGCAGCACCAGTTCTCCCTCGCCTTCGACCGCGAGCGTCGGCGCGTCGAAATCCGGGGTGGTGCCGATCATGGCCAGCGTGGGCGTCGGCGGAATCGGGCCGACGTTGGAATCGTTGTAAAGCGAGACGTTCCCGCCGACCACGGGCACATCGAGATCGCTGCAGCCGTCGGCCAGGCCATCGACGATCGCCGCAAATTCGCCGTAGACGTCCGGCTTCTCCGGGTTCCCTGCGTTCACGCAGTCCACGGTCGCAAGCGGACTCGCGCCCTTGGCCGCGAGGTTCGTGGCGTTCTCCAGGGCCGTGGCGTACGCGCCCTCGTAGGGTGCGGTGTCCGTCCAGGTCGGTTCGGTGCCCGAGGTGATCGCGAGGCCGGTCTCGGCCTCGCGAATGGCCAGAATGCCCGCGTCGTCGCCCGGCCGCATGGCCGTCCGCGCGCCGACCTCGTGATCGTACTGGCGGTAGACCCACTCGTCGCTCGCGGTGTTCGGACTGGCGAGGACCGTCTCCATGGCCTCGCGCAGGTCGATCTCCGGCAGATCCGGTTCGGGCTGTTCGGGATCGATCGTCGGCAGGTCGTTCATCGGCGCGCCATCGGCCACGAAGACTGCGGGCACGTCGACGACGGTCTCGCCGTCGAAGTGACAGACATAGCGGCCGGTGTCGGTGGTCTCGCCGATGACCGAAATCCCCAGGTCGAAGCGGTCGGCGATCGCCTCGACCCGCGAGACGTGCTCCGGGCGCACCTCGTAGACCATCCGCTCCTGGGATTCGGCGAGCAGAATCTCCGTCGCGTTCATTCCCGTCTCGCGGAGGTGAACCTTCTCCAGGTCGATGTCGGCCCCCAGGCCGCCCTTCGCGACCAGTTCGGAGGAGGCCCCGCCCAGGCCCGCCGCCCCCAGGTCGCGCGCCGATTCGATCAGCCCTTCGTCGATCAGGACTTCGTTGGCCTCGATGAGCAACTTCTCGGTGTAAGGGTCACCGACCTGGACCGCCGGTCGGTCCTCCGTTTCGGCGTCCTCGCCGAGGTCCTCGCTCGCGAAACTCGCGCCGCCGAGGCCGTCACGACCGGTCGCGTTGCCGACCAGGACGAGTTTGTTCCCCGGGGCACTCGCTTCCGCGGTCACGAGTCGCTGTTCGTCGACCAGTCCCACGCAGGCGACGTTCACCAGCGGGTTCCCCTCGTAGCCCTGGTGGAATCGGGTGCTCCCGGCGATCGTCGGAACCCCGATCGAGTTGCCGTAGTCGCCGATCCCCTCGACGATCCCTTCGAGGAGATAGCGCGGGTGTTCGTCGGCGAAATCTCCCACATAGAGGGAGTCGGCGAGGCCGATGGGGTAGGCTCCCATCGAGATGATGTCCCGGACGATGCCGCCGACACCCGTCGCGGCCCCGTCGTAGGGGTCGACGTAGGAGGGGTGGTTGTGGCTCTCGATCCCGAAGGCCACGTAGGTGTCCTCATCGAGGCTGACGACGGCAGCGTCGTCGCCGGGGCCGACGACGACCTGCTCGCCTTCACTCTCGAAGGCACCCAGTAGCGGTCGGGAGGAGCGATACGCACAGTGCTCGCTCCAGAGGTTCTCGAACAGCGCGGCCTCCGGTCTCGTGGGCTCCCGGTCGAGGGTCTCGGTGACCCGTTCGCGGTCCGGTTCGGCCAGAGTCATTCATCTCATTGATCATTCCCGGCGACTAAATGGTTTGTTATGTGCACGATGGTGGATCACGAGAGATCGGTTGGTTTTTGCGGGGCGGTATCGAAGCCGATTGCGTGCTCACCGTCGAGCTCCACGCCCACTCGGCCCGTTCGTACGACGGTCGGGACCCCGTCGAGATGCTCCTGGAGCAGGCTGCAGCCGTCGGGCTCGACGCCATCGCGGTGACCGACCACGACGCGTTCGACGCCAGCCAGCGGGCGGTCGAACTCGCCCCGGAGTTCGATCTCATCGGGATTCCGGGGATGGAGGTCACCTCCGCGGCCGGTCACGTCCTCGCGCTCGGCATCGATCGCAAGATCCCGAAGGGGCTGCCCTTTTCGGAGACCCTCGACGCGATTCACGAGGCCGGCGGCATTGCAGTCGTCCCGCACCCGTTCCAGAAGTCCCGGAGCGGGGTCGCCCCGAATATCTCTCGGGCTGCACTGGCCTCGGCCGACGCGATCGAGGTGTACAACTCACGGCTCCTCACGGGCCGGGCCAACCGCAAGGCACGGGCCTTCGCCGAGAAACACGGTCTGCCACAGACCGCCGGGTCGGACGCCCACATCGCGGAGATGGTGGGGCAGGCGATAACCGCGGTCGACGCCAATAGTCACACGGCCGCGGGAATCGTCGACGCGATTCGGGCGGGGAAAACCACGGTCGAGGGCCATCGCACCCCCTGGCACATCAGCTTCCGGCAGGCCGCTGGTGGGGCCAAACGCCGCGTAAAGAACCGGCTCGCGAGTCTCTTCTGACCGGATCGAAACCCTTACCGAACGACCACCCGTTCGGATCGACAATGACAGACGAGCCGGTCGAGGCGGCCGACGTACGGCGCGTCGCGGACCTCGCCCGTGTCGAACTAGACGAGTCCGCAGTCGAGGCGTTCACCGCCGAGTTCCAGGACATTCTGGGTTACTTTGACGCCCTGGAGGAGGTCCCGGCGGTCGAGTCCGAACCCGACCTCGTCAACGTGATGCGGGCAGACGAGGTCCAGCCCTCCCTCTCACAGGAGGACGCGCTTCGAAACGCCAGCGAGTCCGAGGACGGCCGATTCAAGGGGCCGCGGGTCTCATGAGCCTGAACGCCTTCATCACCCGCACGGAGATCGAGGGCGAGACCGAGGGGCCACTCGCGGACACGACGGTGGCGGTGAAAGACAACATCAGCACCGAGGGGGTCCGGACGACCTGTGGCTCGGAGATGCTCGAGGAGTACGTCCCGCCCTACGACGCGACCGTCGTCAGCCGGCTGAAGGCAGCTGGCGCGACCATCGTCGGCAAGACGAACATGGACGAGTTCGGGATGGGGACGACCACGGAGACCTCTGCTTTCGGGCCGACTCGAAACCCGGTCGACGAAGACCACGTCCCAGGGGGCTCATCCGGCGGGAGTGCTGCCGCCGTCAAAAACGGGGATGCCGACGTGGCGCTCGGTTCGGACACGGGTGGCTCGATCCGGTGTCCCGCTGCCTTTACGGGGACGGTCGGAATCAAGCCAACCTACGGGCTGGTCTCCCGGTATGGGCTGGTCGCCTACGCCAACAGTCTGGAACAGATCGGGCCGATCGCGTCGACCGTTCGCGAGGCGGCCGAACTCCTCTCGGTCATCGCCGGGCCCGACGAACACGACGGAACGACTCGCGAGGCGGGCGCAGCTGTCGATTACGCCGCCGTCGCCGATGGCGATGTCGAGGGCCTCACGATCGGGATCCCGACGGAACTGGTCGAAGGGAGCGAACCGGGCGTGCGGGAGCGCTTCGAGGCGGGTCTGGAGACACTCCGCGAGCAGGGCGCACGAACGGTCGAGGTCGATTTGCCCTCCGTCGAGTACGCCGTCGCGGCCTATTATGTCATCGCGATGTCCGAGGCCTCCTCGAACCTGGCTCGTTTCGACGGCGTGCGGTACGGCGTCTCGGGTGGCTTCGAGGGCGACTGGAACGAGGCCTTCGCGAAGAGCCGTTCGGACGGCTTCGGCGAGGAAGTCATTCGCCGCATTCTGTTAGGGACCTTCGCCCTTTCGGAGGGCTATCACGACAAGTACTACAAACAGGCTCAGGAGGCTCGCTCGTGGGTCAAACAGGACTTCGATGCGGCCTTCGAGGAAGCTGACGTGCTGGCGACCCCGACGATGCCTGTTCTCCCGCCAAAGCTGGGCGAGAGCCTCGACGATCCGCTGCAGATGTACCGCATCGACGCGAATACCGTCCCGGTGAATCTCGCGAATCTGCCGGCCATCTCGGTCCCGGTCGGCGAACACGAGGGGTTGCCCGTCGGCTTTCAGCTGATCGGGCCGGCCTTCGGCGAAGAACAGATCATCCGGGCCGGAAGCGCACTCGAGTAGCTACTCCTGGTAGACGAGGTTCATGATCCACTGGGAGAACCGGTCGGACTCGGGGTCGATGTTCTCCTCGCCGACGAACGGCGAGAGCATGTCCCCGGCCATCAAGAGTGAGAAGTCGAGGTCCTCCTCCCGGATCACCGGCTTCAACAAGTAGGTCTGGTTGCCCCCGTGGACGGTTCGTTCCCGCTCGATCAACCCGCTCTCCTCCAGGGCCGTCGCCAGCCGACTCCCCTTGCGGGAGGAGACATCGAGTTCCTTCCAGAACTCGGATTGGTGGATCGACCCTCGTTCTCTGACGAGTTCGAGGCCGGCCCGTTCGTCCGCCGAGAGTTCGGCCTCGATGGATTCCCCGCTCATTATCGTATACTTCCGGCGAAACCGTTTAAAGGTTCATTCTTGACTGTCGTCGTACTCCTCGAATTGCTCTTCGAGTGCCGTCCGATCGACAGTGCCGGAGGCCGTTCGCGGAAGCGAATCCAGTGCGAGAACCCGTTTTGGCAGCGCGTACTCCGGAACCCGTCCCCGGAGCGTCTCTCGGACCGCCTCAGTTTCGATCGCTGTCGCTTCCGCTTCGAAGACCACCGCTGCAGCCACGCGCTCGCCCCACTCCGCGTCGGGAATGCCGAGCACCGCGACCGCTTTAACGGGGAGTGTCTCCCGGATCGCGGCCTCGACGGAACGCGGCGAGACGTTCTCCCCGCCGGTGACGATCAGATCGTCGATTCGACCCGTCACAGTGAGCCAGCCGGCCGGCGAGAGACGGCCACGGTCTCCCGTGCGGAACGCCCGTCGGGGCCGGCGCCGCTCGCTTGAAAGGGTACCAGGGCTCACGATAGCTCCCGAAACAGCGATTTCGCCCACCTGGCCTGGATCCAGGGACGCCCCGTCGGGCCCCAAAATCGAAACGCTCGCTGCACGAACCGGGCGACCCACGGTCTCGGGGTCCTCTCGGAGTTCAGCGGGGGTCGCCGTGGCGATCCCGGAGGCCGTTTCGGTCATGCCATAGGACACAAAAATCGGCACGTCGGCTTCGATCGCCTGCTTCACGAGAGACGGGGGCGTTTCAGCCCCGCCCACCAGCACAAATTTGAGAGTTTCGGGAACGCCAGGCCCGTCAAGCAGGCGACGGAGCATCGTCGGGACCAGGGAGACACCGGTTACCTCGTACGCCGCCATGGTCGTCGCCGTGGCCTCCGCATCGAACCCCCGCCGCAGGACGGTCGTGGCCCCGAGCATCGCGGTTCTGATGGGTATCGAGAGCCCGCCAGCGTGGTAGATCGGCAGATCGAGCAGCCAGCGATCGGCGGCCATGACGCCCAGTCGCGCGACCGTCGAGGCGGCACTGGCCCCCAGATTTCGCGCCGTGAGTCGAACGCCAGTCGGCTGACCGGTCGTTCCGGAAGTGAACAGGACGACTCGTGTCCGATCGAGACGCTGAGGCCCCGTCTCGTGGGTTCGCTCGTCGAACTGCCGAGTTCTGGAGCTTTTCCGTGGTATCGATTCGATCTGGAGTCGATCGGTTCCCGATGGAGCCACCGCTTCGGCCGTCTTCGCCGTCTCGCTCCCGCAAATGCAGGCCTCGATTGCAGCCCGGTCACAGCGGGAGCGCAGATTCTGGGCCGGTTCGTCCGGATCGAGCGGGACCAGCGTCGCGCCGGCCCGGAGGACCCCCCAGATCGCCGCGATCGCAGCGGGTTTGCGCCCCAGGAGCAGCGCGACCCGATCACCCGGTTCGATGCCATGTTCGACGAGGGCGCTTGCAATCGAGTCGGCCCACCGGTCGAGTTCGGCGTAGGTCAGGCGAATCCCACTTGCGGCGTCAATGAGCGCGACTCGATCAGGGGTTGCAGTGGCCCACCGCCGGAGGGACTCATCCATCGATTCCCACCTCCCCGATCCCGAGACCGGGACCGGATGGGGGGATCACGACGCCGTCCTCGATCGGAGCTGGGTCCTCAGCGAGGTCAGTCACCAGGCGATCGGCCGTGGCGAGCCCGGCTGCCTCCGTCACACCCAGTGCCGCGGCCAGGTGGACGGCCGCCGTACGACCCACGACGCTCTCGAAGATCGAGGTACAGATCGGGGTCCCGCCCTGGCGAGCGATTCGTCTCCCAGCACCGGCGGCGACATCAACCCCGCCGAGGGCCATCGGTTTCAGGACGTACCAGTCGGCGACGTTCGCGGCCAGCAGCTCCTGCACGGGGAACTCCGCGAGGCTTTCGTCGACGGCGATTGGGGTCCCCAGCCCGCGGAGGTCCGCATGGGCCAGGGTCTCTGCAACTGGAAGGGGCTGTTCGACCGCGGCCAGATCCAGGTCAGCGGCGTTCCGGAGAAACGTGGTCGCCGTCTCGGGTGACCAGGCCCCGTTCGCGTCGACGCGCACTGAAACCGTCGAGCCGACCCGCTCGCGAACGGCCCGGAGGCGTTCGAGGTCCCGATCGACTGGCCCTCGGCCGACTTTCACCTTCACGGCCTGGAATCCCATATTTCTGGCTTCAGCGACCGACTGGGCGGTCTCGCTGGGGGAGGCATCACCGACCGTCGCGTTGACCGGGACCGGCGCGCCCGCTGTGCCGCCGAGCTGTTCGAACAATGGCTCCGCCTGGGTTCGCCCCCGCCAATCCAGCATCGCGAGCGAGACGGCGTGCCGGGCGGCCGGATATTCCAGTCGGCCGTCGCGTTGGTCGGAGACGACTTTCAATGCCGCTGGCCAGCCCCGATGGTCGTAGGCATCTGCCGCACGCTCCAGAGCGGCCCGACTCTCCTCGTCGGACTCCGTGAACGGCGGGAGCGGAGCCGCGTCGCCGATCCCACCCGGCCCCTCTTCGACCCGGAATAGCAGCCCACGTCTGGTTTGCATCGTCTCGCGGGCCGTGCGGAGCGGCGGGTCGAGCGCCAGTTCGTAGGGCTGGACGCGGCTCATAGCGCCAGTCCGACCCCGAAGAGGACCCCGAAGGCCGCGACCAGCTTGCCGGTTCGTTCGAGGGCCGGATTGAGCGTCTCGGTGTCACGGCCGGCATAGAGCTGCCGCGTGGCCGAGATTGCCAGTGGGAGACTCAGGACGGGCAGCAACACGACGACTCCCGCACCCCGGAAGAAAAACCAGAGCGGAACCGCGTACGCAAGCGCCGTGAGCAAGACGTACTCGACCCGACTAAAGCGGTAGCCGAGGTGAACGGCCAGCGTGTGCTTGCCCGCCGCCCGGTCGTCCTCGATGTCCCGTATGTTGTTGACCACGAGGATGTTCGTGATCAGCCCGCCCATCGAGAGACTCGCGACGATTGCCGCAAGCGGGAGTGTCTCCGGGTGAACCGTCACCGGGATGGTCTCCAGCAGGACTGCACTCGCCTGGACGTAGTACGTCCCAGTAACCGCAATCACGCCGAAAAAGAGGAAGGCAAAGATGTCCCCCAGCCCGTGGGAGGCGATCGGGTACGGGCCACCGGAGTAGGCAAAGCCGCTGGCGATGCTGGCCAGCCCCACGACGACGATCGGAAGCCCGCCGATCGACACGAGATAGATCCCCAGGAGGAAGGCAAGCCCATAGCAGAGCACAGCCGCCCCGAAGACGCGGCGAGCGGGGATCAACCCCGACTGGGAGACCCGCACGTAGCCGGCCGACTCATCCGAATCGACGCCCTTCGCGTAGTCGAAGTAGTCGTTGGCGAAATCCGTCCCCGTCTGGATGAGCAGCGCGCCAAGCAGGGCTGCGATCGCCGGCAGCGCCGCAAACACACCCTGATGAACGGCTAGCCCGGTCCCGACGATCACGGGCGCTGCCCCGGCCGGTTTCACGTGTGGCCGGGCGGCGATCACCCAGGCCTCGCGGCGGGAGATGTCGGCTGTGTCCGCCATCAGTAGTGCCAGGGGAACTCCTCGAACTCCGGCTCGCGATCCTCAAGGAACGCGTCCCGACCTTCCCGGGCCTCATCTGTCATGTAGGCGAGTCGGGTCGCCTCGCCGGCGAACACCTGCTGGCCGATCAGCCCGTCGTCGACGCCGTTGAAGGCGTACTTGAGCATCCGGATCGCGGTCGGACTCTTCTTCGTGATCGTCTCGGCCATCTCGATGGCCCGGTCCTCCAACGCTTCGTGTGGGACGACCTCGTTGACCATGCCCATCGCCTTCGCCTCGGCCGCGTCGTAGGTTTTCCCGAGGAAGAAGATCTCCCGGGCCCGTTTCTGGCCGATCTGGCGAGCGAGGTAGGCCGAGCCGAACCCCCCGTCGAAGCTGGCGACGTCCGGATCGGTCTGCTTGAACGTGGCCTCCTCCTCGCTCGCGATGGTGAGATCACAGACCGCATGGAGACTGTGCCCGCCCCCGACCGCCCAACCCGGGACCACGGCGATGACCGGTTTCGGGAGGTGGCGGATCTGCCGTTGCACTTCGAGGATGTGGAGCCGTCCGGTCGAACCGCCCTCGTCCGCGCCGTATTCGTAGCCGGATTCCGAGCGGACGGCCTGATCGCCTCCCGAGGAGAACGCCCAGCCGCCGTCGTCGGGACTGGGCCCGTTCCCCGTCAGGAGAACCGCGCCGACGTCGGTCTGCCGTTTCGCGTGTTCCAGGGCCGTCGAGAGTTCATCGACCGTCTGGGGTCGAAAGGCGTTGCGAACCTCGGGCCGGTCGAAGGCGATCCGGACCGCGCCGACGTCGGTCCCACGGTGGTACGTGATGTCCGAGAACTCGAACTCCCGGACCGGCGTCCACCGGTCGGGGTCGAAGAGCGTCGAGACCATTACCGAACTCCTACGGGCCGGTGCCAAAAAGTTTCGCTGTTCCTCACTCGCGATCGGCGAGTCGATTCCCGACCGTCTCGCGGAGCCGTTCTCGAAGCTGCTGGCTCCGGTCGGCGTCGGTCCGGACTTCGAGCACCTGGGTTCCGGGGGCCGTTGTGCTCTCAGCCACGGCTGTGCCGATCTCCGCGGGATCGACCCGTTCGAAATCTAGTTCGTAGAGTGCCTCGGTGGCCTCGAAGTCAAGTCCGTGTGGGGTCCTGAACTGGCGCTCGAAGGGCGGATCGAAGTCCGCGATCGGCAGTTTGTGGAAGATGCCCCCGCCGTCGTTGTTGAGCAAAACGATCGTCGTATCGAGCCCGAACCGACCCAGCGCGAGCAGGCCGTTCATGTCGTGGAAGTAGGCGAGATCGCCCGTGATCGCGATCAGCGGGTCGCTGGTTGCGCTGCCGGCCCCGAGTGCAGTGCTCGCGATGCCGTCGATCCCACTTGCCCCGCGGTTTCCGAGCACCGTCAGGTCGGCCGCCCGGGGGTGGCCGTACCGGTCGAGGTCCCGGACCGGCATGCTGTTCGAGACGAACACGGTCGCCGGATCGGGGGCGGCGGCAACGACCTGTTGGAGGACCCCACCCTCCCACCCCGGCGCGTCGACATCTGCGACAGCGGCTTGATGAACCGCCTCGGCCTGGTGGAACCGCTCCGTCCAGCCGGAACGAACCGCAGCGTTCACGTCCTTCAGCGCATCGACGAGCGCCGGAATCGAGGTCTGAATCCGGTCCGTCGCGGTGAAGGTCCCCTCCCGCCAGCCGCCAGCCGGGTCGATTACGAACTGTCGCGTCTCAGCGTCCCGAAGCCAGTGTCTGAGCGCTTTCGAGGTCGGTGAGGCGCCAACCCGAATCACGAGGTCCGGATCGGGCCAGGCGGCCGTGCCTGCGGTGCCCAGATAGCCATCGTAGCCACCCAGTACCAGCTCTGGCAGTTCTTGGCCGAAACGGAGGTTCGAGAGCGGGTCTGCCAAAAGCGGGAAGCCCGTTTCCCGGGCCAGCCGGTAAAGCGCGTCACGACGTGCTGGGTCAGGAGCGAGCGGGCCAGCGACGAGCAATCCCCGATCGGCCTGTTCGATGAGCGTCCGAAGTTCGGCCACAGCCCCATCGCTGGGCGAGACCGTTCCAGCGTGCGTGCGAACGAAGGGCCCATCCCGACCTGTTTTGCCCGCGCCAGTCTCGGGAAGCGGGCCGCGCAGGGCAGTCGAATCCTCCACCGGGGCCAGTGGCTTTCGCAGGGGAACGTTGAGGTGAACGGGGCCCGGATTCGGCGGCTCCGCGGCGGCGAGTGCTCGATCGACGGTGGTTCGGAGCGACCGAAGGCTCCGGTCGGCCGGATCGGGAGCGGGGAGCGTGCGATTGAAGCGCGTCGCCGACCCGTAGAGGTCCCGCTGGTCGATGGTCTGGTTCGCGCCGCTGTCCTGCAGTTCCGGGGGCCGATCCGCGGTCAGCACCACGAGTGGGGTTCTGGATTGCTGGGCCTCGACGACCGCGGGGTGGAAATTCACCGCGGCGGTCCCCGAGGTCGAGATGAGCGCGGCCGGGGAGCCAGACCGCTTGCCGATTCCCAGGGCGTAGAAGCCAGCCGAGCGCTCGTCGAGGTGCGTCTCGGTGTCGAGTGTGGGGTGCTGGTCGGCGGCGACGGTGAGCGGCGTCGACCGACTTCCGGGGGCGATCACGACCCGGTCGAGTCCAGCCGCGGCGGCTTCGTCGATCAACACCTCGGCCCAGAGCGTACTCAGGTTCGGGGCGGTCATTCGAGCACCTCCCTGATCGGTCGGAACTTGGCCGCGAGTTCCTCGTACTCCGTTTCGGGGTCGCTGCCGGCCACGATGCCGTTCCCGGCAAAGAGCGTGACCCGGCTGTCGCGTGCGAGGGCAGATCTGATGCCGACGGCGAACTCCCCGTCACCGTTCGCGTCGAACCAGCCCACTGGGGCGGCATACCAGCCACGAACCGTCGATTCGACCTCGTGAATCGTCTCCAGTGCCGCCTCGGGTGGATGCCCGCCAACTGCCGGCGTGGGGTGAAGCGTGGCGACGAAATCCAGGACGTGTGTGTCCGTATCGAGTGTGGCGTGGATGGGAGTTCTGAGATGGTGGACGTTCGCCAGACTCCGGACTTCCCGATCACCGACCGTGACCGTGGCCGCCGTCTCACGGAGCTGTTCGGCGATTCGGCTGGCCACGAACTCGTGTTCAACAGCCAGGGTCGAATCCCGCTGGAGCCGCGAGACGTTTGCAGCGTCGATCGCCTCGGTGGCTCCCCGCTCGACGGTTCCGGCGAGCGCTTCGGTTTCCACGGTTCGACCTCGCTTGCCGACGAGTTGCTCCGGGGTCGCCCCGAAGAACTGCGCCGGTGGGGTATCGCCCGCCTGGGTGCCCGGCGGCGTGAAGCTGAACCGGTAGCAGGATGGATACCGATCAGTCAGGGTCTTCAGCACTGCTCCGAGTGGGAGTGGGTCGGTCAACGCCACGTCCAGGGCTGCGGCGAGGACGGCCTTCTGGAGCGGGCCGGTTTCGATGCGATCCTGGATGGCCCGCACTCGTTCGATCCAGTCCGGTCGGTCGGCCCGGAGGTCGGTCGCAGTCGCCGAAATGCGTGGATCCGTTTTCGTCTGTGTTCCCTCGCCTGCGTGGGCAAGTTGCTGTACGATTTGATCGAGACGAGGCGGGGCTGCCCCCGCACCGAAGCCGGAAACGAGGGTCTGGTCTCGACCCAGGGTCACCTGGATCGCCGGCAGGACGAATGCGGCCGGCTCGAAATCGGTCCAGGGGGGTTCGAGTGTAGCCTGGTCGAAGAAGGAAAGGCCCCCAAACAGGCGGGGTCGGGCGCGTTCGGGCAGGTGGGCTGTCTCGACTCGTTCGAGCAGTCGATCGCCACGTCTTTTCACTTCCTGGAACCGAGCTGCTCCCGACGCGGTGACCGTTTTGGCCTGCCCCACCGCGAGGACCGCCGGGCCGTCTGGACTCGCCCAGACTGCAGTGATCGGATCCAGTGCCTGGATCGCTTCGCGGAGCGTGCGGGGTCCGGTCGTCCGGACCGCCGCGTCGAGTCGGTCTGCCTGGTGGCGGTCATGGAGGTCCTCGGCCACGGCTCCTCCGGGTGGTGAACCGTTGTCTCCTGACTGGTCGGCGCTATCTCGCATGGGTCAGCTGTACCGGTCCTCGGCCCAGGGGTCGGCAGAGACGGAGTACCCCCGCTGCTCCCAGTAGCCCCGGATGGGTTCGGTACTGAATTCGATGCCAGTGAGCCACTTCGCGCCCTTGTAGGCGTATTTGTGGGGTGTGACGACCCGGAGTGGTCCGCCGTGTTCTCGTTCGAGGGGGGACCCCTCGTGTTCGAAGGCCAGGAGCACCTCCTGGCGCATCACCGCCGAAAGTGGCAGGTCGGTCGTGTAGCCATCCGCCGCGTGGAACAGGACGTGTGTCGCCGCCGGATCGATGTCGATCCGATCCGCGAGCGCGGGAACGGGGACACCCGTGAACTCGTGGTCGAAGGAACTCCAGCCCGTGACACAGTGGACATCCTGGCGCTGTGTCTCCGTGGGCAAGTCCGCAAACGCCTCCCAGTCGAAGGTCCGCTCGGTGGCGACGGCCCCGGTGATTTCGAGGGTGAGTGTCTCCCGATCGACATCGGGCGTGTCGCCTTTCGTGAAGACCGGGAACTCATCGGTTCGGTGCTGGCCCGGCGGAAGCCGGTCCGCCCCGAATTCCGCGTAGAGGCCGGTCACGTCCCTCACAGCCATACGGCGACTATCGGGGGCTCGGATTAGTCCCTTGTGGTCCAGGCGATGGCATCGATGCCTGTTGGGGGCCCGTCAGTCTTAAGAAGGGAGGGGGCCAAACCCGCTCGATAGATGCCGACGGTGGAAATCAACGTCCCCGACCACATCGAGATGCAGATCGCTCAGCTCGTCGACCAGGGGGAGTTCCTGAGCCAGGAAGAGGCGATCGAACAGCTACTGTCCGCGGGTATCAAGGCCTACAAGACATCCGGCCCGATCGAAGAGGAGGAAGGCGGGTTCGAGGACGAGGGGATGATGGGCCACGAGGACGAGTACGTCTTCTAGGGGCGTGTAGCCGCCTGGGACCCCGAGAGACTTTTAACCTGCAACCTCCTCAACTTCGAGTAATTATGCACAAAGACGAACTGCTGGAGCTCCACGAGGAGATGGTCCACATCAAGGACCGGTTTGCCGGCTTCGAGGAGATCAACGCCGAGCACTTCGAGCCCTACGAGGAACTCGACGTGGATCCCTCACACGTCCACAAGTCCAAAAGCGAGCACAAACACGCCGTCTTCGTTCTCGGCAACGCCCTGGCGTCGGCGATGAGCGAGGACGAGTTTAGCTCGGCCGGCCGACTCTCCAAGCGCATGGCGGAGCTCGCCGAAGACGCCGAGGAGAAGCTGTAAATTACCCAATAGCTCTCTTCCCCAAACGGACACCCGATCGCAATTTTCCATCGGTACCCACACTGACGGCTCGGGAAAGTCTTTTTACCGGCATGCTCCCTTCGGTTGGGTATGCACTCACGCACGGTCGATCAGGTTCGATCCTGGGATTCTCGACCGTTCTCCGGCGGGATGGGGGGCCTTTCCGAACTTTCCGATCACGATCACACCGGCGCGGTGGTCGCCGGGGACACCTGGCTTTTCATGCTGAACGGTCGGGTCATCGGCGTCTTCGAGGGCTCGCTTTCGGCCTTCGAGGAATCGGGGACGGTGTATGCGGCACCGCACGACTCCCTGCCGCTGTTGTTCGCGATGCAGGAGCGCGGTGGGCAGCCACGGGCGCGGTACTTCACCGAGGACACGCCACTGGCGGAGGCAGATCGCACCCTTTCGGAGGCCAACTTCACCGGCTACGTCGAACTCTCGGAGAACGTCCTCAGCGGGGATTACTACCTCGTCTACTACGGCGGGACCCGGCGGGCCGCCGCCTTCATCGGAGAGAGCGGTCGCCTGGAGACCAGCGAGAAGGCTTACGAACTTGCCGCGGACGAAGTTGGACTGTACGAGGTCATGGACGTCTCCATGACGATCACGGAGATTCCGGAGCCGGCGACCACCGCGACCGGGGCGGCGACGGACACCGCGACCGCTGCGGCCACAGATTCTCCGGACGATGAACCCGCTGTGTCGGCCCCGGACACCGAATCGACCGAGTCACCGCCAGAGGAGGACCAGGGCAGCGAGGAGGATTCTACGTCCTCGGAGTCACCAGCGGAGGCAGAATCGAGCGCCGCGGGGTCCGGCAGTACCGCTGACGTGAGTGACTCACCTCCGCAGGGGTCGAGTTCGCCGTCGGAAACCGAGCCGCCGGCCGACCCTGAGCCGGAAGCTGGCCCGTCACCGAGTACTGGAACACCGAACGCCGCCGCGACCGAGCGGGAAACAGATCCCGAGCCGGAAGAGCCGTCGACCGAGACGGCGTCGGACCCACGTTCGGAGTCCGCCGTCGAAGCCGACGCGGACTCGAACCTCGATCGGATGTTCCGCGCAGAGGCGGAGTGGCGGCGGACTCGTGCCATTCCCGCGCTCGATCCGGACGAAACCGAACCGGTCGATTCCGAAGCGGAAGCGAACACGGGCGGCGCCGCCACGTCACAGGCAGCCGATTCAGAGAACCGCCAGTCGGAGCGGCCGACGGGACAATCGGGATCGGTGTCCCGCGCTTCTTCGACCGGTACGACAAACCGGGCTGCCACCGGTTCGAACACCCCCCAGCGGAAAAAGCTCGAAGCGGCCCTGGAAAAGCGAGACGAGCGGATCGAGCACCTCGAAGAGCGACTGGAGTCGGCCGAATCCCAGCGGGAATCCCTCGAAGCTGAACTCGAAGAGGCCCGGTCCGAGCGGGCCCGCCTCGAGGAGGAACTGGCCGATGTTCGAAGCGAACGCGACGAACTGCAGGCCCGTGTCGAAGAACTGGAGGCCGGTGGGGCCCCACCAGCGGCTGGTGGCACTGGCGACATCGACCCGGCGACAGCCCTGGCCGGGACGAATCTCTTTGTCAGGTACGAGTCCAAGGGCAAACCGACCCTGGAGGCCATCGCCGAGGCCGATCAGGATGCGATCAACGCGAACCTGCAACTCGAACATCACACGCAGTTCGAGAGCGAGTCCGCCCAGGTCGACGGCCAGGCCTACCGGCCATTTTTGGAGGGGACCGGTGCGTTCCGATTCGTCTCCTGGTTGCTCCGGGAGTTCCCGTACGAACTGCTCGATCTGGAGGCCGACTCGGCGATGGGCGAACTCTTCGAGGCGATTCCGCAGATCGATCGCGTCGAGTTCGACGGCTCGGTGACCGTCGATCCGGAGTCGGGCGCTCAGGAGGAGTTTGCCATCGTCATGCGGGATCGGATGGGCAATCCCCTCGCCGTCGCGGCGTACAACGAGGGGCGAAACCCCGTTCAGGGCGAGGAGCTCGAGACACTTCTTGACGGGGCGCGTGCCGTCGGGGGAGCCGTCGACTCGCTTGCGGGTGCCTTCTACGTCACTGCGAGCTTCTTCGAACCGCAGGCACTCGAAAGCGCAGAATCAGCCGCTTCCTCTGGCGGGCTGTTCAGTCGGAACGAGAAAGCGAGTTACGTCAAGCCGGACGGGGGAAGTGGCTTCCACCTCGGTCTGATCGAGGACCGGAGCGAAACGTTCCACGTGACCGTGCCCAAACTCTAGGGCTACTCGGCTGCTTCGGGGACCGAATCGATCTTCATCGCTTCGAGTTTCTCCATGATCTCCTCGATCTCGCCGTCGAGGTCTTCCACGAAGTCCGCGGTGTCCTCCGTCGTGATGGCGCCCTGACTCGACGGCTCGATGAGGTTCTCCTCTTCGAGTACCCGCAGTGAATATCGCACCTTGTGATGGGGATAGCCGGTTTCGTTCGACATCTTCACGATCCCGATGGGTTCGCTCTCGATGACCATCTTCAGAACCTGCAGATGGCGCTCTAGCATATCGACCTCTTTGGCCAGGCGATCTATCATGCCATTTGTTAACTTGTCGTAGGTGGATTTAAACCTTGCCGTCCAAAGCGACCAGTATTCCCACGTTAGCGGCCCGCACGCATAACGCTTCGGGTGGTAACATGTGACGGATTTTTCACTTGCTGCTTCGGCGGCATGCTGCCCGTCTGTCAGGTCTGCCGTTGGACTCGTGGGCCCGAACGTTCCGTAATAAGTTTACCCCGGGGGTCGAAATCCCTGGGTATGACTGTGACGATCGTCGGGGCGCAGCTCGGCGACGAAGGGAAGGGCCGGGTCGTCGACCTGCTGGGCGAACGAGCCGACGTCGTGGTACGGTATCAGGGCGGGGACAACGCGGGGCACACCGTGGTCGACGGGGACGAGGAGTACAAACTCTCCCTGGTTCCAAGCGGCGCGGTCCGGGGCAAGATCGGCGTGCTGGGCAACGGCGTCGTGATCAACCCCCGAACGTTCTTCGACGAGGTCGACCAGCTCCGCGAACAGGGGCTGGATCCCGACGTGCGGCTCGCAAAGCGCGCCCACGTGATCATGCCCTATCATCGGGCCATCGACGGTATCGAGGAGTCCGCAAAATCCGACTCCGATCTTGCGGCCGGCACGACCGGTCGTGGCATCGGGCCCACCTACGAGGACAAGGCGGGTCGCCGTGGCATTCGTGTCGGTGACCTGCTCGACCCCGCTGTGCTCCGAGACCGCCTGGAGTACGTCGTCCCGCAGAAACGCGCGCTCTACGAGGAGGTTTACGACGGTGAGGCCGACGAAGCGTTCGATGTCGAGGCGCTTTACGAGGAGTACAAAGCCTTCGGTGACCGGATCAAATCGGAGGGGCTGGCCGTCAACGCCGGCGAATTCCTCGACGAGCGCGTCCAGGCGGGCGATCAGGTCATGCTCGAAGGGGCCCAGGGTACCTCGCTGGACATCGATCACGGGATCTACCCCTACGTCACCTCCTCGAACCCGACCGCCGGCTACGCGGCGACCGGTTCCGGGCTCGGCGTGACCACCGTCGGTCAGGGGGACGTGATCGGTGTCGTCAAGGCCTATCTCTCCCGGGTCGGTACCGGCCCGCTCCCCACTGAACTGGACGGCGACCTGGCCGAATACATCCGCGATGAGGGTGGCGAGTACGGCACCGTCACCGGTCGCCCGCGTCGGGTCGGTTACCTCGACATGCCCATGTTGCGCACGGCGACCCGAGCGAACGGCTTCACGGGCCTCGCGATCAACCACCTCGACGTGCTGGCCGGCCTCGAGGAAGTCAAAGTCGGCCACGCGTACGAACACGAGGGTGAGACCCGGTATACGATGCCCGCGACGACCGAGCGCTGGGGCGAGTGCGAACCGGTCTATCGGACGTTCGAGGGCTGGCCCGACGTCGACTGGAACGCGGTCGCAGCGGAGGGATACGAAGCGCTTCCGACGGCCGCCCAGGAGTACGTTTCCTACATCGAGTCCGAACTGGGAGTGCCGACGGTGACACTTGGGCTCGGCCCGGCGCGGGAGACGGCCATCGTCCGCGAGGACCCCTTCGCCTGAGTCGCCGGTACCCGGCAGCCTTTTTTCGACCCCCCTCGATTATCCAGTCGGTGAACGGGTCGTGAACGAAGAACTCATGGACATCGTCTGTTGCCCGGTGGACAAGGCCGAACTTGAACTTTCAGTGGAATCGCGAGACGACGGGGAGATCGTGGCGGGGTCGCTTACCTGCACGGAGTGTGGGACGGTCTACCCGATCGAGGACGGGATCCCGAACCTCCTTCCGCCGGATATGCGAGAGACCTCCGCCTGAACCTTTTTGACCAGGGTGGCCGTAGGTAAACTCGTGCGGGAGCTCACCGTCTACCTCAACCGCGACGGACTGAACACCGTCGAGACCGACGAGCGGACGGTCCGAGCCTCCCAGTCGATGGCGCTGCTTCTGGAGAACCACGGGAAACCGACCCACATCCATTTCCATCCGGACGACGACCTGGCCGCACTCGGGTCCATTACGGAGCATCACGTCTTCGTCCCGAAAGGTGAGTGGCGACGCGTCGAGTTGCAGTTCATGGAGGCCGCCGCGGGGACCGGCCGACTCGAAATCACCGCCGGCTACGGACAGGAAAAAACGACCATCGACGTCGAGGCCGTCCCGGCTGAAGCGACCGAATCGACCGAACCGAGTTCCGAGTCGACTGTCCAGGCCGACCACGAGACCGACAGCGAGCAGTCACCCGACGGCACGCTCCCGCTCGGACTCGATACCGAACGCCTCGAAAACCCTATCGTGCTGGGTGCGGCCGGGGCGTTCCTCCTCGTCGTGATTCTGCTCGCCGTCGTCAACCCCCTCGCGGCCATCGCCTCGATCGTTGCGGCCGCGATCATGGCCGTTGGTGTCGGGGGCTATCTCGCCGAGTGGGACCCCTTCGAGTCGGACGAAACCTGATTTCGGCGCGTTTTTGTCCGCTTCGATCGGCTGGGCTGGTATGGGATCGATCGCCGCCGAGACCCGTCGTGCCGTCGACCGGACACCGTACCTTCGGCGGGCCCTGCGAGCGGGGGTCCTGAACTACACGGCCGCGGCCCGCGAGCTCGACGTGGCTGGGGAAACCGACGCTGTCGCCTCGGCGCTCCGTCGGTACGCAGACGAACTCCCGGCCCTGGAGCCCCACACCTCGCGTGTCTCGGTCCGGATGGAACGGAATACCGACAAAGGCGTGACCGTCCTCGGACAGGCCTCCGCGGCCGAGTCGCCCACGGCGATCAGCCTCCGAGGTGATATCGATCCCGGGCGGTTCGGGAACGCCATCTGGGCCCTCTCGGTCTCGGACGTTCCCGTCCTGGGTGCTGGCACGGTCGGCGAGGCCGCGGTCGTGCTGGTTCCACGGGGCGACGGGCCGACGGCGCTTCGGCTGGTCGAGGACGTTTTGGACAGGGACTGACCGTATGAGATAAACCGTTCGGGCGAGCAAGTCACACGCAATGCCGCTTTCCGTGACGAACACGCTCACCGGCGAGCGCGAACCGTTCGAGCCGCAGGACCCCGACTCCGTACTGCTCTACTACTGTGGGCTGACGGTCTCGGACGACGCCCACCTGGGCCATGCACGCTCCTGGGTGCAAGTCGACGTGATGCACCGATGGCTCGAACACCTGGGCTACTCGGTTCGACACGTCGAGAACTTCACCGACGTGAACGAGAAGATCGTCGCCCGAGTCGGGAGTGAGGAGTTGGGTGGGGACGAGCAGTCAGTGGCGATGCACTACATCTCCTCGGTCATCGAGGACATGCGCGGGTTGAACCTCAAACGGGCCTCCGTGTACCCTCGCGTATCCGAACACGTTCCGGAGATCATCGACCTCATCGAGGCACTCATCGAACGGGACCACGCGTACGTCTCGAATGGGTCCGTGTACTTCGACGTCTCCTCGTTCCCCGAGTACGGCAAGCTCTCCGGCCAGAACCTCGAAGCGATGGAATCCCAGGGGCCGGAAGCCGAACGCGCCGAGAAGGAGGCCCCGCAGGACTTCGCGCTCTGGAAGGCCGGCCCCGTGGACCCCGAGACCGTCGCCGAGCACCGCGACGGTGATCCGGCGGCAGTCGAGGCCGAGGGCCAGATCTGGGACGCCCCCTGGGGCGAGGGCCGACCGGGCTGGCACATCGAGTGCTCGGCGATGAGTATGGCGCACCTGGACGAGTCGATCGACATCCACGTCGGCGGCCAGGATCTCGTCTTCCCCCATCACGAGAACGAGATCGCCCAGAGCGAGGCGGCCACGGGTCACCAGTTCGCGAAGTACTGGCTCCACGTCAACCTTCTCGAGACCGAGGGCGAGAAGATGTCGACGAGCCTGGAGAACTTCTTCACCGTGAAGACCGCGCTGGACGAGCTCGGGACCAACGCCGTGCGGATGTTCCTTCTCTCCGCCCAGTACCGTCAGTCCCAGACCTACTCCGAAGGAACGATCGAGGAGGCCATCGAGCGCTGGGACCGCCTCGAACGGGCCTACGACCGTGCGGTCGACGCCGCGGACTCCCCAGACGCGTACGCGACTGAAGTCGACGAAACCCTCAGAGGGACGGTCTCGGACCAGCAGACCGCTTTCCGGGAGGCCATGAACGACGACTTCAACACCCGGGGCGCGCTGGCGGCACTGTTCGAAATCGTGGGCGCCGTGAACGAACACGTGACCGACCGGGACCGGTACGACTACGAGGGGCTGCACGAAGCCATCGAGGCCTTCGAGACGCTCGGCGGCGAGGTGCTGGGATTCGTCTTCGCCGGGACGAGTCGGGATGGCGAGGTCGAACTCGCCGCGGAACTGATCGAGGAACTCCTCTCGGTTCGGGAATCCAGACGCGAGGCGGGGGACTACGACTCTGCCGACCGGATTCGGGACCGGCTTTCGGAACTGGGTGTCGAGGTTCAGGACACCGACCAGGGACCGGAGTTCCGACTTTAGCCCACCGCGAGCGGCACGAAGAGCACGCCCATCAGGTGGACCCGTCGGCTGTCGAAGTAGATCGGCAGGTGACCGATCAGGGCGCTCACCCCGAGGACGAGCACGCCGAGCGGGCCGGTGAAGACCCAGGTGAGGACGGCGATGAGCAGGCCGACGCCTACCGAGAGCCGTCTGCTGTCGGCGTTGCCGACCAGGTCCAGATATCGGTCGCCCAGGACAGGGACCAGTACCAGCCCTGCAGCCGCGGCAATCAGGATCGCGACGAGCAGGAGGGGGAGGTTCGGCGGCAGTGAGGCCCGCTCGAACGCCACGAGCACGCCCGTTCGGGGTGCGCCCAGTGCGATTAATGCGAACAGTGCGAACACCGTGTTCGCCGTGTTCACGCCGCTGATCGCCACGATGAAGCCCCGGTCGGTTGCCTCTCCCGGAAGACCGATGAACGCGAGGACGGCGGCGACGGCCGCGGAGACACCTGGCACGTAGGCGACGACGGCTCCCGAGACGGCCCCGACGAGACTCCACTGGCCGAGTTGATGGCGGTCGGTCGCGAGTGTCGTCCCTGACTGTGGCGGGAGTCCGCCTCCCTTGGCAGCCAGGACCAGGACCGGGATGCCGAAGAGCCCAGCGAGCAGGGGCAGCAGCATATCGCCACCCGGGAGCAGACTCTCGGGGTTCAGATCGAGTGTGAGCAATCCCAGGCCCCCGCTGGCCAGGATCGCGAGTACGCCGCCCAGTTGGGCCTGTTTCGACCGTTCGGTGAGCACCATCAGGGTCGCGACCGCAAGGAGGACGATCCGGAGATGCTCGATCAAAAGCGGTGCGACCCGGCTCATGAGCCAGGTCACCGGAAACCCGAGGACGACCGCAGTCAGGATAGCGCCGCCGCTACCCAGGGCCGAGAGCCGGAGCGCTTCTCGCCCCCGGCCACCGAGGACGAGGCGGTGGCCCGGGAGCGCCGAGACGGCCATCGCGGCGTCCGGGACGCCGATCGCGAGTGTCGGGACGATGTCGAGAAAGGAGTGAACCACTCCCGCTGCCAGCAGTGCGGCCCCGACCAGATGGGGCGCGGCCGGGATCTGTGGGGCGAGCGCGGCGAGCAAGATCGCCAGCGTGTTGACATGGAGCCCGGGAACTAGCCCGCTGGCTGTGCCGAGTCCCACCCCACCGGCGATAAACCCCAGCGCAAGGATGGCTCCAGTCGGGTTCGAGACCACCCGGATCCCCAGCACCTCCATAGGCCGGCATGGTCCGGGCTTCGGGCATAAAGGGTGGGACCGAAAGCTGTCGCTGACGGAAGTCCTAAGGTTGGCCTCCCCCTTCGGGGTCACGTGTGATAATCGGCATCGATACTGGTGGGACCAACGTCGACGGTGTCGTCCTCGACGAGGACGGGGTGTGTGGCACCGCGAAGGTCCCGAATACCGAAACCAGGGCGAGCATCGAGGCGGTCATCGAGGCCCTCCGGGAGTCCTGTGACCGCTTCGAGATCAGCCGTGTGGTCGTCGCGACGACCCTCGTGGTCAATGCGGCCGTCCAGGACCGACTGCCGGCCTGTACGAGTGTTCTGATACCTGGCCCGGGTCTGGCCCCCGATCGGAGCTTTTTCGGGGCGGAAAACCACGTGGCCGAGGGAGCCATCGACCACCGCGGACGGGTAACCGAACCGCTCGACTACGACCGCGAGCCGTCCCACGACGTCCGTGCGGTGACGGCGAAGTTCTCCGACCGAAACCCCGAACTCGAACATGAACTCGTGGCGGATTTCCCCGAGGACCTGGAGGCGGTGGCGCTCGGGAACGAATCGGGGGCGGGACTGACCTTCCCGGAACGGGCGGCGACGACGGTTGCAAATGCCAGGGCCAAGCCCGTCTTTTCCGCGTACGAACGTGCCGTCGAGCAGGCGATCGCGGCGGCCGGGATCGACGCGCCGGTCTACTATCTCAAGGGCGACGGCGCGATGCTCGGTAGCGACGCGATGGTGACGACCCCGGCCCATACGATCCGGAGCGGGTCGGCCGCGAGTGCGCTCGGACTCGTCGCGCTCACCGGGATGGACGCCGGAATTGCTGTCGACATCGGCGGGACGACGACCGACGTGAGTCGGATCTTGGAGGGGTTTCCCGACACCGAACCAGACATCGCCGAGGGCGATCTGGAGACCGCGTACGCGGGAATCACCGCGACCAGTCTTCCGATCGGGGGCGATACGCTGGTCCAGTCCACGACAGACGGATTCGAACTCGCCGACGAACGGATCGGGGACGCGGTGGCACTCGGCGGGAGCCAGCCCACCCTCACTGATGCCCTTCACGTCCTGGGGATCTTCGAGGTCGGCGACGTCGGGGCTGCGCGCGCGGCCCTGGCTGCCCTCGGCCCGGACCCGGAAGCGATCGCCGAGACGGTGCTCGGGGAGTTCGAAACCCGGGTCGGCGAGGCCATCGAGGAACTTCGGACGGACGAGCCGACCCGAATCGCGGTCGGCGGAACCCTCGCGCCGATTCTCGGCCCGCGGCTGAGCGAGTCCCTGGAGACGGTCCAGGCGGCCGAGGTCCCTGGGTATGCCGACGTGGCCGGGGCCGTCGGCTGTGGCGTCGCCCGGGTGAGTGTCGACACCGCCCTTCACATCGACAGCCACCGGGGCATCAAGACGATCACGGCGGTCGGCTCCGAACGGGTCGACTCGGTCGAGACCGGCCGGCAGTTCTCCGACCAGGAGGTCCGGGAACTCGTGGCGACGGCGGCCCAGGAGGCCGCGCTGGCTGCGGGCGGGGAGCCAAACAAGCCGGTCGAGATCCAGGCCACGGACGGCTTCAGCGTGGTCGAACGCGGAACCGTCGTGGGCCAAATCATCAACGCGCGGGCGCGGGTGGCCCCAGGTATCGAGCGCTGGTTCGTAGGTGAGCAACCATGACGATGGGACTGATCTATCACGACGCGTATCTCAAACACGAACACACCCCTACCCATCCCGAGCGACGGGAACGGCTCCAGTACACGATGGATCAGCTCCGGGAGGAGGGAGTCCTCGATGACGAGGCCGTGTGGCAGCTGGACCCCGTCGAAGTCACCGACGAGCAGATCGCCCGGGTTCACACCCAGCGATACGTCGACCGATTGCGGTCCATGTCCGCGACCGGGACCGGCCGACTCAGTGCCGACACCCACGTTTCGGAGCACACCTGGGAAACGGCCAAACTCTCTGCCGGTGGCGTGCTCCGGGGGCTCGAAGCCGTCGAGTCCGGCGAGGTAGCCTCCGCGTTCGTCATGGCCCGTCCCGGTGGGCATCATGCCTTTGCGAATGACGGGCACGGCTTCTGCTATCTCAACAACACGGCCGTGGGCATCCGCCACTTGCAGGCCACGACGGACGTGGACCGGGTGCTGATCTGGGACTGGGACGCCCATCACGGGGACGGGACCGAATCGATCTTCTACGAGGACCCGTCGGTCCTGGTCATGTCGACCCATCAGGACGGCCGGACACTGTTCCCCGGCACGGGCGATGTCACGGACGTCGGCGAGGGGGAGGGAGAGGGGTACAACGTCAACGTTCCCCTGCCCCCGAAAACGACCGACGAGGCCTACCTGCAGGTCGTCGAAGAGATCTTTCGACCCATCGCCGAGCAGTACGACCCCGACCTGGTGTTCGTCGAGGCCGGCCAGGACAATCACTTCACCGACCCGATCACGGACCTCGGTGTGACCGCCCAGGGGTACGCCGCGCTCATGGACGCGGCGGTGGACGCCGCCGATACCCTGGCAGACGGCGATATAGTCGCCTCGCTCGCAGGCGGCTACGGTATCGAAGGCGGGCTTCCGTACACGAACCTCGCCGTGATCGCTACGCTCCTGGGCTACGAGACGGCCTACATCCGGGAACCGGCGATTTACGAACCCCCGACCGAGAATCCTGACGTTTCAGGGGTCATCCAGCAGGTGAAAGAGGTCCACGGGGAGTACTGGGATCTCCCGGCTGATTGAATACCAAACTGTTTTGGCCCAACACTTTTGGTACCCGTTTCGCAAATCTAAATTGCCGGTCGTCGACCGGCGGCCAGGTGAATCCCCCTCGTCTGGCTAGTCACCCTCTCCCCTCACCGGAAAGCGGAATTTACCCGCTTTCCTGGTGGCTTTCGAGATGTGCAACGTGTCGATTCGTCAACTCCAGAAGCCGTTGGGTCCAGCCCTCGAGATCGAAATCGGCGTCCTCGGTACGTGCAGCCGCGACCTTCGAGAGCGCCTGGTACAGATCGACGCCGAGTGCGTCGGCCTGGAACGCTCGATCGAAGTGTTCAGCGGTCGGTGTCTCGTCGAGCTCCGCCTCCTCGATACCGAGTTTGGCGCCAACGTGTCCGGCCCAGAACGCGAGCAACCCGTCGGCCGCCGTCGGCGGGGCTCCCGATTCGAGGGCCTTCTTGACGCCGTCTGTCAGTGTGAGCACGGCGTCGACCGTGTCTTCGGCGAGGTCGTCGTGTGACTTGGCGGCGATCGCCCGGCCGAGGTCTCGAGTCGCCGGTCGGTCGATCTGGGGCTCGTCCATGGGCCCGTTTGGTCGGGGACACTCAACTGAGTTTCGAGGCAGAAAAACGCGGTCGGGATGGAATGGCAGTCGTCCGGCGGGTGGTGGCTGCGTCGGCCAGATGGATCGGATGTGGGTGGGTCCGTTCCAGTGGCCAGGTTGCCTGTATATTGGCATCATGTAAACCGATGGTGGCAATTACAATTATTGCACCAGCGACCGGCCCCAGACCTTTGGCACTTGAACCCACGAGAACCGCTCGCACAGTCCGGCTCGTGCCCGAATCACAATCTTTACCCCTGCCCTGTCGAAACTTTCAGTCGTCAGTCTTAGGGGTGCCTAATTGTGGATAGCAACTATCGAGCGAGGCGGACCGATCGGGCGATCGGTCCCCTCTCAGTCGTCGATTATCGGTCTGTCGGGTCGAATCGTCAGTCCATTCTGTCAGTCGAGAGGGCCAAACGCGGGCCCGGTTCTCGGTTGGCGCTCCAGGACAGCAACTGCTCGTCGCGTCTACCCGCACCCTGACCGATGAGCGAGCCACCCATTCTCCTGATGGGACACCCCAACGTGGGGAAAAGCGCGATGTTCAACCGTCTGGCGGGGGCGGACATCACCGAGTCGAACTACCCGGGAACGACAGTCGATTACACGGAGAGCGATCTGGCTGTCGAGGGCACGACCCGCCGGATTATCGACGTCCCGGGGACCTTCTCGCTCGATCCGAAGGACAGCGCTGAATCGGTCGCCGTCGATCTGTTGGACAAGAACCCGGACGCGACCGTGGTGTGTGTCCTCGACGCCACCCGGATCGAACGGGGACTCAATCTCGCTGTCGAGATCCTCGAACGGGGCTATGATCTTATCGTCGCGCTCAACATGTGGGACGAGGCCGCCTCGGGGAACATCGACATCGACGTCGACGAACTGTCCTCGGTCCTCGACGTGCCAGTGGTTCCAACCGTCGCCACGGAGGGAACCGGTATCAAGACCCTCATCGACCGGCTTCCCGAGGCGAGTCCGACGCCTATCGGGTCGGTGCTCGACGCGGTTGGGTTCACGAGGGCGGAGGCCCTCGATTCCGCGACCCGCTGGGATCTGGTCGACGCGATCGTCGATGCGACCGTGGAGTACGGCGAGACCGAACCCACACTGCCGGAGTTGATCGGAACCCTGACGGTCAAGCCCTGGACCGGGTTGCCATTCGCGCTCGCCGCACTCTACGGGATGTGGGCCTTCTTCAGCGCGGTTGCGGGCTTTTTCACCGACGGGTATTTCGTGCCGCTCTTTGACGCTCACTGGTTGCCGTGGCTCCAGGAGACGTTCCCCTTCGAGGGGACCTGGCTTTACTTCATCCTGGTTGGCGATCCAGCGGCGACGAACTCGTTCGAGGCGTTTGGTATGCTCACGAGTGGACTGTTCGTGGCGATCGGGGTCGTCCTCCCCGCGGTCTTCGCGCTGTATCTCGTCCTCGCGGTGCTTGAGGACTCCGGGTACATGGCCCGGTTAGCGGTGCTCCTGGACACGATCTTTCACAAGATCGGCCTCCACGGTTTCGCGATCGTGCCAATGGTGCTCTCCTTTGGGTGCAACGTTCCGGGGGTCGCCGCCACACGGTCCTTCGAGACGGAGAAACAGCGCTTCGTGATGATGACGCTGCTCTCGGTTTTCATCCCCTGTGGCGCCCAACTCGCGGTGATGCTCTCGCTGATTCCGCAGTATACCGGATTTATCGTCCTCTACCTCCTCGCCGGTTTCTTCGTGTTCGGCGCGATCCTGGACAAACTCGTTCCCGGATCCTCCCCCGAACTCATCGTCGACGTCCCGCCACTGCGGGAACCCCGAATCGGTAACATCGCGACCAAACTCACGCTACGGACCCGCGAATTCCTCAAATCAGCCGTTCCGTTCGTCCTGCTGGGGGTGGGGATCATCAACGTCCTCTACCTGGGTGGGGCGATCGAATGGCTCGCCGGGGCGCTGGAACCGGTTCTCACCGGGTGGTTCGGCGTTCCGACTGATACTATTCCCGCGCTGATCGCCGGGTTCCTCCGCAAGGACCTCGCTGTGGCACAGTTGAGTGCGATCTCGATGACGCCGTTCCAGACAGTCATGTCAGTGATCATGGTCAGTATCTACTTCCCCTGCCTCGCGACCTTCGCGATGCTCATCAAGGAAGGTTCGAAGAGTGGTGGCGTTGTCAAAATGCTGGGTGGCGCACTGTTGACGCTGGTCGCCGCGCTCTTCCTCTGGGGTGGGCTTTTCCACCTGGGTGGCATCCTCACGGGGGTGGCCTGAATGGGACGTCTCGAGACGCCATACTTCGGACTCGTCGGCGTCCTGCTGGTGGCTGCCGGGGCGGTTTCGGTCCTCCTGGGACTGACCGGCGGGAGCCTCGAATACTGGCCGCTCGTGATTGCAGGCCCCTTCTCTATCTGGCGAGGCGCCGTCGTTCTCGCCGCTGGTGCGTTCTACCTCACGGCTGTTACCGGCCGGATTACGGACCGCGAGGACGAAGCCCTCGTCTTCATGGGAAGTCTGATGATCTGGATCGTGGGCGGCATGGAAGTGCTTTCGATCCTGCTGGGCGCGATTCCCGGTGGCCCGGAGGTGTGGATCGCCAGCCCCACCGAGTTCTTGGCTGCAATCGCTCCGCCCTATTCGCCATCGGTGCTTGCGATTCCGCTCTCGCTTCCGGCGTTTCGATATGCCGAGGAGAACGTTACGACACTGCTTTCACGATTGTTTACTGGCGAGTAGCCCGTACCTATCGATTTCTTACTTTTCTGACTGGGTTTGCCATCCTTTGGCGGGGTTTTGAGGAGTTAGAGGTTTGTCATTTGTCCCTGGTCCAGTCGAACGTATTTCCGCCGCTCCAGCTATCAAATACCGATATTCCGGGGAAACATTTATACTGAATACCGACAGTAGATATGGCATGGTCTCGGTCGGTGACATGCAGATGGTCGACCCGGATGGCCCATACGCGGAGTTGATGCAGCGACTGCTGGAGGCCACCGCGGACGACCTGCGGCTCGTCTTTCAGTACGATTCCGAATCGGTCGACATCGCCTTCCTCCGAGAGGACTTTTTGAGCGAGGACATGGTCCCGCGAGTCGACGAGCTACACAGCCGGGCCAAGATCATCGAGACGATGCCGACCGAGGATACACAGGCTGTGTACGGTGACCTGGAAGCCAACGTCACCGTCCACGAGGACGTTTTCGTGCTGCACTTCTTCGGGACGGAGGGGGACGGGCTCGTCGCCGTCGTCGACAGGGGGGATGGCTCGGTCATCCGATCGATCTTCTAGAACCGATCCCGGACTTGCTGGGAGGGGACCCTTCTAGTGGCCTGGTGTCGTAGGGGTCCCTATGAGCGCTAACGGCTGGACTGACGCCGACCTCCCGGACCTCTCGGGTCGAACGGCGATCGTGACAGGGGCCAACAGCGGAATCGGCTACGAGTTGACCCGGATGCTTGCCGAGGCAGGCGCACACGTGGTCATGGCCACGAGGAGTGTCAAACGCGGCCAGGCGGCCGCCAGAGACCTGCGAGGTGAGCTTGAGGGTGAACTTTCCGTTCGGCGGTGTGACCTGGCGGACCTCGATTCGGTCCGTGCGTTCACGTCCGATTTCATCCGGGACTTCGAGCGCCTCGACGTGTTGTTCAACAACGCTGGCGTGATGGCGATCCCCCGCAGCGAGACTGCAGACGGCTTCGAGACACAGTTCGGCGTCAATCACCTGGGGCACTTCGCGCTGACTGGCCTGCTCTTCGAGCGGCTTCGTGAGACCCCCGGCGAGAGTCGCGTGCTGACTCAGTCGAGTGGGTTCCACCAGCGCGGGCGAATCGACTTCGACGATCTCCAGAGTGAGGCGTCCTACGACAAGTGGGACGCCTACGCCCAGAGCAAACTGGCGAACGTCCTCTTTGCCTACGAACTCGACCGGCGGGTCGACCGAGCCGGAATCGAGGGGCTCACGAGTGTCGCCACCCACCCCGGCTACGCGGACACGAACCTCCAGCGTCGCGGCCCCGAGCAGGCCGGCTCCCAACTCCGGCTCTGGCTCATGAAAGCCGCCAACGCCCTCTTCGCCCAGTCACCTCGAAAGGGTGCCTGGCCGATGTTGTACGCCGCGACGGCCGAGGAACTCACTGGTGGGGAGTACGTCGGGCCGACAGGACTGTTCAACATGCGTGGGCCACCGGGCGTCCAGTCGTCGAGTGATCGGTCCTCCGACGAGACTCTCGCAAAGCGGCTCTGGGACGTTTCGGAGGGCCTGACGGGGATCGACTTCGAAATCGAGTAACTACGCCTCCGGCGGTTCGACTTCGATGCCGACCTCGTTGCGGCGCATGAAGGGCGGCGTTCCGGGATCATCGTATCGCAGCAGGAACGGCTCCCCGACCATTTCGATCCCTTCCGAATCGAGGACGGACCGCAGCCGATCACAGTAGGCCCGGACTCGCCAGTCCGGCGCGTACCACGAAAACTCGATGACGGCCAGGGTTCGGGCTGGCTCCTCGCGGAGCTCTACGTCCGCGTCAGTTGGCTCGGGCGCGGACTCGATGTCGTACTCCGCCGGGAGGTAGAAGGCCATTCGGGTGAGCTCGCCCTCGCCAGTCGATTCGGACCGAACCGGTGCGGTCATCGAGATGGACTGCCCGGTCACCGTCTTGACGGGCGCGGTCATCGAGACCGACTCCCGACCCTCGTTCGAACCCGTGATGTAATCGAAGAGCCGCCGGAAGGCAGTCATCTCGTTTCGAGCGGTCGTCTCGGCGACGACGGTTCGGGGATACTGGCGAATCTCAACGTCTTCGAAGGTCTCTCGTACCTCGTAGGGGACGGTCTCGGCCGATCGGCCGGCGTACAGGCCCCACGCGATCCAGCCTGCGAGGAGGCCGCCACCGATCGCCGCGGCCTTCGTAAGTGTTCGCATACGTAGGCCTTCGGTTTCCAAACACATTAAGATCCCGTCAATTCTCGGGACTCCATCTGTCGGCCCCAGGGACCGCTGCACGCAGGCTTTGGCAAGCCCTAAGAGACTGCACAAATTCATCGGGGATATGCGACGAACAGATCTCTTCGTTCCAACCTCGAAGGAGGCCGAATCGAGCGCCCAGGTCCGGAGCGCCGAACTCGCGCTCCGGAGCGGCCTCGTCGACCACCCCGGTGCGGGCATCTTCAGTTACTCCCCGACCGGCGAGCGAGTGCGCAAGAACATCTCCGATATCATCCGGGAGAAGATGAACGATATCGGGGCCCAGGAGGTCTCACTGCCCGGGCTCCAGTACGCCGATATCTGGCGGAAGAGCGGCCGCTGGGAGGAGTTCGAGGGCGAGATGTTCACCTTCCAGAACCGGGAGGGCAAGGACATGTGCCTGGCGACGACCCACGAGGAACCCATGGCCGGTCTCGTCCGCGAACGGGTCCGATCCCCGAAGAACATGCCGCTGGTCCTCTACCAGATCGGGGAGAAGTACCGGGACGACCACCCCCGAAACGGGCTGCTCCGGGCCAAGCAGTTCACCATGAAAGACGCCTACTCCTTCACCACGGACGAGGCGGCCCTGGACGAGATTTACCAGGAGATGCGAGCGGCCTATATCGAGATTTTCGACGAACTCGGTGTGGAGTACGCCATCGTGGACGCCGACCCGAGTTCGATGGGCGGCACCGCCTCCGAGGAGTTCCAGGCCCCCGCCGAAGTCGGCTCCGACGAGATGGCCTACTGTCCGGGCGATGACTGTCACTTCGGGACCCTGGATTTCGACGTCGATGTGTGCCCCGAGTGTGGAACCGACCTCGTCGAGACCAACTCGATCGAACTGGGTCATATCTTCAAACTCGGCACCCGGTACAGCGATCCCATGGATCTGACCTACGACACCGAGTCCGGTCAGGAAGAGGTCATCATGGGCTCGTATGGGATTGGGGTCAGTCGACTGATTCCGGCCCTCATCGAACAGCGAAACGACGAGAACGGTATCATTTGGCCTGAATCGGTCGCGCCGTTCTCCTTGAGTGTGGTTCCGCTCAACGAGGATCCCGAGATCATCGAGATGGCCGAAGAAATCCACGATCGGGTCGGCTCCGAGGAGGTCCTGCTCTTCGATGGCGACACCGCGATCGGCGAGAAGTTCGCCGAATCAGATTTGATCGGGGTCCCGGCGAAAGTGATTCTGGGGAATACGTTCCTCGAAGATGGTGAACTCGAAGTGGAGTTCCGCGACGGCGGCCGCGAGTACTACGAACCGGCGGACTTCTTCGAGACCTACGCTTGACCTCCTCCCACGGCTAAAGCCGTGGGATTCCCACGGTACCGCACCGCTGGATTGGGATATTGTGGTTCACGGAACCACCTGTTCTTGTGGGGCAATTTGCCCCGTCTGTTTGTCGAACAGGCGGACCGATGGCTGGGCCAAACAGCCGTTACTCCTATCCTGTGAGGGATTCGGAGTTACCGTCGCTCGCATATTCTCCGCCGCATTCAGATCACTATTCGCGACTAATCCACAGGCCTCACAGACGTACAACCCACGCTCAACACGGTTTGAATCCGACACCATCCCACACTCACAACACGTTTTCGAGGTTTTCAGACTGCCTTCATCAACACGTTCAGCCTCTATCCCACGCTCTTCGGCCTTGTACTCGATCTGCTGGATGAGTGTTTCAAACGCCCAGTCATGCAGGCGTTTGTTCCCGTGTCGTCCCCAGTCTCCATCCTGGCGGATGTTCTTGGGATGACCGACAGCTATCGTCCCCACATTTCGTTCATCGCACTCTTGAACGATATCTTTCGAGACAGCGTGCAGAAAGTGCTCTTGGCGTCGGGCCTTTTTCTGTCGCGCCCACTCAGCCGTCTGACTCGGTCCGTCTTCACCTTCTGTGTCGTACTCGATTTGCCGGAAGTAGTGGGCGTCTTCTTTCAGCGCGTTGCCCGGGTACAATAGCGTCTCGTCTCCAACTGAGACTGCCGCTGTGTTCGAAATCCCAAGGTCGATCCCCGCGGTCTTCTCACCGCCACTCTCCGCTGTTTCCATGGGGAGTTTGGAGACGAAATGCAACTCCCATTTTTCGCCAGTCCAGACCGCTCGAACGGTTTGGACTCGGTCGATATCGTCGAGAGAATAGTCGGCTTGCTCCTCGTATTCGCAGAGGATGTAGTCAGCGGCATACCGTGAAGGCTTCATGTTCGCCCCTTTCGAGAGGCGGACTCGGTTGTTGTCCGTATCCAGCTTGAAGCCGTTATTTTTCCAGGTCACTGTCGAACGCGGGTGAGCGTCACCGCGCTTCCGGTAGCCAGGCGGGTTGTGATCTGGGTTGTCCTGTTCGTACCAGGAGTGAAAGGCGTCAGAAAGCTCCTGAAGAACTTTCTGACTTGATTGACTGTGCAGGTCGTCGTATCTGGCGTGGCCTTTCAGGTACGACGTGAGTTCAGTAGCCTCAGGGATGTAGCCAATGGCATCCCAAACTCGTTGAACCGTCCACCGCCCGACGTTCCAGAGTTTACTAGCGGCGTAGGCATGCGAATCGAGGTCGTCACGGACCTGTGGCTGGTTTTGAATGCTGGCTTTCACCGTCCGTGTGACGACCTGATTCGACACAAGTAAGCATAGTCGTTTAATTTATATAATTATTTGGGATTTCGAAAACGTGGAATATCCAATTTAGTGTAGGGCCGTGGTTTGGTTCTCAGTTGTCGGCTTCATCCCACCACTAAAGTGGTGGGCTTTCGCCTTGCTACTGCTGTAATCCGAGGACTCGCTTTCTTCGAAACGACCCGACTCAGTCACTCGCGCTCTGTCCCGCCTGCAGGTAGGCCGTTCCCTGCTCGGTGACCATGTAACTGGCCGGTCCCTGGATGTCGCCCATCGGGCAGGAACTGGACATCGGACACACGTCACAGGAGTCATCGACACAGCCGAGTTCCCGGAGATGCCCCTCTCGGAGCATCGATTCGACCATTCCACGGAGCGCGTCGGGACGAATGTCGAGGTCGGAGCCCACTGTCTCCAGTGAGTGGCCACGGTGTATCCGTTCGAGGACGGTTCGATAGGTGCTCATATCAAAAACCGGGCACTACTCGAGCGAAACGATAATCTGGCGGGCGTATTCGCGACTGAGTGAAGTCATCGAGTGACCGACCGAGACGACGACGGGGCCGTTGAAGGGCTGTTTCGTGTGAAATTCGAGTTCCTGTCCCGGGCGGACGCCCATGGAGGTTACCTGCTTTCGGATTTCGGCACCGACCCGTTCGATCCGGCCGGTCTGGCCGGCCTCCATCTCCGCGACGACCGTTCCAGATTCCTCGGAACTGTTCATATCGGAGCCCTGCGACCCTGTCAGACTTGGTTTGGAGGTGACACCCATGATTTGGCCCGCCTAATTTAGGCATTACTAACTGAGAACTCGGGGGCCATAAACCTAGCGAAGGTTCGCCGAACGCTGGAACGGGCGGGTGATCGATTGATCGTTCGTTCAAAAGGTATTTGATCGCTCCCGTTGGGGCCAATAGTGGGTCTGCTGAGGGGCACGTGGCGGTCGTCGGGCGTTTTGGCCCTCGCTGTCCACTGGTACCCGATACTATCGATGAATCCGAAAGCCTCGCTCGAACGACTTGCAGAAGCCGTCGGGTCACTGTTTCGGAGCCGCGAGGAGATCGAACTACGCTCCGGGTCGATCGGCAAGCCCCTTTTCTTTCTCTCCCTCCCGGTCGTGCTGACAAACCTCTTTCAGACGGCGTACAACCTGGCGGACACCTTCTGGCTGGGGCAGTACAGCACCGAGGCTCTCGCAGCGATCAGTTTCGCCTGGCCCCCGGTCTTTCTGTTGATGATGCTCGGGATGGGAATCTCGGTCGCGGGAAGCGTCCTCGTCGCACAGAATACGGGCGCGGAGGAACACCGAGAGGCGGAGTTGGCGGCGGCACAGACGATCACCGACACCACTGTTGTGGCACTCCTCTTTGGAACCATCGCCTACTTCGTCGCCAGGCCGTTCGTGGCGTTTCTCGGGGCCTCCCCCGAAGTCGTCGGCCTCGCGGCCGGGTATCTGGAGATCATCTCGCTTGGGTTTGTCTTCATGATGGTTTACATGGTGTTTAACGCCCTCATGCGTGGGTACGGAGACACGCTCACCCCGATGGTGGTAATGTTCGGCACGGTGCTTCTCAACATCGTCCTCGACCCGTTCCTCATCTTCGGCTGGGGACTGCCGGCCCACTGGCCAGTTCTGGATGGGGTGGCGTTCCCCGAACTCGGCATCCGTGGGGCGGCCTACGCGACGATCTTCTCGCGGGCCGTCGGTCTGGTCGTCGGCCTCGCCATCATGTTCGGCGACCGCTGGGGAATCACGATCCACTGGTCGGATCTCCGTCCCCGGGCTGGCTACCTGCTCAAGATCCTCCGAATCGGCGCCCCAGCGTCGGTGGAGGGTGTTTCGCGTGCCATCTCGGTCAATTTGCTGATGCTCGTCGTCGGGTGGTTCGCGACTCCGATCGTGGCGGCATACGGTATCGGCACCCGGATTTTCTCCATGGTATTCCTGCCCGGGGTCGCCGTCGATCGGAGCGTGGAGACGATGACCGGACAGAACATCGGTGCCGAGAAGCCCGACCGGGCGGCTGCGGCAGCTCGCATCGCTGCGATCACGCTGTTTATCGTGCTCTCACTTCTGGGGGCCGTGACCTACCTCCTGGCGAGCCCGATTGCGGGACTCTTCACCGACGATCCAGCCGTCGTCGCTGCCGCGACGCAGTTTCTCCGGTACGTGGCTCCCTCGTTTGGATTCATCGGGGTCATGCGGGCCTACTCCGGGAGTCTCCGCGGGGCCGGGAAGACTTTGACTGTCGCCGCGATCGCGATCGTGATGCTCGCAGTGGTCCGGTTCCCGGTCGCCTGGGTCCTCGCCGAGCGGATCGGGGAGTCGGGCATCTGGCTCTCGTATGTCGTCTCGAACGTCGCCGGCGCTGTCGTGGCCTACGCGTGGTATCAGCGGGGCACCTGGCGGGAGAAACGACTGACCTGATCACTCGACGGTGACGTTGATGGGGTTCTCGGTGACGTGCATGTAGGTCAGGTAGTACCCCTCTGTCGTATTGAGTGAGACATAGCCCGTCGAGATCTCCTCTTCGACGGTATTCTGTGAGGAGTCGGCCACCTCGAGTTCAGTACTCGGCCCCATGAGCGCCAGATAGTGATTGGTGACGTGTGAAACGTTCGCTGTACTCCCCGTCGTGTAGGTCGTATTCTCGTCCGCCGGATGTTCGTCGAAGGTCACGCTGCTCTCGAAGGTTGAGGCATCGAAATCGCAGTTCGATATCGAGTTCACGTTGTTTTCCTCGAAGTACTCCGCCGTTGCGGTTCCCGTGAAATCCAGGACCAGCCGTTTGTCCTGCTGGTCGCCGTCGCCGTTCCAGTCAGCATCCGCGGCAGCTTCCGTTTCAAACGTGAAGTCCTCCGTTTTCCAGGTCTGATAGCGGGAACCGTCAGGGGAGTAGTAGATGATCGTCTCCGCCGGGTCGCCGTCCCCGGTTCCCGTGTCTTTGCTGACTCGAATCTCGAACTCCTGACTGCCGGACTGGCTGCACATCGACCAGTCGAGGTTGTTGAATTTGGCGCTGTCATCCTGATCGTGAAACAGCGTTAGCGTGAAGTTCTCCACCTGGTGACCCCTGGTCCCCTGGAGCGTGAGGCTGTTCCCATCCAGTGGCATATCAAAGCCCCCCATCGTCCCGGGGGCGACCAACTCAACGGCGGCCGTTTCGTTTTCGCCGTCGATGCTCACCTCCCCAGACGTTCGAGTCCGGAAGTACTCGCCCCAGGCCCGGTAGTACGTGCTCTCGACGGTCACCGTCACGATGCCGCCACCGACCGGATTGACCCACTTCTCGCTGCTGTTTTTCAGCGTCGCCGACTCGTTGGGGAAGATCACCGTGCTCGGCACGGGCTGTCGGACCACACCCCGTGGGTTCCCGGCGACGCTTCCCTGGCCACTGATCCGGATGATTGGCAACGTCAGCGTCGACTTGCGATAGTGGAACTCCGGTGGCGAGAGCATGACACTACCCTCGTCCATGCGCCACACGCCCCCGCCCTGATAGCCGATTTCGGTGTCGTCATCGGTGTAGCGGACGGTCCCCAGCGGTTCGTCGTAGAACACCGTCGTATCGTTGGTCTCCTGGTCCTCGTGTGTCACCCGGATTGAGCCGGCATCCGGATCGACGGTGTAGGTTCCCTGCTGGCCGGCCCCGAAATTGACCGTCTGGATATCGCTTCGGCCAAGGGCGACCATGGAGGCTCGCGAGTCGAACTGACTCATCGCGTGTTCGGCGTTTTGCGCCCCGATTTGGGCCTGGGTCGTGTCCAGGGTCGCCCCGCCGTAGGCCGCTATCGCGCCGACGCTGATCAGCGTGAACCCGAGGATCAGGGCGAACCCGATCGTCTCGCTTTGCCCCCGGGTCCGGTCCATAGTCCAACCCACACCGCCCGTGGGAATGAAAGTGCCGGCCTGGATCGACGCGTCGAATCAGATCGCAGAGAGGACGACCTGTGCTATCGCGTCGGTGACCGTCTCCCAGACCGAGACATTGTAGAACACCGCAAGCAGGGTGTCGACGCCGAAGAACGCAAAGAGCGTGGCACCCACGTAGTGAGCCACGTGTAGATCGAAGTACTGGGAGAACCGATGGAAGAAAAAGGCATTAACCATGCTCACGGGGATGATTGCGGCCATCTCCCCGAACCAGATTGCCGGATGAGCCCCGTACTGGGCGGCGAGCCCGATCGTCACTAGCTGGGTCTTGTCGCCGAACTCGCCGGCGGCCATCATCGCGAAGATCGGGAGAAACCCGCCGAGATACGGGGGGATCTCGTACCCGAGGATCGACACGTCGAGTTCCACGGCGTCCAGTTCTGCGTCCGAGGGCGTCCTATCCGCTGGGCGTGACCGCCAGAGCAGGACCGCAAACAGGAGGAACAGGCCCGCCGTGAACAACTCCAGGTATATGCCCGGCAACATGTTCATCAACGCGTTCCCGACGACGAGTTCGATGGCGGTCCAGCCTGCAAAGGCACTCCCCGCGGCGGCCACGACGATCCAGGGGTTGAAACGGGTCGAGAGGCCGGCGATGATGAACTGTACTTTCTCCCCGGGGAGCACCGCGAGCTGAGCCGTCATCGCGATCACGAAGATCTCGACCCAGGTCATGCTTCCTGGCCCGGCCGCGAATCTCCCTGTTCGTCACGATCGACTGCCCGCACCCACAGCACCTCCGCGGTCGATTCGGGGAGGTGTTGTGTGGTTCCCTCCACGGTGACCTGATAGACTCCGAGTGGGGTCACCTCCTGGAAGTGAAGTTCCGTTCCGGGTTCGATTCCGACCTCGCCGAGGTGCGTGAGAATCGCCGGGTCCTCGTCCCGGACCCGACAGACGAGCACTCTGTCACCGGGTTCGAAGGTCGTGAGCGGGCTGGTGTCGTCCTCGGTCACGGTCAGATCCGTCCCTGGAATCGGGTCTCCGTGTGGGTCGGTTCGTGGGTGGTCAAGGGCCTCGGCGACCCGTTGCTCGAACTCCTCGCTGATGTGGTGTTCGAGCACCTCGGCCTCGTCGTGGACTTCCGACCACTCGTAATCGAGGTGTTCGGCCAGGTAGGCTTCGAGCAACCGGTGGTGGCGCAGTATTTCGAGGGCAACCGTCTCGCCCTCCGGTGTGAGCCTGACGCCGGCGTACTTCTCCCGCTCGACGAGGCCTCGCTCTTCGAGGGACTCCATCATACTCGTCACCGTCGGGGCCGTCACGTCGAGTCGCGCTGCAATTTTGGAGGGTGGGATCGGCGGCTCCTCGCTCTCCTGGAGGGTAAAGATCGCCTTGAGATAGTCCTCCATGACGTCGCTCAACATTCGATACCTGGATTAGATGCATCTAACCGATAAATACGTCGATTCAAACGGGTGCAGGACCGAGTCAGCAACGTTCAAATCGATGGCGGATGACCCCTTCACATGGAGTTTACCACTACCGAACAGGGTATGGTCGTCCTGCTGGAACCGGGAGACGAAGTCCTCGAATCCCTGGCCACCGTCCGCGACGCGGCCGACGTGACTGGTGGCTTTTTCACAGGCATTGGGGCGGTCGACCGGGCAACACTGGGCCACTACGATACCGACACCGAGGAGTACACCGAAGAGACCTTCGAGGGGCAGTTCGAAGTGACCGCCTTCAGCGGCAATGTCGGGCCGGACAAGATTCACGCACACATCCAGCTCGCAAAACGGGATTTCTCGACCATCGGCGGGCACTGTTCCGGGGCCCGGGTTTCGGGAACGTTCGAAATTCTGCTTGTCCCGAGTGGCACGACACTCGAACACGAACTCGACGAGCGAACCGGCCTCGACGTGTTCGACCTGTCCGAGTAGTTATCCGGTGTTTTTCATGCCGGCCGCGATCCCTTTCACCGTCAGCCGCAGGGTTCGCTCCTCCTGGGGCGTGCGATGTGACCGGGAGAGCAACTGGATCTGGAGGAAGTTCAGCGGATCCACGTAGGGGTTCCGTCGATCCAGACTCTCGCGGAGCCAGCTTCGGTCGACCAAATCCTCGCGGGGAATGATGTCAAGCACTCGCTCTTTGGATCGCTCGTACTCGTTCTCGATGGCCGGGAAGATCCGGGCCTGGAGATCGTCGTCCGCGAGGGTGGCGTACTCGCTTGCGATTTCCATTTCCGTGCGGGCCAGCGAGAGGGCCGCATTGTCGAGCATCGTCTGGAAGAACGGCCAGGACTCGTACATCGCCTTGAGCCGTTCGAGGCCGTCGTCGGTCTCTGCCAGGTAGGCGTCGATCCCCGAGCCGATTCCGAACCAGCCCGGGATGATGGCCCTGGACTGGGTCCAGGCGAACACCCATGGGATGGCCCGGAGGTCCTCGACGTTCCGCTCGTCGCTGCGTGAGGCGGGCCGGGAACCCAGGTTGAGTCCTTCGATCGTCTTGATCGGGGTCGTCTGCTCGAAGTAACTGACAAAGCCCTCGGTCTCCAGGAGCGAGCGGTAGGTCTCACGTGCCGTGTCGGCCATCTCGTCCATCGCCTCGACCCAGGGCTCGGGAAGCGTCGGGTCCGGCTCGCTCATGTTGGCATGGCGGGCGCGGATCTGGGCGTTGAGCATCTGGCCCATCTCCCGACGGGCGATCCGCGCGTTGCCGTACTTCTCCGAGATGGCCTCGCCCTGTTGTGTGAACTTCACTTCGCCCGTGACCGTCTGCTTGGGCAGGGCCAACAGCGCGTCGTTCATCGGGCCCCCGCCACGGGAGATGGTGCCGCCACGGCCGTGGAAGAGGCGCAACTCGACGCCGTAGTCGTCGGTGATCTCGGCCAGCCGACGCTGGGCCCGGTCGAGTTGCCAGTTGGCGGCCAGGTACCCGTTTTCCTTGTTCGAGTCGGAGTACCCCAGCATGATCTCCTGAGTCTCGTCTCTGGCCCGCATCGCCGCGCCGTAGGCTTCGTTCTCGAACAGCGTGCCGATGATGTCCCGGGCGTTCGAGAGCGCCGATTCGGTCTCCAGAAGCGGGACGACATCCAGACCCGAATAATCGGGATAATCGACGACACCGGCCTGATCAGCCAGGAAGAGCACCTCCAGAACGTGGCTGGGCTCCTCGGTCATGCTGATGCAGTACGCGTCGATACTGTCGGGGCCGAACTCCTCGTGCCAGTCGGCCAGGCGGTCGAACCGTTCGAGGACCACTGCCGTTTCGTCCGTGAACTCGGTCCGGTCTTCCAGGTCGAGGACGGGGGCCGACCGCGTAATCGCCTCGGTCAGGAACTCCTGGCGCTCGGATTCGTCCATCCCGGCGTAATCGATGTCTTCGGCTCCCAGTGCTTCCGAAAGTGCCTGGGTGTGCTGTTGGCGGTGATCGCGCAAGTCAAGCGAGGCGAGGTGGAAGCCAAACGTCTGGACCTGGCGTTTCAGCGGCGTGACGAACTCCGAAACGATCGAGTCCAGCCCCTCGGCCGACAGAGCCTCGGCAAGCGCGGAGAGGTCCTCGAGGAGTGCCTCGCCGTCCTCGTACCCGCCAGGACGGACACTCTCGACGCGGTCGACACGCTCCAGGATGACCGTCGTCGCCTGCCGGAACGGCTCTCGGGGGTAGCGTTCGGCGGCCGTCTCGGCGATGGATTCGGTCGTCGACTCCCCGGTCATGATCGTATCGAGGTACGTCTCGACGTCCACCCGGGTCCCGTCCTGGCTCAGCACACCGAGCAGGTCCTCCAGAGCCTCCCGGTAGCGGGCGAGTGCGAGCGAGCGCTGACGGTGGAGGGTCTTGTCGGTGACCTCGGGGGTGACATTGGGATTTCCGTCGGCGTCGCTGCCAGCCCAGGACCGGAATTCAAGGACGTGGGCCGGATCGGGAGGGTCCTCGAAGTTCTCCTCCAGGGCCGCTTCCAGTTCGGCGTAGATCTCCGGAATCACGTCGAAGATCACGTTGTCGAGGTACCACTGGACGTTCCGGGCCTCGTCGAATGGCTCCGGCCGCCGGTCGCGAATGTGTTTCGTGGTGTAGAGACTCTCGACGACCGCGTTCAGGCGCGCGGTGAGCGCGGTCTCCTCTTCGTTGGTCAACCGGCGCTCGTCGAGATCCTCGAGAATCCGCCCCACCCGCTGGAGGATGCCCTTGACGGTCTTCCGTCGGGCCTCCGTCGGGTGGGCGGTGAAGGTCGGGACCACGTGAACGTCCGAGAGGACCTGGCCGACCGTTTCGGCGTCCGCCCCTGCCTCAGCGAGGTTCTCCATCGCCTCCGTGATCGAGTGGGAGATCGTTCCCTGCTGACGGAAGGTGCGCAGCGCGCGGACGCGCTCCCGTTCCTCCGCGAGGTTGATCAACTGGAAGTAAATCGTGAAAGAGCGCGCGAGAACGGCGTTTACGGCCTCGGAATTGGAGCCAACGACGGAAGTCAGTGGTTCGCGGTCGTCGGTTCGGCCACGCCGGTAGGCAATCGCTTCGTTACGTGCCGACTCCACGAGTTCGAAACTCTCCGGTGGGCTGTGGTCGGATACGACATCTCCGAGGAGCGCCCCGAGTTCGCGGACGTCCTGTCGGACGCTCCGGTTGTGAAGGTCCATGCGTTGCCGGCACTACGGGCGGGGGGCCCTATGAAGTTCAGGGAAAGACGAAGATTTGAGTCACGAACTCGTGTCCGATCCGGTCTGCATTCCGGACCACAAAAGTTAGGCCGGTCCTGGGGCTCCGTCGGGCTATGCGACGGCACATTGGCGGTGTCTTGCTCCTGGTTGTTCTGGCCGGCTGTGCTGGACTGCCGATGGACCCTGGGACTGGAACCGCCAGCCAGCCGGTGAACGTCACCGTCACCGAGGTCGTCGACGGTGACACCATCGATGTGCGCTTCGCCGACGGTCGAACCGACCGGGTTCGGCTCCTCGGGGTCGACACCCCCGAAGTCCACGTCGAGAACGATCCGGCCGAATTCGAGGGCGTTCCTGATACCGCCGCCGGGGAGCGCTGTCTCCGTGCCGCTGGGGAGAACGCCACGACGTTCGTCGAGAGTCGGGTGGCCGACTCGACGGTTCGGCTCGAATTCGACCCCCTGTCTGATCGTCGTGGGGGCTACGATCGACTCCTCGCCTACGTCTACCAGAACGAGACGAACCTGAACTACCAACTGGTCGAGACGGGCCACGCCCGCGTTTACGATTCCGAGTTCACGATGCGCGGGGAGTTCTACGCGGCCGAACAGGACGCCCAGGCGGCAACCCGTGGCGTCTGGAACTGCACGACACACGCGGCGAGCTAATCACTCGAACACTCCCTCTAGAAGGTATCGCTCGCCGGTGTCGGGAAGGATCGTGACGACGGTCCGTGACTCGTCGGATTTTGCAACGCTGGCGGCGACGTTCACGGCCGCGCCAGAGGAGACGCCAGCCAGCAGGCCAGTTTCCCTGGCGAGTTCCCGGGCAGTCTCCCGGGCCGCCTCCGAGGTCGTACGCTCGACGGTGTCGATCAACTCCAGTTCGAGGACGTCCGGAACGAATCCGGCCCCAATCCCAGGGATGTTCTCGTCTCCCGGCTCCCCGCCTTCGAGAACCCGCGAATCCGCCGGTTCGATGGCGATGACCTCGAAGTCCGCCCGGCCCAGGTCTCGCTTGAAGTACTGGGCGATCCCCGTGATCGTCCCGCCCGTTCCGACACTCGCGACGAGTGTGTCCACCTCGTCCAGTGCAGCCTCGATCTCTGGCCCAGTCCCCGTCCGGTGAGCGGCGGGGTTGGCCGGATTCTCGAACTGCCTCGGCCGGTACGTGTTCCCCGTGGCGGCGATGGCGTTCGCCCGTTCGATCGCGCCAGGGATGCCTTCCTCGGCGGGGGTGAGTTCGAGGGCCGCTCCCAGGCCCTGGAGGATCTGTCGGCGCTCCTCGCTCATCGATTCGGGCATCACGAGACACACCTCATAGCCCATCGCCGCGCCGGCGAATGCCAGTCCGATTCCCGTGTTGCCACTCGTCGCCTCCACAACCGTCGTTTCCGTGTCGAGTTCACCGTTCGCTGCGGCCGTCTCCAGCATGTTGACGGCGACCCGGTCTTTCACGGAGGAAAGCGGGTTGAACGATTCGACTTTCCCGTAGAGGTTCGGGGCGAACTCCCCGAGTTGCAACAGTGGAGTTTCCCCCACAAGCTCCGTCAGCCGGTCGGCAACGGGGCCGGACCCAGCGCGTTCGGGCATCGAGTGTTTTCCGGGGCCGAGCCTGAAAAGCTCCGCCCCGGATCGGTTGCAGCCTGGAGGAACCCGAGCGTTCATGATGGCTGGGCAACAAACGGGACGTATGGTAGTTGGTGCAATCGTTTCGTTCGTCGTCGCCCTTCTCATCGGGGGTCTCGGGATCTATCTCGGGGCCGCCTTCGTCACGGACGTAGAGGATTACAAGCACGCGGTGATTACCGCGCTCATCGGCGCGATCGCCTGGGGGCTGGTGAGCTGGATCCCACTGGTCGGTGGCCTGATCGCACTCGTGGTCTGGATCGGGGTAATCAACTGGCGATATCCTGGCGGCTGGGTCGACGCTGCCGTGATCGGCCTGCTCGCGTGGCTCGCCACGGCAGTCGTCCTCTGGGTTCTCAATGGACTGTTCTCGCTCGGTATCGGGGCGTTCGGTGTGCCCGGGGTCTGATCAATCCGGAATTTGATCGAGGCGAACCTTCTTCCGGTCGGCCAGCACAGTCCGGTATAGATGCAAACCGAACTCACCCACAGCCCGTCCTTCACCCATCTGATCGTCGATCTCGACGCCGGCGAGTCGATTCGTGCCGAGCCCGGGGCACTGGTCGGCCATTCCGAGACGATTCGCGTCGAGACGACGACCAGCCGTGGCGGGTTGCTCAGTTCCGCGAAGTCCATGCTGGGCGGGGAGTCGATGTTCGCAAACGAGTTCGTCGCGGAGGACGGCCCTGGTCGTGTGACCTTCGCGCCCGGGACACCGGGAGACGTCATGGAACACGAACTCACCGGTGAAACGCTCTATGCCGCCGACGGGGCCTTTCTGGCGGCCACGCCAGAAATCGACATCGACTCCGAACTCGGCGGGCTGAAGTCCGTCCTTGGCGAGGCCGGGTTGACACCGCTCGCGCTCAAGGGAACCGGGTCGGTGTTCATCGATGCCTACGGCGGACTCGAGCGGATCGACCTCGAACCGGGCGAGTCCTACGTCCTGGACAACGAGCACTTGATCGCCTGGGACAGCGAAATTGAGTTCTCGACCCGGACGGTCGGTGGCCTGAAATCGACGCTGTTGGGCGGTGAAGGCCTGGTATTCGAATTTACTGGCCCTGGAACCGCCTGGTACCAGACCCGCGATCTAGACGCCTTCGTCTCCTCGATCGCGCCGCGGCTGCCAAACGACCAGTAGTCACTCGATCCGGGTCGACCTGGCCGGTCGTCCCAGTTCGGCTTCGACGGACTCGACTTTCGCACTGGCGTCGTGATCAGCCGTTCGCTTGTCGTCGATCTTCAGAACCGTACTCACGCGGTCGGCCTCGACGGCTTTGTGGGCGGCTCCGACGGCTGCAAGCAGCGTGTCGATGTCCGGGGCCTCGATGGTGGTCGCCATCGGGTTCGTCTCGTAGGCGACATCGTAGTCGTCCAGTGCCTCGATGGCTGCGGCCACATCTGCGGCCATATCGCCTTCCCGAACTGGTGCGACCGAGAGCAGTGCGAAAACGGTCATGAAATCGCTTTGGTTCGGTCCGGAATATAGTTGTCGGGCTTACAACTTTCCACAGGTATTTTTGACCGGCCGGTGAGCGACAGGCATGAGTCCACTGGTGGCCGACCTCATGGAGACCGATGTCGTCTCGACCGACGCCGGAAAGAGCCTGGCGGACGTCGGGACGAAGCTGTACGAGGCCGGTGTCGGCAGCGTGATCGCCCGATCCGGGAAGGGGGTTCCGATCGGTATTCTCACACCACAGGATCTCCTCAGGGCGATCGCGGAGGCCGACCGGCCACTCACCGACATCCCCGCCGAGGAGTATATGTCCCGGCCGCTCCTGACGATCGAGTCGGATCGCCCTGTCCGAAGTGCCGTCCGCCAGATGAACGAAGCGGACGTGGAACAGCTCGCGATCGTGACGGAGTTCGACGTCGTCGGGATCATTTCACAGAAGGATGTCCTCGCCGCCTACGAGTCACTGATCAAGGCCGCTCACGCGGCCGAACGGCGACGGATCTGATCAGGGCCGCTCAGCAAATCGCGGAGTCGCCAGGTCGATCATCGTCGCCAGGCCCGGTCGGCCACTTTGCACGCGCGGGGCGGCGTTGACCACGACCGCCGGCGTTGTCACGTCTCCATGGAATCCGCCGTCGACGGTCACGTGCAGGTCCGGAGTCCCGGAGATCTCGATCTCGTCCCGCGGGTTTTCGGCCCCCAGGAACATGCTGAGATCCAGTTCGATCGCCGGCTCGCCATCGACATAGCCCGTTCCGATCTGGTGGATGCCAGCGACATCACCCGGTTCGGCGGTGAAATACTCACTCTCGGTCCGGGTCTCGACGACGACTGGCTCGATCGTCTCCTCGATCGACTCAAGATCCCAGTCAAGCGCGGCTGCGAGCATGGCGATGGACTCGGGGAGACCAACGTGACCCGCCTCGGGCGCGATTTCCTCCTCCCAGACCGCTTCCGTGAGGCCGGCACCGACCTTCTCCTGGAGTGGCTTGCGGCGCTGGCTGGCGTTCTGAACCCGAGAGATCTGGACTGACTCGACGTCCTGACAGGGCGTAGTGAGGACCGCCGGCAGCGTGTCCATCGCGAAGCCAGGGTTAATCCCGGTCCCCAGTACCGTCTGGCCGTTCTCCCGGGCGATCTCGTCGAGTTCCGCGGCGGCATCCGGCTGGTGATACCAGGGGTAGGAGAGCTCCTCGGTCGTCGAGATCACGTCCGCGCCGGCAGCGACCGCGGCCTCGATCTGTGAGGTGATGGCGGTGACGTCCGAGAGCGTGGAGTGAAAGACGACGTCGGGCTCCTCGGCGAGTGCCGTGTCGGGATCGTCGGTTACCGTGACCCCCGTCTCGGTATCGAGGTTTGCGACTGCAGCGAGGTCCTGCCCCACCTTCTCCGGGTCGATGTCGATGGCGCCGACGAAGTCGATGCCGCGTGCGGTTGCCACCTGGACGATTCGCCTGCCGATCGGACCGATCCCGTATTGAACTGCTGTCGTTGTCATAGAACTCCCTCCGCTTGTAGTTCCTGTATCACTTCCTCGCTCGATTCGAGTAGGTCTTCGAGTTGTGCCTCCGTCGTCTGGTAGGAGACACTCCCCATGTGTCCCGGGAGGTGGTAGTGTCCCCGGTCGATCAGCCGGTCGTGGAATTCCACGAGGGCGGATCGATTCGTCGCCGTCTCGACTGCCTTGACGTCGGTTAGGGGTGCCTCGGGCTCGAAATGCGGACAGAACAACGAACTCGTTCCAAGTACCCTGGCGTCCACGCCCCGTTCCTCGAAGATTTCAGCGAGCCGTGAGCGAACCCTCTCGCCCCAGGATTCGGTGTGCTCGTAGACCGGTTCGGATTCGAGTACCTCCAGAGTGGCCAGGCCCGCCGTCGCGGTCATCGGGTTCATCGTGAACGTTCCGCCGCCCGCCAGGATCGCCTGCTCCGGGGGCACGTTTGCGTTCGGTTTCGCCCGTTCGAAGAGGTCCGCACGACCGGCAAGCCCGCCAATGGGGAGGCCCCCGCCGGCGACCTTGCCGAAGGTCGTCAAATCGGGCTCGATGCCGACTCGCGCCTGATAGCTTCCGGGCGAGACCCGGAACCCGGTCACGACCTCGTCGAAGATCAACTGGGCGTCACGGCGTCGGGTCTCCTCCCGGAGGAAGGTCAGGAAATCAGCCTCGCACTCGACCCCGCCGCCGGCGAGTAACATGGGCTCGACGATGACACCGCCCACGTCGTACTGCTCGAACAGGTCCTCGACGGCCGCTTCGTCGTTGATCGGAAAGGCGTGAACGTGTTCCTCGACTCCCGGCGGGAGTCCGGCCGTCGTCCGTCGGTCGAAGGGGCTGTGAACGGCGCTCGACAGGTCCGAACTGCCACCGTGCCAGCCACCCTCGGCTTTGAGGATGTGATCCTTGCCAGTCGTGGCCCTGGCGAGTCGGACCGCGTACATCGTCGCCTCGGTCCCGGAGGACGTGAATCGCAGGCGTTCGGCGGCTGGAAAGGCCTCCAGGATCTTCCGCGCGAATGCCAGCCCCGTTTCGTTGGGGGTCCCATAGTGGAGGCCGTCGGCCGCCTGCTCCTGTACCGCTTCGACGACCGTCGGGTAGGCATGTCCCAGGACGCTCGTCTGGTGGTTCATCCAGTAATCGACGTACTCGTTGCCGTCGACGTCCCGGATCGTCGCGCCGCTCGCTGACTCGACGTAGAGCGGGTGTGGCTCGTGGTATCTGATGTTGTGTGAAACGCCGCCCGGAAACACTTCGGTCGCAGACTCGTGAAGGCGTTCGCTTCCGGGGGCTGCCCGTTCGGCGTGGTGTTTGTTACCGCCTGATTCCATAGTCGGCAGTTCAGTTGGCCGCGCCATTACGTTTTGGTTCACGATGCCCCATCGATTTTGTACTCGGGCGTCGAAGGGAGGGCCATGCCCGAACCCTCCCTCTCGCTCGGACTCTCCGTGGCCGTGGCCTTCGGGATCGGCGCGATCATCGGCATGGAGCGTGAGCAAAGCGAATCGGGAGGGACCTACGCCGGGAGTCGCACGTTTCCGCTGTTTGCACTGTACGGGGCCCTCGTCTCCGCGTTCTTTCCGGCCGGGGTTCCACTCGCCCTGTTCACAATTGCGCTGCCGCTGACCGTTGCCTACGCGGCGAAGATACACATCGAGGGGGACATGGGCCTCACGACGCTGGTCGCGGGACTGGTCACGGTGGTTCTGGGAGCGATGACCACCCACTCCGACCGGGCGATGATCGCAGCCATCGTGACCGCAGGGATCGTCGTCGTGCTGCTCTCCTCGAAGGGGTGGATTCACGGAGTCGCCGACAACATCGGTGAGGCCGAGCGCCGCGCGAGCGTGAAGTTCATCGTGGTCGTGCTCGTGGTGCTGCCCCTGTTGCCCGATCGGAATCTGGACGTGCTGTTGGGGCTCAATCCGCGGTACGTCTGGTTGATGGTCGTTTTCGTCTCGGGGTTGAGTTTCGCCGCGTACCTCCTGGGAGAGACGATCGGGGCCAAGCGAGGGATCGTCGCGACCGGAGTGCTCGGCGGCTTTGTCTCCTCGACCGCGACGGCGATGTCGATGGCCGAACGGACCCGGGAGGCCCCCTCGCTGTACCACATCACGGCGTTCTCGGCTGTCATCGCGTCGATCGTGATGTTTCCCCGGGCGCTCGTGGAGGTCGCAGTTGTCAATCCGGCATTGTTCCCGCTCGTGCTCGTCCCGCTCGGGGGCATGACCGTCGCCGGGGCGGCGATCGCGGCCGTCGTCTACTGGCGGTCGACCGCTCACCAGCAAATCGAGGCCCAGATCCAGAACCCGTTTCACCTCAGACCGGCCCTCGTCTTCGGGGCGGTGTTCGCCGTCGTCCTGCTGGTCTCGGAGTACGCCAACGCCTGGTTCGGGGTCTCGGGGATCTACGGGACTGCCTTCGTTTCCGGGCTGGCGGACGTGGACGCGATCACCCTCACGCTGAGTACCCTCTCGGCGGACGGCGAGATCTCGGATACGGTCGCGACGACGGGGATCGTGATCGCCGCCATCGCGAATACGCTGGTCAAAGCGGGGCTCACCTGGGTGCTGGGGACCCGCGCCCTGGGGCGCCTGGTGACGGCGATTCTGGGAACGGTGGCGATTGTGGGCGTGGTGATCGTCCTTCTGCTCTGATCAGGGGGCGCGATCCCCCGTCGACTCGAAGTGATCCAGGTCCGTCGGTTCGCCCAGCAGGTAGTAGCGATAGACCTGGAAGAGGAGATAGGAGAAAAACGTCACCAGGACGCCGACGAAGAACGCCTCGATAGCGATCGACCGGGAGAGCCCGAAATAACCGCCGACTGGCTGGGGTGGGTAGACGACGAGTATCGACGGGACCCAGAGCAACACGGCTAGAGCGACCAGCCGGGACACGAAACCACCCTTCATTGTGGCACACCTCCCCAGTCCGCCCGTGCAAACTCGAGTCCCGCTCGCACGCGGCTCGCTGCGGGTTCGTTTGCGAGTGGTTCGAGGTGTGCTTCGGCGTACCGAAGCCGGCGTAGGAGCCCATCCATCGTGGCGTTCTGGATGCCAAGGCCGGGTCGCCGATTCACTTCGAGGACGAGTGGCCCCTCCCGATCGAAGACGACGTCGACGCCGGCGTAGCCGAGATGGGTGGTGAGTGCGGCTCGGGAGGCGAGTGTGAGCACCTGCTCCCAATCTGGAATCTCGATGGCGTCGATGGGGCGGCCCGTATCGGGGTGCGTGGCCAACCAGCGACGGCGTGTCTGCTGGAAGGCCCCTGTCGCGTGCCCCGTCTCCAGATCGAGTCCGACCGCGAGGGCGCCGCCGTGGAGGTTTGCTCGCCCGCGTGACTCCCGAGTGGGCAGTCGGGCCATTGCCATGATCGGGACTCCTTTGAGAAGAATGACCCGGACGTCCGGGACTCCTGTTCCGGCCGTCTCACTGAGGATACCCGCCGGGTGGACGAGCGCCTCGAGATAGGCTTCGCCGGTCGATTCGTAGGCGACCTCGTAGCGGCCTTCGAGAATGTCCCTCGCGTGGGCGCGAATCTCCGCTCCCTCCAGTGGCCCGTCTGAGGTTTCGAACCGGCCGTCCTCGCGTCGCCCGGTGACCACGAGGATCCCCTCGCCGCCGAGACTGGTGGCCGGCTTGACGACGAACTCCGCGTGATCCTCCAGGAGCGAATCGACCGCGTCGAGGTCGTCGGCGGACCGGAGATGGGCGTAGGTGGCCGGTGTCGGGATCTCCAGGCCGTGCAGGAGCTGTTTCACGACTACTTTGTCCAGCCGCGCCAGTAGCTGGGCTGGGTTGTAGCGCTCGACGAAGTCCCGGTTGCGCACGGAGAGGGTCAGCACTGCCAGCCAGCCATTCCCGTTCGGCTCGAATTTTTGGAGCAGGTTGCGAAAGCGAAGCCGTTCACTAAGTCGGACTGTTGTGACCGATCCCAGGTAGAGATTGATCCCGACCAGCAGGATCCAGGCTGTGGGGGTCCGAGCGAACCAGTTCATGAACGGCTCGTACGTGACGACGGTAAAGGCCAGCGAGATCACGACGACGGTCAGGAGCAGCCGTTCGAGGACGGGCACCCAGCCGGCGTCGTGGAGTTCGTTGACGAAGCGGTCGCCGTACCAGGCCGTCAGGATGGCCGGGAAGAAAAGCGAGTAGCCAAACTGCGGGAGCGTCGGCTGGGTGTGGCTCACGCCGCCGAGGACGAGGAGTCCGAAGACGACTACCAGGAGCACCGTCGCCACCCGATGGGGTGTCGTGAGGTTCAGCGGTTCGATGAGATCACGGATCGCGATCGCGATCACGAAGAGATACGTGATCAAGATCAGCCCCCAGTAGGGCCCGACCTGAATCCAGGCAAACGCGATGATCGTCGGCCCGAAGACCCCGAACGTCGAGAACCCGACCTCCGAGCGAAACAGGGCGATGATCGTGGCGGCAACCGCGAGTTGCAAGAAGACGTAGTTCTCTATGACGGTCGGAGCCAACCGCTCGAACTGCCAGCTCAGGACCAACGCGAAGACCAGGAATACGAGCAGGATTCCCGCGAACGTCAGCCGGCGTGATTGTTGGCTATCCATAAGGTCAGTACGCGTTCACATAAGATAAATTAGTATTATGAAACCCGCAGATATGACGCCCCTGCTACATGAATGGCCTCGATACACGAGAAAACAGGTCAGAAAACATGAGGGTGTTAGCGGCAACGAAGGGCGGTAGCCGACCGGAATTGGCTGGGTTTCCGTGTTCGGGGCTACAAGAGTTAACTCGGTGACGTGAGAACTGATACAGACACTACGGAACCGGAATGAAAGCACAACCGATCGAAACGCCGTGGGCAACGGACACCTCGGCGGTCACAGAGCACTACGAGGTGGACCCTGAGACTGGGCTCTCCGATAGTACGGTCGCCGCCCGGACGGACCAGTTCGGCCCGAACACGCTCCGGGAGCAAGAGCAGCGCTCGGCCTGGCAAACCCTTTTCGACCAGTTCCGGAGTGCGATCGTCCTGCTGTTGGCTGCTGCCGGGGTGGCCGCGTTCCTGCTGGGAAAGTTCGTCGAGGGGGTCTCGATCTTCGTCGTTCTGGTGATCAACGGCGCCATCGGGTTCGTCACCGAACGGCGAGCGATCGCCTCGGTCGAGAGCTTACAGGAGCTCTCGGAGATCGACGCCCGTGTTCGACGCGACGGCGAGGTCGTGACGATCTCGGCTGCCGAACTGGTGCCCGGGGACATCGTGATCCTGAACGCGGGGGCGGTCGTGCCGGCCGACCTGCGGGTGCTGGAGGCCTCGAAGTTACAGGCTGATGAGTCCGCGCTGACAGGTGAATCCGTCCCGGTCGGGAAATCCAGTGCGCCCGTCGATGGCGACACACCCCTCGCCGAGCGGGAGAACATGCTCTACAAGGGGACTCACGTCACCCGCGGCACGGCGGAGGCGGTCGTGGTTGCGACGGGGATGGACACCGAACTCGGCGCGATCTCGGCCTCGCTCGCGAAGACCGCGCGAGAAAAGACTCCGCTACAGGCCGACCTCGACGAACTCGGACACACCCTGGTCCCGTTTCTGCTCGTCGTCGCCGTGATCGTTCTCGTTTCTGGCTGGCTCCGGGGGCAGGATCTCTTCTTGATGGTCGAGACGGCGATCGCGCTGGCTATCGCCACTGTCCCGGAAGGGTTGCCGGTCGTGGCAACGCTGTTGCTCGCGAGGGGGATGTGGCGGATGGCCGACCGGGATGCCCTCGTGAGTAATCTGGCATCTGTCGAGACGCTGGGCTCGACGAACGTCATCTGCACGGACAAGACCGGCACGCTGACGGAAAACGAGATGACTGTCACCGAGTACCTCCTTCCCAGCGGGTCCGTCTCGGTGACGGGGACCGGGATCGATTCGACCGGGGTCTTCGAGCAAGCGGGTGATTCGATCGAGACGCCATCGGGGCCGCTCCTGGAAGCGCTGGAAGTGGGTGTTCTTTGTAACAATGCCTCGGTGGAACCTGGATCCGAGGGTGACCTGGCGGCAACAGGTGACCCGACAGAGGTTGCGCTCCTGGTGGCCGGGCTGAAAGCCGGTATCGACCGATCGGAACTGCTCGAAACCGTCCCGGAGGCTCGGGAGGTGTCCTTCGATCCGGCGCGAAAGATGATGGCGACCTACCACGAGACGGATGGGGACTACCGGGTCGCGGTGAAGGGCGCGCCGGAGGCAGTGGTGGAAGCCGCGGACAGGGTGCTTGGGGAAGATGGGACGGATTCGCTCTCGAAGGCCGACCGGGAGGCGTGGCTCGCGGAGAGCGAGCGCATGGCCGAGGACGGCCTTCGGGTGCTCGCGCTCGCGACGAAGACGGTCGGCGACTCCGAGGCACCACCCTACGAGGGGCTCTCACTGATCGGTCTGGTAGCGATGATCGACCCGCCCCGAACGGAGGTTGCGGAGACGATCCAGCGCTGTCAGGAGGCGGGAGTCAGGGTCGTTATGGCGACGGGCGATCACGCCGGGACGGCCAGAAACGTCGGTCGGAGCGTCGGACTGGGAACGGCCGAGAACACAGAGCCGGTGCTTGGGTCGGCCCTCGACGATCCCGAGTCCCTCGCAGAAGCGGAACGCGAGCGCTTGCTTGACGCCTCGATTTTCGCCCGGGTGAGTCCCGAGAACAAGCTCGATCTCATCGAACTCCATCAGACGGCCGGGTCGGTCGTCGCCATGACTGGCGACGGGGTGAACGACGCGCCGGCCCTGAAAAACGCCGACATCGGAGTCGCGATGGGGCAGCGAGGGACACAGGTCGCCCGGGAAGCTTCTGACATGGTCCTCCGGGACGACAACTTCGAGAGCATCTATCATGCGATCCGCGAGGGGCGGGTCATCTTTCGAAACATCCGGAAGTTCGTCGTGTATCTCATGTCCTGTAACCTGAGTGAGTTGCTCGCGATCCTGCTGGCCTCGATCGTTGGCTTTCCGCTCCCACTGTTGCCGTTGCAGATCCTCTTTCTCAACGTCGTGACCGACATCTTTCCGGCCTTTGCGCTGGGTGGCTGTGCCGGTGATTCGGAGATCATGTGTCGGCCGCCACGGGACCAGGACGAGCCAATTCTGACCCGCACTCACTGGACGGAGCTGGGTCTCTATGGGGCCTTGATCGCGGTCGCGACCGTGGGGGCGTTTGCCCTCGGCGGGCAGCTCTACGGCGGGATGGGCCACCCGGAAGTCGTGACCATCTCGTTTCTGACCCTGGCCTTCGCTCAGCTCTGGCACGTGTTCAACATGCGCGATCCCGCTTCGGGAGTGGTGCGAAACGAGGTGACCGAGAACGGGTACGTGTGGGGCGCACTCGCGCTCTCATCGCTGCTTGTGGTGGGGACGGTCTACCTGCCCGGCGTCTCGCTGGCGCTCGGGACCGCACCGATTCAGGCCGAGGGATGGCTGGTGGTTCTCGGGATGAGCCTGGTGCCACTCCTGGTGGGCCAGGTGGTGTTACTGCTCAGAGGTCGCCTGAACTCGCCCGAACCCGACAGTGGCAACCGTTCGTAACCGGGAAAGTGTCTTTGGGACTGCCCGCTACCCTCCGTTCATGGAACCGGGAACCGTTACACGGGTCTCGCCCGGATCGGCCCTCTACTATCTCGATCCGGGGGCGTTCGGGCCGGCGACCTACTGTTCGGTGTATCTTTATGACACCCCGCGACCGGCGGTGATCGACACCGGGCTGGGGACGAATTACCAGACGATTCTAGACGCTCTGGAGACGTTGGGTATTGACTGTGCGGACCTGGCCATCGTTCCGACCCACGTCCACCTGGACCACGCGGGCGGGGCTGGTTACCTCGCCGAGGCGTGTCCCGAGGCCACGGTGTACGTTCACGAGGCGGGAGCGTCCCACCTCGTCGATCCGGCCCGGCTCTGGGCGGGGACGAGGGCTGCCGTGGGCGAGCAGATCCAGTACTACATCGAACCGAAACCGGTCCCGGAAGCACGGATCGTCGAACTCGGTGATGGGGACAGAATCGACCTGGGCGACCGAGAGCTTTCGGTTCACCACGCGCCAGGGCACGCATTCCACCAGGCGGTGTTCCAGGACCAGTCCACTGGCGGGGTGTTCACCGCCGATGCGGCCGGCATTCACACGCCTGGTGTTGACGGTGTCCGACCGACCAGTCCGCCACCCGGGTTCGATCTGGCGGGCTGTCTGGCGGACGTCGAGATGATCCAGGAACTCGATCCGACGGCCCTCTACTACGCCCATTTCGGCCCGGCCGAGCCAGCGGACTTGCTCGATGAGTACGCCACAGTGCTCGAATCCTGGGTCGAGTCAGTTGCGGACAAGCGGGCGGAGTTGGGTGCCGATGATGCGGTCGTTGAGTACTTCGTCTCGCGAACGGACACCGTCGAGGCCTGGGGCCCGGTCAAGGCACGGGCGGAAACCGCGATGAACGTGCGAGGTGTGTTGGAGTATTTGGACGAGGCCTAAAGCCGGGTGTAAGCAAATCGAAAGCGGCCGGGAGCGATTACAGTGGGCTGACCGGCTGGGTCGGTGTTACTCCTCGTCCTCCCGGATCGAGTTTTTGGCCGCCGAAACCCAGCTATCGATATTCTCAGCAACGTAGTCCTGTCCACCTAGACCGACAGCGAGCCCGATGCCAATGGCGAGCGCCAGTGCCAGGGCCCCGAGGAAGGCCACCACGAAGGCTGTGAAGAGGCTGGTCAGCACCTCGATGTTGATCCCAACCGTGGCCAGTGCAAGGGTAATCGTGATGTAGTAAATCAGGACCTTGACGCCCAAGCTGCCCACGGAGAATGTCCGTCCGTCTCCGCTTTCGGCCACCACTTCGGCGACCCGTTCGGCGAGCCAGATCCCGACTACGAGCACGAGTAGCCCGCCAGCCAGTGCCGGCAGATAGCCGGCGAAATCGTTCAAGAGCGTCGAGAGCGCATCGATGGCGAGTATATCGACGACTGCCAACAGGGTCAACAGGTAGATGTAGTAGGCGACGATCTTCCCGACCAGTCGACCGAAGCCGCCCTCTCCACCGAACCGCGCAAACGGCGTCTCACGGAGGTAGTGACCGATTCCAAAGTCCCCGACGATTCGGGCGACGAAATCGCCAATGATCCGACCCGCGACGAAACCGATGACCAACACTGCCAGTGCTCCGAGAACGACTGGCAGGTATGCGCCAAGATCGGCCAGCAACCCGGTCAGCTGTGGGATATCCAGGACGTTTGCGGCTGCGATTAGAGCCACGAAGTAAATGTAGTAGGAAACGATCAGTCCGAGGGTTCGAGCGAGTCGGCGACTGGTGTCAACCTCTTCGACGGCAGTTCCCTCTGCATATCGATCGATACCGATCCGTCGGAGGACTCGGGTGACGATGCCACCGACAATTTTGCCGATGATATACCCGACAATCAGAATTAGTATTGCGCCGATCAGCGTGGGGAGAAAGGAGATTACGCTCCCGATCGCCTGATTGATCGGTTCCATCACCGATACTTGTAACGGACTGAATGGCAATGCCATGTTTTAATGTTGGCTCGCTAAGACATAAATGTACTTGTGCTGAACAGTATAGAAAGCCAATATGATTTCAGTTGACACCGCCCCTCGATTGAGACGCGGGCGTTACTGACTAATTTGACTCCTGAGCGAGCAGTCGATTGTTATCGTCCCCTCCTCCATTTGCATACCACGACGAGTGAAACGAGTCGTGGTTTCTCCGGGCGCGACCGCAGGGAGCGCCCGGCTCGTTTTGGTGTCCTCACCGAGCGAAGCTCGGTGGGATCCAGCAGGAGCTGCTCCTGCGCGACAGATTTTTCGAGTCGCGAGGGATCAAGGATCCCTCGGACCGCACGAACGGCGGCTTCGCCGCCGTGAGTGGAGAGTGGTGCGCCGAAGGCGCACCCGACGACGAAAAAGGTGCATGGACTCGCCGGGAGTCCCGCGAACGAGCGAAGCGAGTGAGTGGGACGTCGGCGAGGGAACGACTGACTGAACGAACGCAGTGAGTGAAGGAAGGAAGTGGACTCGCCGGGATTTGAACCCAGAATCAGACGTGCTCGCTACCGCTGCGCGTCTGATAGGGCTTCAAATCCCGTCGTCGCCGCTGAACACCTCGCTCCCAACCGCGAGCGACACGAGCGTCGCTCGCGGGTTGGGTACCGAGCAGAAGTGGACTCGCCGGGATTTGAACCCGGGGCCTCTCCCATGCCAAGGGAGTGATCTACCACTGATCTACGAGCCCGCATCCACCTGTATTCCAGGTTCACAGTTAAGCCCTCCGGATCGGAGCGAAGCCACACCGAAACCCTTTATGGGGCCGGCCACCCCGTTCCCTGTAGGGAACGCACGACCGCAAGTCTGACTCGCCGAATATCGGCTTGGGATTGCGGTAGTGCTCGACAGCGACTGTCGAGAACTCATCCTGCGGCTCGTGTCGTTCCAATCAGACATATGGCACGAATGCACACCCGTCGCCGGGGACAGTCCGGATCGGACAAACCGGCGACAGACGAACCACCGGAGTGGAGTGACGTCGATGCAGATACCATCGAAGAGCGAGTGCTCGAGCTGGCCGCACAGGGGAAAGACCCCTCCCAGATCGGCATCGCGCTCAGGGACGAGGGCGTCCAGGGCACGCCCATCCCGGACGTGAAAGCCGCGACCGGCAAGAAGGTGACCACGATCCTCGAGGAAAACGACGCGGACCCGGAGATCCCCGAGGACTTCCGGAACCTGCTCGAAAAGGCTGTTAACCTCTACGAACACGTCGAGGAGAACGGCCAGGACCACCACAACAAACACGCCCTGCAGAACCTGGAGTCCAAGATTCGCCGTCTGGCGAACTACTACCGGGGCGACCAGCTCCCAGCGGACTTCAAGTACACCTACGAGAACGCCAAGGACCTCCTCGAATAGATGGCGACGACGGGGACAGCAGACGAGAACTGGACGCCTGACGGCCTGGCCGGCCACCTGCGCGAGGTTTCCCTCGCACGGGTGGTGAGCCGCGCCGACGGCGACGGCCTCGCAGCGGCCGCCATCCTCGGCCGGGCGCTGGCCGCGAGGAACATCCCTCGCCATCTCTCACTGTCCCCGACCGCCGCTGACGCCACCACCCGCCTCTCCGAATCCAGCACGGCAGTCACGCTGGGATTCCCGGTCGGGGAACACGTCTGCGACGCGGACGCCGCGTCGCTCTGCGCTTACGAAGTCGCCCGCGAACTCGGGACCGACCCCGATCCCGGCCTGGCGATCGCCGGGGCCGTCGCGGCTGGCACTGAACCTCAGGGTCCCGCACTCGATGCGGCCCGCGAACGAGGCCTTACCAACCGGCCCGGGCTGGCGATTCCGACGACCGATCCGGCAGTCGGACTGGCTCACACGGGGCTCGTTCACGCGGACTTCTCCGGGAGCGTCGAGGCGGCACGAGACTTTCTCGCACCGCTCGATCTCCCAGCGGAACTCGACCCCGATGCCAACGAACGACTGGCGTCGGCGGTGGCACTTGCGGCCACGGACACGGCCCGACCCGATCGGGCAACGCGAGCGATCGAAGCCGCGATCGCACCTCGGAGCTCACCGACGGACCTCGAGACGGTCGAAGGCTACGGCGACGTGCTCAACGCGAGCGCAGCGATGGCCCCTGGTCGGGCACTCGCGGCGCTCCTCGGGACGCCGGAGCTGCCGACCCTTCGAACGTTGTGGGAGCAGTACGGGACGGCCCTTCACCGCGCTGTCGACGACCTCGCCCCGGCCGAGGGCCCCGTCGCGATGGGCACTGTCGAGGCGATCCCGCCACGGGATGTCGCCCGACTGGGTCGAGACTTCCAGGTGGACGCCGATCGCCTCTATGTCGCTGGGCCGGGTGCGATCACGCTCGCGAGCAGCGAGGTCGACGCACGCGAACGGCTGGAGATCGAGTTCCCGGAGGCGGCGATTACCGGCACGGATCGACTCGCAACGGTCCGAACTGAAACTGACCTGGAGACGGTCCTCACGGAGGTCGAACCGGACCGATGACTCGACACGCCACCATCCGATCCACGGTCCCCGACCCGGAGACGATCGCCGAAGCGATCGCCCCGGACAACACCGACCAGATCGAGACCGCAGTGGACGAAAACGAGGTACAGACCACGATCGAACGGGAGACCACGGCCGGACTCCGATCGACGGCTGACGATTACGCGATGAACCTCTCGGTGGCGATCGAGGTTGCAGCGACGGCGAACAGACACGACACGAACGAGCGATCAGACCCTACCAACACATGAGCGAACGATCAGTATCCAAACGGAGTCAGGAAAAGCGGTGGTACACCGTGCTCGCGCCCGAGCAGTTCGACCGGGCCGAACTCGGCACGACCCCCGCAATCGAACCGGAACAGGTTATCGACCGTACGATCCAGACCACACTCGGCGACGTGGTCGAGGGCGGTGAGAACAACGTCAAACTCACCTTCCAGGTGAACGACGTCGGCAGTGATTCGGCGTACACCGAATTCTCCCGGTACGAACTCACCCGGGACTACAAACGGAGTCTGGTGCGTCGCGGGTCCTCGAAGGTCAAGGCCGTCTTGACCCTCCGGACCGCGGACGACCACCGGATCTCCGTCCAGCCGGTCGCCTTCACCACGAAGGTCGCCGACCGCAGCCAGAAGGAGGCCATTCGGGCGAAGATGACCGAACTGGTCACCGAGGCAGCCAAGGAGCGGACCTTCGAGGAGTTCCTCGACAGCATCATCCAGGGCCATCTCTCCAGTGCCATCTACAACGAGGCCAAGACCATCTACCCGCTCCGCCGGGTCGAGGTCGAGAAGGCCGTCCTAGATGCCAAGCCCGCGGAAGTCGAGGCCGAAGAGGAGACCGCGGCCGTCGACGAGTAGGTCGAAATCGGTAAGTCCCTTCTCTCCCGAGAACGCATAGATGCGGCGAGCCCTGCGTGCACTCGGCCCGGCAGACCTCATTACCGCCGCGAACGCGGCGATCGGTTTCGTGGCCGTTGCCCTGGCTCCCGTTGACCCGGCCATCGCTGCTCGGTTGATCCTCCTCGCCGGCATCGCCGACGCACTCGATGGGATCGTGGCCAGGCGGTGGGGCGGCTCCGAAGTCGGGGAGTTTCTCGATTCGCTCGCGGACGTGGCCTCGTTCGGTGTCGCCCCCGCAGCGATGGTGATCGCCACGCTCGGTGGCGCACAGCAGGTCGGCGTTGGGATCGCATTCGGGGCGATTTTCGTCGGGGCGGCCGTGCTTCGGCTCGCTCTGTACACCGCCTACGACACCAACCAGGCCTACACACACGGGGTGCAGACGACTCTCGCGGCGACCATCCTGGCGGCGGGCCTCCTCTCTGGGGTGCCTACTGTCGGATTGCTGTCGGGGCTTTTCGTGTTCGCCCTGTTGATGCTCGGCGAGATGACCTACCCCGATCTGCGGGTTCGCGACGCCGTCGTGATGGGCGGGATCCAGACGGCGGCGATTCTCGCCCCGATGACCCTTCATTCGATTTTCCCGCGCGGCCTGCTCGCCTGGGCGCTGGCCTATCTGTTGCTCGGCCCATGGTTCTATGACGGAGCGGAAGGGAAACGCTCATAGGAATTCTCCCGGAAGTCGGGAATATGAGTGACGGGGACGAAGAGCCAGCGGAGACGGAGGCCGATTCCATCGTAACGGAGTTCGAAGAACGACTCGAGTCGGCATCACAGGCCGTCGAGGCGGCCGAGACGGAGGCCGACCTGGACGAGGTCGAAGCGACCCTCGAAGCGATCGGGGCGGACCTGGAGGACGCGGACATCCCGGTTCCCGAACCCGAAGACGAGGACGAGGAGCCAACCGATCCGACCGAGGAACTCGAAGACGAGCTCTCGGACCTGGAAGACGCCGTCGCGGACAAACGCGGTCCGTACGGCGAGGACGTCATTGAGGCCATCGAGGATGTTCAGAGTACCATCACGGACACCCGATGGGCCGAGGAGGGCGAGAACGAACTCGTCCCGGGCGTCCAGGACTTTTTGGATACCACCGCGGAGATCCTCGATGCGGACTTCGGCAAGGCCGTTCCGGACCCGGAAGAGTTGTCGGTGACGCTCGGAACGGTCGCGGATGCGGTTGCAGAGGCCGAGTACGACGCCGACGAGGACGCCGAGACGATCGCCTCGCTGCTCGATGCCACCGATACCCTGGCCTCGGCCGTCGATTCGGCGACGGCGTGGACGGATCTGGAGATTCGGGAGCGCCTGGACCGTGAGGGCTTCTACGAGCCGCTGGAAGGGGCCAAGCACAAGGACTTCCCGCCGGAGTGGTCGGCACTCAAAACCTGGCAGCAGCGTGGCAACGTCGAGATGGTCGTGCTCCTGCTCGATCTGATGGGCGATACGGACTACATCACCCGTCACTGCATCGAAGCCCTGGAGTACATGGGCGATGAGGCGGGTGTGGACGCACTCACTGACCTGGCGAACCGCCGGAACCTCAACGCGATCGACGCCATCGGCAAGATCGGGGCCGAGTCCGGCGTGAGTGCCGTGGAGGGCCACGCCGAATCCGGCCGGACACCGGAGTTGCAGGCCCGAGCGATCACGGCCCTCGGTGCCATCGGGGACGAGTCCACGACGGGAACCGTCGCCGACCAGCTGGTCGCGGACAGCGAGCGCGTGCGGACCGCGGCGACCCGCGCGCTGGGCATGATCGGAGACACCCGGGCCATCGACCCGCTCGCGGACGTGCTCGGGGATGTGGACGAGGAGAACTCGGTCCGTGCGAGTGCCGCCTGGGCACTCTGCCAGATCGGGACCGAAGATGCGCTCTCGGCTGCTGCTGAGTACGCCGACGCCAGTTCGTACCTAATCGAGGCAGAGGCAGCCAAAGCGGCCGATGCACTCGGTCTAGAGGACGAGGACGATTCGGAGGATCCCGACGACGCCGAACAGGCAGCAGCCGAGGAGGACTCGGACGAGGCTGCGGCCTAGGCCAGGAAGGTACCCGTTAGCTGAAGCGCGAACGCGATCGCGATAAGGATGGCGCCGGCCCGACCGAAGAAAGTGTACTCGTCCGCGTCGTTCGGCGAGATCTCGACGCTGTAGCTCTCGAAGTCCCGGTCGAACCGAACGTAACTGGGTAGCTGGAAGAACTCCACGAACAGCAACATGGCTCCGACGACCCCGAGGGCCGACCCCGCGAGGTAAAGCTGTGTGGCAATGGTCATACCGTAGCGGGGCCGCCCCATCCAGATAAAGCCATCCGAACGTTTTTCCCCGAGAGTCGAACCAATCGGTCGCGTGCTGGAGGAACTACTCGTGATCACGTTACTGGCGACGGCTGGCCCCGTCACGATCGATGGGGTGTACCCGAACCCGACGACCGACGGCGATCGTGGTGAGTTCGTGATCCTCTCGGTTCCGGAGAACACCTCCCCTCAGGGGCTGGAACTGACCGATGGCGAGGACACAATCGACCTCTCGGGAATCGAGGCGAGCGGGCGGGTCGTCGTGACCGCCGATCCAGGCCCGGCGTCGAACCTGACCGACTTGCCGATCCACGAGACCAAATCCTTTCTCTCGCTCTCGAACGGCGGCGAGTGGGTTGCGCTTCGGGATGGCACTTCGGCGAGCAATCTCTCCTATCCCCGCGCTCCCGAGGGGGAACTCTACCGGAACGGCCGGTTCGAACCGATCGCCCGTTCGAATTTCCGGCCGATGACGACCCGGAACGTCTCGATTAAAACGACGGTCCTGCCGGACGATCCGACGCCACTGACTCGGGCAATCGAGTCTGCAGATGACCGAATCCTCCTTGCCGGCTACACGTTCACGGATCCGTCGGTCACGGATGCCTTAATTAACGCTCACCAGCGGAACGTGACCGTCAGGGTGCTCATCGAGGGCGGCCCGGTCGGTGGCATACCTCGACCCCAGGTGACCCAGCTCGATCGCCTGCGTGCTGCTGGTGTTCCGATTGCCGTAATGGGCACCGACCGGGCGCGCTATCGATTTCATCACGCGAAATACGCCGTCGTCGACGACCGGGCGGTCGTGACTTCGGAGAACTGGAAGCCGGGCGGAACCGGCGGCAACGGCTCCAGAGGGTGGGCAGCCGTCATGCACGATCCGAAGGTCGCTGCCGATCTGGCTCGCATCTTTCGAGCCGACACGGACTTCATCGACACGCGCTCCTGGACGGCGAGTCGACCGTCGGAGCCGGTCGAGGGTGGGATGGACACGACAAGGTACCCGACCCGTTTTCCCGCGCAGTCGAGCCAGGCCGAACAAGTGACCGTTCTCACGGCGCCGGACAACGCGGCGGGAGCCGTCCGTGGAATGCTTGCCAATGCGACCGAATCGATTCGGATTCAGCAGGTGTCGATCGACCCGTCGACCCCGCTTCTGAACGAGTCCGTCGCTGCGGCGCGGCGTGGCGTGACCGTCCACATTCTACTCTCCGGGGCCTGGTACGCCGAGTCGGAGAATCGGGCGCTGGCGCGGTCACTGCGGGATCGCGCCGAACGGGAGGACCTCCCACTGACGGTCCGGCTGGCAGAACCCCGGAGCCGCTACGAACACGTCCACGCCAAAAGCGTGATCGTCGACGGTGAGTCGGTGCTGCTTGGCAGTCTGAACTGGAACCCCAACGCGCTCCGGGAGAATCGGGAAGTCGCGGTCCGAATCGACGACTCGAAGGCTGGCACCTACTTCGAGCGCGTGTTTCGAGCGGACTGGCGAGGTGCAGCCTGGCGGCTGCCCTGGGGTGTACTGCTCGGGGCCAGTGTCATCCTGCTCCTTGGAGTGGCCGCGGCCAGGTCGTTCGCCGACTTCGAGAATTAGGTCGAGGAGCTACTGAGCGCCTCGTCCAGTTCCGCGTCGGCCATCTTCTCGATCAGGGAGTCGATGACGGCCTCGCGCATCCCCGGGACGAATCGGATGCTCCCGACGACGAGGTGGCCGCCACCACTGACACCCGCCCCAGGCAGTTCGTCGTTGAGATCCGTCACCATCTCCGGGATGTCGAGTCGCACCCCGTCGCTTCGGAGCACCGCGAAGTCGGGCCCGTAGCCCACTGTGATCACGGGTTCGCCGGTGGCCTCGACCTTGCGATCGTGGAGCTCGCCAGTCGTCTTTCCCGGCGGGGGATACGTGAACCGGTGGGCGAACTCATCGAGGTCGAGTCGATAGAGGTGTGCCCCGTTGGCGAGTCGCTCGTGTTCGACGTGGTCGGTGTTCGCCTCGAGTTGCCGATCAGTGTCCTGCCGGGCTCGGTCCGCGAGCAGGTCGATCAACTCCCGGTGGCGCTGTTCGTCGTCGATTCCCAGGAGGTCGGTCACGAATCCGCGACCGGCGTCGTACCGGAGCACGTAGGCCGCATAATCCAGGGCCGCGACGATGTCGTCCAGGTGGGACTCGTCGTAGCCCGCCTCGGCGGCCAGTTCCAGATAGTCCGACATGGCGTCGGCCTTCGAGCGGTCCGCGAGCCCCGCAATTGCGGGGACGTGATCGAGTTCGTCGCCGAGCGAGGGATGGAGCATGCGGGCGAGTTCGACGCTGAGCATGCCCGAGGTGATCCGGTAATCCTCGCCGTAGAGGTACGGGTTCACGTGTGTGTCGACGTAGGGATCGACCGCCTCCGGATCGGGATGGTGGTGGTCGATGACGATGACCGGGATGTCATAGGAGTCGAGCGTGCGGTAGGCCGGGGTATCCTCCGCGGTGCTCCCGTTGTCGATCATCAGGAGGACGGGGAGTTTCTGACCGTGGCGTGCCCGGTCGCCAAGCGAGTAGTTGAGGTCCCGCGTAGCGTCTTCCATCTCGTAGTACGGCGCTTTCGAGGGCAGGCGCTTGAGGAGATGGCGTGGGGCCTCGGTGTCCTCGTGGACGTCTTCGATCAGCCGTTCGAGTGCGATCTCGACCGGCGCGGCCGCACACATGCCGTCGCCGTCGGCGTGATGGCGAATCCGAATCGGCCGGCCTTCGAGGACCGCCCGCCGGAGCTGTCTGGCGATGTCTGCGAGGTCGGACCGCATCTCGTCCAGGGCCGGCCAGTCGATCGTGGGCTCGACCTCGATGGGATCGGACTGGCTCGCACTCGCGGCCTCCAGTCGCGCGCCGACCGACTGCTCTTGGTCGCCATCGAGTACGTCGAGTCGATCCACTTCGACCTGCACGCCACCGTTTCGGGAACCGACCGTCCCGGCGACGTGCACGAGGTCACCCACTTCGACTTCGGGGTGGGACCTGACACCGGCCCCCTCGTAGGCCGTGCACGGGACGATTCCGGTCTCGTCTCTGACCTGGAAGACCGTGGGGCCCCGGGTCTGTTTGATCTGGACCACGGCCCCTTCTAGATGGACGGTGTCGCCGTTCGAATCTGCAAGCGTCGAGACGACACTTCGATCGTAGGACGGGCGTTTCTCCACCAGGTCGTAGCTATCGAGGGCCGCCGGCTCGAAGGAGACGTCACCGTCGGCCTTGATCTCGGCGAGTTGCACGATCACGTCGTCCCCGACGGCATACTCCGTCTCGAGACTCGACTCGTGGATCAACCCGGAGACGGACTCGGAGACGTCGACGAAGACGCCGTACTCGACCACGCCGTTGACGGTTCCGCGGTAGTACTGTCCTGCTTCGAGATCCGAGCGCGTACACTCCGGATCGAGGTCATAGACGATGGGGGTGCCATCCGACTGGGATGACGATTCACTCATTGGACATCGATTGGTCGAGGGCGCGTTTACCGCTTACGAACGAGGGGCCACAGCGTTTCACTCGTCAGTCAGTCCGCGCCGTAGTTCCCGAGGTCGGTCTGTCCCGTCTCGCCCCCGACTGGTTCGACGACGGCAGGCGAATCGTTCGACGGGTCGTTCACGAGCGTCGAGATTTCCTGGGCTTGTAACGTCGGCTCCGCCGTTTCGAGCAGGCCCTGGGCCGTTTCGAGATCGCCATCGAGCCAGGGCCGCTCAGCCGACCGATCCAGGACGACCGGCATTCGGTCGTGAATCGATTCCAGGTGGGCCGTCGCCTCGGTCGTGAGGATCGTGACCGTCGAGAGCGGCTGGTCGTTCCCCTCCCATCGGCTCCAGAGTCCGGCCATCGCGAAGAGTTCGTCCTCGGGGCGGGTGATTCGATACGGCTGCTTGCCCCCTCGATCGCCGGCCCACTCGTAGTAGCCATCGGCAATGACGAGTGCTCGCCGACTTTCGAAGGCATCCCGAAAGAGCCGGTTTTCCGACACTGTCTCGGCGCGAGCGTTGATCGGCCGTGGTCCCGTTTCTGGAGACTCGGCCCAGGTCGGGACGAATCCCCATTCGTCGCTGGTGATCGTTGCCGGCGTCGCGTCGTGGATCACGTGGAGGTCCTGCTCCGGAGAGATGTTGTACCGCTCCTCGTACGGGGCCGCGAACTCGGCGTCGAACCGTCGCTCGATCGTGGATTGGGCCGCGAAAAGCGAGGTGCGCCCGCACATGGTCTCGCCTTCGGCGGCAATGCGGGTAGGCGTTTCGTCAGGTTCCAGTACTGTGAGGCCCGCTCGAACGGGTACCAAGCTAATAATGTTGGAGCACCAACAATCTGCATGGTCGAAACACTCGAACAGTCTGCCGCCGGCGGGGGGTTGGTAATCGGAGCCGGCGTCGGTGGGACCGTCGCGACACTTTCCGGCCAGGAGGCGTTCGCACTCGTCGCAGGCTTCGGGGCGGCCGGTGGGCTCCTGGTCGGCGCGATGGCTGGACGCTATGCGACAGGGGTTATGAATCGGGCGAACTGGCGGCATGCCGTCGTCGCGTTCACCCTGGCGCTCAGTTTCCTCGTCGGCAGCGTTCTCGGCGTGCTCACGGGATGGATGCTTGACTCGTCGATGGCAATTGCCGGTGGAGCTGGAGCCGTGGGTGGTGGGGTATTCGGGGTGTTGCTAACGGCTATTTTGCTCCGGACAGGGTCTACCCGGTAGCCCATCTCGATTCACTCGAAGATGTCGGCGGGGTCAGCCCCGATGACGGTCACCAGGTCAGCAGGATCCACGGCAGCGACCGTTTCCGGGGTCCCAGCCCCGCCCCAGATCGTCTCGAACTGCTGGAGCGCAGGGTCGATGAGCGTGCGATCGACCTCGTGGCCCACTGGTGGGACGCCACCAATCGGCCAGCCACTAACTTCTTCTACCGTCTCTGGGTCGGCCAGCTCGACCCCTTCGGCATCGAGTTCCGCGGCCAGGGCGGATTCCGCAACCTCGTGATGGCCGGCGGTGTAGACGAGAACCGGCTCGTCGTCCGCGAGAAAGACGATGCTCTTGACGATGGCCTCGGTCGAGCAGTCGAGTGCCGCTGCAGCGTCGGCGGCACTGTGCGTGCCGGCCGGTAGATCGCGCACTTCAGGGGTCGTTCCCAGCGTTTCGCGGGCGCGCCGACGGAATCGTGCAGTGGGTTCGTCCATGTCTGTGGAGGATTGCTCGGTGCAGGAATAGGTTTCGAGGAGGTTCAGCCCCACACGACTGGGAGCCAGAGTGAACTTGCGACCGTGAGAAAGGCGATCCCGACGAGGTTGAGCCAGAAGCCGACCCGGGCCATGTCCGGAATCGTGAGATAGCCACTTCCGAAGACGATGGCGTTCGGTGGGGTCGCTACTGGGAGCATGAACGCGAAGGAGGCGGCCACGGCCACTGTTGCCATGAGTGCGAGCGGGGAGACCAGCAGTGCAGCACCGAGACCGGCCATGATCGGGATGAAAAGCGAGGCAATGGCGCTGTTCGACGCGATTTCCGAGAGGAAGACGACGAGCGTGGCAATCGCGAGGAGGACCCAGATGAACTCCACGCCCCGGAGGCCGACGAAGTGGCCGGCGATCCAGGCTGAGAGCCCACTCACCTGGAACGCGTTCGCGATCGAGAACCCGGCTCCGAAAAGGACCAACACGCCCCAGGGAACTCGCGTCGTGTCCTGCCACCGAAGGAGAAACTCGCCGCGACGGAGATCGACCGGGACCAAAAAGACCAGTATGCCGGCGACCACGGCGATTACCGTGTCGGTGAGCCCTGGGATGAGTGGCTCAAGGACGAACGGTCGGAGCAACCATCCGAGGACGAGAAACAGGAAGACTGCCACGACTCGCCGTTCGCCGGTGCCCATCGGGCCAAGGGCTTTTAGTTCGGATCGGATCTGCTCGTGCCCCGTCGGGAGAACCGTCTCTTCGGGTGGGACCAGGCGAAGGAGCAGGACCCAGGTGACGAGCAGAACACCAACCGCCAGCGGGAGTCCGAACTGCATCCACTCGACGAACCCGATCTGGATTCCGAGTTGCGCGCGGGCGACACCAGCTAGAATGGCATTGGGCGGGGTACCGATGAGGGTCGCGACCCCGCCGATCGAGGCCGCATAGGCGATCCCGAGCAACAGGGCCGTCCCGAAGTTCGACTGCTCGACCGAGCCGGCATCCAGAACGTCAGCCGTCCGACCCGCTAACGGGTTTGCTTGTGTTGGCTCTCGAAGGGCCTGTCGCTGGGCCACCACGCCCATCCCGATGGGGACCATCATCATTGCGGTGGCGGTGTTCGAAAGCCACATCGAGAGGAAGGCGGTGATGAGCATGAATCCCAGAATCAGCCGTCGGGAGTCGGTCCCAAAACGGACGAGCAATCCCAGGGCGATTCGGCGATGGAGTCCCCAACGTTCGATCGCGAGCGCGACCAGAAACCCGCCCAGAAAGAGAAACACGATTGGGTTGGCGTACGGAGCCGTTGCCCCCTCGACGCTTGTGACGCCAAGAACCGGAAAGAGGACGATGGGAAGCAGGCTGGTGACCGGAATGGGGGCCGCCTCCGTCACCCACCACGTTGCGATCCAGAGTGTGCTCGCCAGGACCGCGTTTGCTGCGGGCTGGAGGCCAGCCGGGGTGACAAAAAGGGAGGTCAGGACGAACAGGACCGGGCCAAGTCCCAGGCCGATCTGCTGCCGGCGGTTGTACGAGGTGGTTTCGCTCATCGGGCCAGAGGACGTGGATCAGGAGTTGGCTTACTCCTCGCCGCCACTGTACCCACCACTGTCGACGATCTCGAAGAGCGACCCCCACCCCTCGTCGGACTCGCTTTCGGGCAGCGCATCCCGGAGTTGCCGGAAATCCGAGGCCGGAACCTCCTCGTGCACCAGATCGATGATGACGCGGGCGTGGTAGGCAGCGTCCGCCCGGTCCGCGTTCTCGATTTCGCTAACACGGGTGAGAAACTCCGGCCAGTCGAATCGCTGCCCATGCTCGGTAACTGCGCCAGTCATGTACCACTTGATCTCCATCGGGAGCGAGGCGGCCAGGTCCGCTGCATTGCCCTCGGGAATCCGTTCCCCGAGGGTCATGAGTGTCGCTCTGATGGCCCGAAGCGTCTCGCCGGTGCCTGGAAAGGACAGGCGGTGCTGGACCGTTCCGGTGAATTCGTCGAACTGCATCAGTATGTATTTGATAGCGGTCCAACAAATACTCGCATGACCGTTCCCAGCCGGTGAAAACCAGGCCTGCGGTGGGTTCGATTCCGGTATTTTCCCGGCAACAACCTATTTGGGGAAACCTGCCGTCTGATTAGCCCACGCATGTACGACGACATCCTCTTGCCCTTCGACGGTAGCGACGGGGCAGCCGCGATTCTTCACCACGCGAGTGAGATTGCCCACCGGTTCGACGCCACGATTCGGGTGCTCTACGTTGCGGATACGACTCGCTACAGCATCACCCGTGTTGGCAACCAAACTGTCGATACACTCGTGGGGAAAGGCAGGGAGGTCGTCGAGGAGGCGGCACAGGTGCTCGACACGCTCGCCACGCCTTACGAGACCGACGTGGTGCAGGGCAATCCGGCTCCGACGATCGCGGCGTACGCAGAGGAGTACGGCTACGATCTGATCGTTCAGCCCACCCACGGACGGACTGGCCTGTCGCGATACATGCTCGGGAGTGTCTCGGAGAAGGTCCTCAGACTCGCTTCGGTACCAGTGCTCACCGCCCGGATGCGACCCGACGAGGAGACGCTGACATTCCCGTACGAACGGATTCTACTGCCAACGGACGGGAGCGAGCCTGCCCGTCGGGCGGCCCGACATGGACTGTCTCTGGCGGGGTTAATCGACGCCGACGTTCACGTACTCGCCGTCACACCGGAGGATGGGCCCGAACGGAGTCTCCTTGCGGACGAAGTGGTGGGCGAGGAGGCCGCTTCCGAAGCCGTCGAAACCGTCCTCGACGTCGCTGAATCCATGGGCGTCGCGGAACCAGCGACCCACATCGAGCGTGGGGATCCAGTCGAGGCCATTCGGGAGACGATCGACGAACTCGGGATCCACGCCGTGGTTATGGGGACGACTGGCCGGCGTGGCACCGATCGGATTCTACTGGGGAGCGTGGCCGAGCGGACCGTTCGCACGGCTCCAGTGCCGGTCATCACCGTTAGTGGCGAGTGATCGCGGGCGCGGGACGAAGCCCTTATAGAGACTGAACGGTCATTCAATACCACGATGCAGACGGTGTCCGGACCGCTTCTCGACTCCTCCTCATTTGCTGCTTTTGGTGCCATCGTGTGGTCGAATCGGTGCGGAGAACCCGGTGTGATGGATACGGGGCGAGGATCGTGAGCAACCGCGAGGTCAACGTCACCGACGGGGCTTTGCTGAAGCCCCTGGTCGTCCTCTCGCTCCCGATCGTGCTCTCCCAGATGCTCCAGGTCGGCTACAACCTGGCCGATACCTTCTGGGTGGGCCGGGTCGGACAGGAAGCCGTCTCGGCGCTCTCGTACTCCTGGCCGCTGGTCTTTCTGATGATCTCCGTTGCCGGGGGATTCACGGTAGCTGGCACGGTGCTCGTTGCCCAGTACAAGGGCGCTGGCAAGTCCGAACTGGTGGATTACGCGGCCGGGCAGACGATCGCCTTCGTGGTCGTGGTTGCCGCGTTCTTCTCCATCGTGGGGTTTGCCCTCACGCCGTGGCTCGTGGATCTGGTGGGGGCGAGGCCGGGATCGACCGAGTATCTACTCGCCGTCGAGTACACGCGGACGATCTTCCTTGGCGTGGTCTTCATGTTCGGCTTCTTCATCTTCCAGGCGCTGCTCCGTGGCTGGGGGGACACCCGTACGCCTCTCTACTTGATGGCCTTCGGTGTCGCCCTGAACGTCTTGCTGGACCCGTTCCTGATCCTGGGATTCGAGGAGAACGTTCTCCTGGCCTGGCTCGGCCTTGAGGGTCTGCAGGCGTGGCTGTACGGCGTGACTGGGTTCACCGGATTCGGCGTGCAAGGAGCAGCCATCGCCACGGTCTTCTCTCGGGGTGTCGGGGCCATTTTCGGCATGGCCTGGTTGTTCTCCGGGCGGGTTGGCATCCACCTCTCGCTTTCTGATCTAATACTGGAACGTGAGATGGTTCGCCGAATCATCCGGCTGGGCGCCCCCTCGAGTGTCGAACAGTCCACCCGGGCTCTCGGGGTCACCGTTTTGACCGCGCTTGTGGCCCTCGCGGGCGACGACGCCGTGGCTGCCCTCGGTATCGGCAACCGACTGAACTCCCTTGTCTTCCTGCCGGCCCTCGGGCTGGCTCGCGGGACCGAGACTGTGGTCGGACAGAACCTCGGCAACGAACAGGTCGACCGGGCGAAGCAAGCCGTCGGGTACAGTAGCGGGATCGTCGTCGGGGTGCTGGCCCTCTTGAGTGTCCTCGCGTACGTTTTTGCGGAACCGATCACTGCCGCATTCATCCCTGGCGAACCGGACGTCATCGCTATCGGGGCGGACTATCTCCGGATTATCGGGCCGACTTTCCTGTTCATCGGGGTCTTCCAGGTCGTTCAGGGGGCCTTCCGAGGGAGTGGTTCTACCCGGCTGGCGATGCTCTTTGCCATCCTCTCCTTGTGGGTGTTCCGCCTTCCGCCGGCCTACGCCCTGCTCGTCTGGGCCGGCATGGGCGCGACTGGGGTCTGGTATGCCATCGCGCTCTCGAACGTGCTCTCGATGGTCGCAGCCTCCCTTTACTTCCTGCGTGGGACCTGGACCGAGAACGTGGTCGAGTCCGAACCGACTCCCGAGCCCCTGGATGACTGATAGTCATCCTTTTGATTCCACCGTTCTCAAAACGCACAATGGCGACACTTCGGGCTCTGCTTCGGGCCGGCTGGTCACAGTTCGTGGCCGACCTCCGGACTGACCGCTTCCTCCGCTACATTCTGCTGCTCGCAGTCGTTTTGACCGGATTTTTCTTCTGGCATCGCATTCCGAACTTCGCGACCCGCGATGAGTTCAGCCGCATTCTCGACGCGCTGGTCCCCTACGGTTCGGTCATCGAGGACCCGAGCTGGGAGTCGCTCCGATCGGGCGTAGTCTGGGGGCGGACCCCATTCGGGGCGACGACGTTCCTCTACGGATTCCTCCTGCTACCGGTCGTCGTGATCGCGCTGTTCGCCGGCCAGGGTGATGCTATTGCCGCCCTCGCCTCTCCGGCCTGGGACTTTGGCTTCTACGAGGCCTGGCACACCACGCCCAAGTGGATCTGGACCCTGTCAATTGCACTCGTGCGGCTCGCGAACGTCGTCTTCGCGGTGGGCAGCGTCTATCTCACCTATCGGATCGGCGTCGAACTCGCCGCCCGTCCGGCCGGGCGACTCGCCAGCCTGTTTCTGACTCTTTCCTTTGGCTTTCTCACCATCGCTCACGAGGGCGGCGAGGACATGCCCGCGACCTTTCTGGTGCTGCTCTCGATCCTGCTTCTTGGGCGCTACGTTCGCCAGGGTGACACCCAGCAGTTCCTCGCCGCGAGTGTGACGGGTGGACTGGCGATTGGCTTCAAACTCACGGCTGCGCCCGTGATCGTCGTGATTGCGGTGGCCCACTTGCTCCGAGTCCACCGGAGCGGACGATCGGGAGTGGCGAGACTTCAGCCCCGACTGGTTCTGGCCGGGGCGCTCCTGGGACTGCTCTTCATTCTCGTCAGCTTCCCCACGGCGGTCGTGGGGAGACTGGACCTGGTCGTCGAACGGATCGTCGGTGGCTCACTCTCGCGGGCCAGTCACCCGACTGGACCGGATGCCCCCATCCTCTGGTGGTTCCTGCGAGGGTACCTCAGCGCGCTGGGGCTCCCGCTTTTCGTCGGCTCGGTGACCGGCGTCGCGGCAAGCCTCTGGCATCTCCGAGACAAACCCGCGTCCGCTCCGGCCGCAGTACTCGTGTTCACCGCGCTATTTGGCTATCTGCTGCTCTTCTCGGGGTGGCACGATTTCCGGGTCCACCATTTGCTCCCGACCATTCCCCTCGCCGCGATTTTGCTCGGCTGGACGGTGACCCGCTTCTGGGATCGTCGGCCCTCCCTCGCGGGCCCCCTCCTCGCGGTCCTGCTGATCACGTCTGGCCTCTATGCGGGGGTCGGCGTGGCTGGTTACGCCGACGTGCCCCGGGACAACGCGGTGTCGTGGCTCGAAACGGAAGCTGACGAGGACGCTGTGCTGGAGGTCTACCGACGTCACCTCCAGGACACCGCGGTCCCTCACTCGATGACTGTGCAGCACGCCTACGGCGCGAGCGATTCGGGTGACACACTCGATCCCTGCCCCACGTATATCCAACTCGGGTATCGTGATCTGCTCTATCTGGCCGAGGACACCTACTACCGGAACGGAATCGTCAGGGCGTCATACGTCCGCTCGCTGGTCTCCGAGGAGTACGGCTACGAGATCGTCGCCGAGTTCGGCCCGCGCCCACCGAACTTCGTCCCCGATCGGCCGACTCCGGGGGCCTATCACGAACTCCTTCGACTGGGAGTCATCCCGCAGACCGATCAGTACGCGGACGAACAGGAGCTTCGACCGAACCAGTACACCCTCATCCTTGAGCAGACTGGTGAGTGTGACGAGTCACGGGAGCAGCCATTCTAGTCCTCGACCGAAAGCGTGGCGAGATCCAGGCGCGCCGCCGGAATCCAGCCCAGCACCGCTGGCAAATAGATCCCGAAGACCCGGTCGATGAACACGATGGGGACGATGGCACTCCCAGGAACGCCCAGGGAGACAAAGACTGCCGTCGCCGTGGCTTCCGTGACCCCGACGCCGCCCGGCGTGAGTGGTAGCAGGGTCACGCTGTAGGCCGTGACGAGATAGAAGGGAAGCAAAATGAGCGGCTCGAAAGGCACGCCGAAGGCGGCCAGCAACACCCCGACTCTGATTGCCGGGGCCACGACGAGCACGATCGCCCAGCTCAGGCCATACTGCAGCCAAACGCCGCGATCGGTCGCGAGGGTTCGGAACGCCGCCGTCGACGCCTCGGTCATGTCGGTGAGTCCATCGATCCGGGCCGCGAGTCTGTCGCCGATAGCCGGGAGCAGGGACGCCACGCTGGCCAGTCCCCGCACGATCGGGTCCAGATATCGGAGGTTCGTCCCGGCGAGTAGGACCGTCGTCCCCGCGAAGAGGTACAACCCGGTCGAGGCGGCGAGCAGTCCCAGGAGCCCGATGGAGACCGATTCGAGCGTCGCGATCGCCACCAGGCCCAGGACCGAAATCGTGCCGTAAAGCACGGCGTAGATTCCCGTGTGAACTCCCGTCACTGCGGCTGCGTCGGCGTAGCTGAGTCCCGTGTAGCTCCGCACGACGAATGGGGCGGCCAGCCGCCCCGAGAGCCGGGACGGGAGAAGCTGATTGACGAAGTTGACCACCAGAGACGTGCTCGCAGCGGCCCTGCGGGTCGTCGGGGTGACCGCCCCGAGGACTGCGCGCCAGGTCTCGAACTGGGCGAGGGCTCCGACCAGGCTCACCAGAAGCAGGATGGCTATCGTCCTTTTGTCCAGGCTGGCCAGCCGATCGATCACCGTGCCGACTTCGATCTGGGTGAGGAGCCAGCCGACTGCCAGCAGGGCGATCCCGTACTGGAGCACCGTGACCGCGAGTTCGCGGGGGCTCCGACGGCTCATTTCGTCGCCTCGCTGGCCCCCTGGTCGGGGTCTGCTGTATCGAGATCGGTCTGGCGGAGCACTTTACGGGCCGTCACGAACTCGAAATCGGTCGCGAGGATCCGCTCGATCGCCCGGCGCATCCACGCACCGGTGTGCCAGTACACTCGCTTCGGGACACCCTCGATCGATGGCAGGTCGACGAACTCCCACGGGTGGACATAGAGCACGGGGACAACCCCGCGTCGCGCGAGCAGTCGCATGCCCAGAATCGTGTACCGCGGGCCGAAAAACCGGAGCCAGGTCCCGGTTAGTGGGAGCCTGAGTCCAGGCATGACACTCGTTGGCAACTCGGCGATCTCCGGCGGCGCTGAGTCCCAGACTGCAATCGCGGGGCCCGGCTCTACCAGTTCGAACTCGCCGCCGTACCAGCCGGGGATCGATCGACTCGCGACGACACTCGAATCGTACTCGTAGCCTGCCGCTGCCAGGTCCTGGAAGTGACCGGGGGCGATGTCGAAGGCGGGGGCCCGGAAGCCCGTGACTGGAGCGTCACTAACGGCTTCGAGGGTCTCCCGGGAAGTGCGCAGCTCCTCGCGACGCGTTTCCGAGTCGAGTTCGCTCAACAGTCGGTGGGTCCTGGTGTGGGAACCGATCTCGTGACCTCCCTTGGCGATCGATTCGACTGCGGTCGGGTTGGTTTCGGCTAGCTCCGAGACGGTGAACCAGGTCGTGGACACGTCGTGGGTTTCGAAGGCGGACTGAAGGAAATCCACACCGTCGAGGCCCACGGTCTCATCGGCCATTGTCCCCGACGCCGTCCGGTAGGCAGGCGTGTGTCTGAACAACTCGAAGTCGACTGAGAGCACTGCCTGTGGTGTCTCACTCATCCCGGTGGTCCTCGAGTTCGGCTCGCAGCAGGCTCACTTCCTCGTTGAGCCGCGAGACCTTCTCGTAGAGGCTGCCGATCCGGTTCAGCAGATAGGTCACCAGGACGAAAAGCGTCAGATTCGCCATCACGAGAATGGCCCGAGCCTTGAGTTCGAGTCCCAGAACCGTCGCGACGAACTGGAAGGCGTCCGGGAAGAGCGCGACGAAGATCAGGCCCGCACCCACGAGCACCGACGTGGCGAAAAGGACCATGTCCTCCCGTCCCCGCCGGACCATGTGATAGCCGTTGGCCAGAAAAATCACGCCGACCGCGAGGGCGATGGCATTGACGACGGTGAACTCGGCCATGTTATCTGAAGAGAAGGACACGAAGGGCGACATCGGTCATTCGCAGCGGGTAGAGGACAAAGGTGTCCAGGGTGAACTGCGAGTTGCCCGTCTCGCGGGTCGGGATCTCGGTCGAGACCTCCGTGATGGTAAAGCCCCGCTTTGCCGCCTCCAGGGTCTGTTCGACCGCCCAGTGCTTGTCGGAGTGATGAAGAATCTCGGCCAGCATCGAGACGCGATAGACCCGGAACCCGCTCGTGACGTCGGTGATCTCGATGCCGCCCAGCGTATTGACCAGCCCCGTGAAAAACTGGATGCCGAGGGTCCGAACCAGGGAGTACTCCTCGTGGCTCTCGTTCAGGTATCGGCTCCCGATCACCATGTCGGCCTCTGTCGCGGCCGAGAGCAACCTGGGAATCTGGCTCGGGTCGTGTTGGCCGTCGGCGTCTACCTGCACGACGAAGTCGTACGCCGCCTCGATGGCGTAGCGATAGCCGGTTCGAACCGCGCCGCCAACACCGGTGTTGAACGTGTGTTCGAGCACCCGTGCGCCGTGTTCCCGCGCGACTTGCTTGGTCTCGTCCGTCGAGCCGTCGTCGACGACGACCACTTCATCGACGTACTCCCGGGTCCCGTCGATAACGGACCCAACCGTGTCTGCCTCGTTGTACGCAGGAACGACGGCGACGGTTCGCACTAATTGGGTGACGGCTGGCCGAGCCCTTGAATGTACCGTTCGATCAGTCCACGCGTGACGAAACAAAATTGAGGCTTCGTCCCCAGGTGCCAGCAATGACGAGAACGTTCGTCGTCGGCCTGGATGGGGCGAGCTGGCGCTTGCTCGAACCCTGGATCGAGGCCGGTGAACTGCCGAATCTGGAACGGCTCAGGGAAACGGGAACCTGGGCCGGCACGCGCAGTGAACTGCCACCGGTGACGTTCCCCAACTGGAAATGTTATTCATCCGGGAAGAACCCGGGCGGCTTCGGGGTTTACTGGTTCGAGCACGTCGATCTGGCGGCTGGAACCATCGACGTGGCCGACGGGAGTGATTTCCAGACGGTCGAACTCTGGGATTACCTGAACGACGCGGGCCAGTCGACTGGCGTGGTGAACATGCCGACGATGTATCCGCCCCGGGAGATCGACGGGCCGATCGTCTGTGGCGGGCCCGACGCCGCCGAGGGGGAGTACCGGGCCATCGACTCCGGCTACACCTCGCCGCCGGAGCTAGCTGCTGAGCTAGAGGATCGCTTCGACTATCGGGTTCATCCCGATCCGCTGCTCTCGGGCAACGACGAACGGGGTGCGGAGGTCGAGGCCATCCTGGAGCTGCTCGATACGCACTTCGAGGCCGCGCTTTCCCTCTTCGAGGAGCGGGATCTGGATTTCGTGCACCTGACGTTGTTCTATCTGAACGTGCTCCACCACTTCTTCTGGGACGAGGAGCCGACCAGGCGGGCCTGGACCCTCGTCGACGAGTGGCTCGGCCGGATTGGGGAGTTGGAGGACACGAACGTCGTGCTCATGTCCGATCACGGGAGCGCTCCCACGACGACTGAGTTCTACATCAACGAGTGGCTCGCCGAGAACGGCTATCAGACCCACAATCGGACCGTCGACGACACGTTGCAACAACTGGGACTGGACCGGGAGACCGTCCTTGGGATCGCAAAACGGTTCGGCCTGGTCGACACCCTCGCGGCGATCGTTCCCGAACGCCTCCAGCAACTCGTCCCACAAGCTGACGGGCTCAAACGACAGCGAAAGCTCGAAGCGATCGACCTGGAGCAGACACAGGCGGTCGCCAGCGGTCAGGGGCCGGTCTACCTCAACCCTGCCTTCGACGTCGATTCGGTTCGGGAACAGCTCATGGCCGACCTTCGCGAGGTCGAGGACGAACATGGCCCCATTTTTACGGCCGTTCATCCCGGCGAGGAGGTGTACAGCGGTCCGTTCCTTGATAGCGCGCCGGAAATCGTCGTCGACCAGCGCCCCGGCGTCCACGTCAATGATGGAATCGGGGGAGGCACCATCATGTCCGGTCCGGATCGCTGGGCGGCGGAGAACACCCCCTTCGGGATCTTCGTCGCGAACGGTCCGTCCTTCGAACCCCACGGCGAACTTGATCGTATCAGCATTCTCGACATCGCTCCGACTGTGTTGGCCGCCCAGGGGACTGACGTGCCGACCGACATGAACGGGTCTGTGCTCCCGATACTCGCGGGCGAGTCAGATTGGGACCACCGGGAACCGCTGGCATTCGACGAGCGAGCGGGCAACGAAGACAGTACGACGGTCGAAAAGCGCCTCCAACAACTGGGATACATGGAGTAGGCTCAGTTCGAAACGGCCGATAGTTCCTTGGTACTGGCACACATAGTACTCACATATGCCATCGGATAGCACCAGACGAATCCGTGAGCTCGAAGACCGCGTCGAATCCCTCGAAGCGTTGCGGGATACGCTACTGGAAGCCCTGGAGGCCACCGAGACCTATGCCTGGGAGTGGGACATCGAGTCGGACACCGTCGATCGCCATCCCGCGTTCGAGACGCTCTTCGGGGTGGACGCGACCGAGTTGGAACCGATCTTCGAGAACTTCATCGAGCGGGTCCACACCGCCTACCGCGAGGATGTCGTCGAGGCCTTCGAGAGAGCCATCGATGAGGGTTCCTCGTACCACGTGCGGTATCCCCTGACCCTGGACGACGAAGAAATCTGGCTCGAAGGACAGGGAGAGGTCGTCCTGAACGATGATGGAACGCCCGAGCGGATCGTGGGCACGACCCGTCGGATCCCCGAGCCTGAAGACACCTGATCGGTCGGTTCCGAGCCGTTATCACGCACTGGGGAGTTCGATCCGAACGATCGTCCCCCGCGGATCGTTTTCTTCAAACGAGATCGTTCCATCGGAGACCGTGACAATCCACTGGGTGAGCCAGAGCCCGAGCCCACTGGAGTGAGCGAGGGGCGTTTCACGTCCGGCCTCCAGCGGGTCGATCTCGGCGTCTGGAATCCCAGGGCCGTCGTCGGCCACCGTGATCTCCACCGTCTCGGACTCCGGCGGGTCGGTCACGGTCACTTCGACAGTGGGGGAGTCTCGATCGTTGTGTTTGACGGCGTTCGAGAGCACGTGATCGAGGGCGAGATCGAACCGTTCCCGGGCACTTGCAGTCACCGAATCGGGGACCGATACCGAAATCGTCGTGTCGGGATATTCGTTTTTGAAGCCCATGACCTTCGTCTTCACCCGGGTCGCCACGTCGATGACGTTTTTCTCGGACCCGTGGTCGTCGATTGCACTCTCGATGTGACGGACGCTCTCGGCGATTCGACGGAGGCGATCGGACTCGTCGATGACCGTCTCGAGGGCGGATTCAAGCTTCTGGGTGGAGGAGCGGGCGAGTTCCGCGTTCCCCTTGATGATGTTGACCGAGGACCGAATGTCGTGACGGAGAATTCGGTTCATAACCGAGAGGCGCTGGTGGAGTTGTTCGACGTGTTCCTTCTCGGCCTCGAGTTTCTCTTCGTGGCGCTTTCGTTCCGTGATGTCGCTGTTCACGGCGACGAACCGTTCGATGTCCCCCGCGGGACCTTCGATCGGAGCGATGGTCTGAGAGACGACGAATCGTTCGCCCTCGGCCGATTCGTTGACGACCTCTCGCTGGAAGGTCTCCCCGGCGAGGATCGTCTCCCAGAGTTCTTCGTAGTAGGAGTCGCTCATCTCCCCGGACTGTAGCATGCGTGGGTTTCGACCGACAGCCTCGGTCCGGTCGTACCCAGTGATCTCCTCGAAAGCTGGGTTGGCATACTGAATCGTGCCGTCGGTGTCGGTCCAGTAGATCGAATGGCCGGCGTTCTCGACGGCCGTCTTGAAGGCTCGGATGTCGGCTTCCTCTTTGACCGTTTCGCCGGTGTCCCGGACCGTCCCAAGCACGTATTCTTCACCGCCGATATCAGTTGCTTGGAGCGTGATCGCAGCCCAGAAGACACTCCCGTCCCCAGCAGTCGCCTGCCGGCGCAGCGTTATCGGCTGGCCATCTGTGGCCCTCTTGAACACGTCGGTGGCCCGGTCCCGGGAGTGTGCTCCCAGGTCTGAACTCAGCGTGGCAATCGAGGTGCCCCGGAGCTCGGCTCGTGAATAACCGAAAAGCGTTGTCGCCTGCGCGTTGCACTCGACGACCCGGCCTGTTTCCGGGTCGAACACGAGGACGGGATCAGGCAGCGCCTCGAACAGTTCTCGATAGACATCCCCCTGTGTCGTCCGTTCGAACAGTTCATCGGTGCCTGATTGGGTGTTGTCCATGGGGGGAGGGGTTTCGGATCGGTCGAGTGCTCTTGGTTGGGCGTACTCAGAACTAAAACATAACTGTTCTTCGTTCCGATGGTATCTAATCGGTTGATTCGGGTTATTCTTCTTCGGATTCAGTGTCAGATTCCATCGGTGTCAGCGTCGGTTTCGACGGCACTTCGAACTCGGCCCCATCGGATCGGCGGAGCGCGTAGACGCCGGCGAGCAGGACCAAAAGCGACTGGATTCGGACCGCTGTGACGAACCACTGCCGGGGCTCCAGATCCTCGGTATTTCGATAGCTCGGTCCGAGTGCCATGGTTTTCGACACTTCGATCACGCGCCTGGGAAAGACCGATCCGACGACGCCGAGCAGGACCGTCAGGAGTTTCATTTTCATACTAACAGGTTTGTCGGCCCGATAGAAAAATTTGTGCCCAACTACCCGGGTAGCGGTCACGGGAACTGATCGCGGTGGTAACTGTCCTGTTCCATCTCGCAGTTGCCGTCCGCGTCGATCACCAGTCGGCCGGAGTACCCACAGGTTCGGGAACTGTTGTACTTGCAGCTCGTGTTCATGCAGTCGACGGCGTGTCGGTTGTCGCCAAAACTCATACGTACACCTTGGGAGAGCAGTATCTTGAATCCAGGTGCTGACCCGTGGAAAGCATGAAGAGGGTTCCACGCCACTCCGTTGATATGTACGACCGGATCGTCGTCGCCGTCGATTCGAGTGCGGAGGCGGCCCACGCCGCGCGGACGGGCTTTGTGCTTGCCCAGGCCCTCTCGGTCCCGATCGACGTAGTGACCGTGTTGGAAGCCTCGATTCTCGACGCGTTGCGATCCGGGGCCGGTCGTGATCGACTCCGTTCGGACCGCGAGCAGTTACTCGCCGATATCGAGACCCAAGCCGAGGACGTCCGGATTTCGAGTACCCTGCTCGAGGGACGGCCTGCCGATCGAATCGTCGAGTTCGCACTCGACAGCGGGACGAACCCGTTGGTCGTTCTCGGTCGGCAAGGTCGGTCGTCCGTGTCTCGCCGGCTTCTCGGCGGTGTCACTGAAGGGGTCCTCGAACGTGGGGACATACCGGTACTGGTGGATCCAGGGCCAGGGGAAGACGAGTCCGATTTCGACCCGTCGCGGATTCTCGTTCCGACGGACGGGAGCGAAAACGCCGACATCGCACTCCCACACGTTGCTGCGCTGGCGAGCCAGTTCGACGCGTCGGTCACCGTTCTCTCCGTGGTCGACCTCCAGCGAGCAGGTGGCGTGTTCAACGCTGGTGGCCTCGACGGGGAGTTTATCGAGGCCCTCGAGAGTCGGGCCGAGACGGCGACCGAGGCGGCAGCGGAGACGGTTCAGGCGACGGAGCCGAACCTGTCAGTAGAGTCGATGGTCCGCCGGTCGAAGGACTTCGAAGGTGTCTCCGGGGCGATCTGTGAGACCGCCGCGGCCGAGAACGTCGATCTAGTCGTGATGGGATCACACGGTCGTTCGAACGTCCGCCGTCAACTGCTGGGAAGTGTCACGAGTACGGTGTTGCGCTCGATCGACGTGCCGACACTCGTGGTCCCGCGCTCTCAGTCTTGATTCGATTCGGGGACCAGTCCGTCGATCCCGTCCCCCGCGCTAACCGAGTCAGTCTCCTGGTCGCCCCACCCATTACGAACCGTGATTTCGGCGTTTTCCGGTGGCGTTCCATCGACGGTCACTCGCAACAGTGCCGAAGGATAAGTGATGACCGTCGCACAGGCGTCTTCGTCACCTGACTCGACGACCCGGGCGGTGGCCTGGAGCGTGCCGTCGATCAGCTGAACGTTCTCGAATTCTACCGTCCGGTAACAGGCCGACGGGCCGACTGACTCGACGAGTAACACCCGTTCGGTCTGGTAGTCGGGGCCCTCGAGTGACGATTCGATAGCAGCCACCCGTTCGCCCGGGAGATCGAACGCTTCGAGGGCTGCTGCCTGATCCTCGTCGCTTGCGACGAGAACGGCGTGTCCGACGACCCCCTCGTCGTGCCAGGCTGGGCGGGTGCCTCGCACCGCTAGCGGGACTGTCTCCGTCTCCGTAATTCCCGAGCCAGATCCAGGTGCCGAGAGGCACCCGGCAAGTGAGAGGGCGACCCCGCTACCGAGGGCCCCAAGCGTGGACCGGCGTGTGTACTCCATAGTGGCCTCGAGGGGGCCCAGCAGCGTCACCGTTTCGGAGCCTCAAAGGCCCCTTTGAGAACAGGCCTGTTCAGTCGTCCGCTACTTCGTTTCCGACCCGCTTGCCGGCGTAATCCCGGCCCAGGTAGTAGTTGAGCCAGGAAGAGGTCCCTTCCAGGTCGTAGTCGGGCGGCGGGATGTAGGTGTCCCGAAGTTTTTCACGCGCTTTCTCGAGGCCGCCGTCGGCCTTGAGCTTCCGATAGGCCCGGACGTAGATACACTCCTGCTCGCCGGGATAGACCTCACACCAGCCGTCGTAGCTTCCGCCACAGGGGCCGTTGCGTTCGTTTTTCGGACACTGGGACATCGGGCAGAGATAGGCCATATCGAAGAGCGCACAGTTGCCACACTCCTGGCAGTCATTCGAGATGGTCTTGGTGACCCGCTCGAAGGTCGTAAAGGGCTCTTCGAGGGCCGAATCGTCGACTTTCTTCGAGAACCAGCGCATCGGGCCGAACAGCGGGCCGTCAGGCTCGAACATCAGCTCGTGGGCGACCTTGAAGCCCTTGTACTTCAGCCCGGTGCTGGGGTTCTCGGGGAGGATGGCGTGTTCGTCCGCGTTGAGCCCCGTCTCCGGGTCCCGCTCGTAGTAATAAAAGCCGTCCTCCATCGGGAAGTCGAACTCGGAGACGTACTCCTCCCAGTCGGGAGCGAGCTCTTCGCCGCGCTCCACGATGTACTCGACATCGTCGTAATCCGCAGCGTGCCCGCCGATGTGGACCCCCGCAAAGCCCATGCCCTTCATGAAGGCGTACATCTTCGCCGCACGTTCGAGCATCGCCTGATGGGGGTCCTCGCCCTCCTGTTCGGCTTCGACCTCCTCGCGGAGGTCGTCGGTGACGATGGCCCCGGGGATCCGGTTCTCGTTCATCGCCCGGGCCGAGCCGGGATCGAGGACATAGAGGTTGCCGATGACCGGCACGTCGAGGTCTTTCTCGTCGATGAACTTGATGAGTTCGTGGAACTTCCGGGCGTCGAACCCGACCTGTGGAATGATGAACTCGGCCCCCTTCTCTACCTTCATCTCCAGTTTCCAGTACTGGGGCATCAACTCGGCTTCCAGACGCTTGAACGGGGAGACGACTGCGCCCGGGAAGAAGTCCGTCTCGGCAAGTTCGTTGTGTCGTCCGAAGTTGTCCTCGAACTCGAACCCGTCGTTGAGATCGGAGACGAAATCCAGGGTCTGGACCGGATCGAGGTCATAGACGGCTTTCGCCTGGCCCTCGAAGGCCGGCCCCTGGTGGTCCCCGCTCATTATCAGGATGTTGTGAATATCCTCGCGCTCCAGGGCGTGGAGCAGGCCTTCGATCTGGTTCCGATTCTTGTCCTTGGTGGTGAAGTGGACGAGCGGTTCGATGCCCCGCTCTTTGAGTTTCATCCCCAGGTAATCGGCCGAGAGCGCGGGTGTCCCACCTGGGTTATCCGTTAGCGAGACCGCGTCGACGACATCGCCCGAGGCCGCCGTCTCCGCGTCCTCGAAGACTTCCTCCTGCTGGGGTTCGTGGGAGCCCCGTCCGGGAATCAGCTCCCAGGTCACCGCGAAGCGGTCATCGGCCTCCACAGCCGCACGAAAGTCCTGTCTGGTCATTGGTTCACCCTCCGGCCCACCACCTGACTAGGTCGGGCTCCGTCGCTGTTCCCCATCCCGCCCGACCGGCCTGTCGTGATTCGGCGTCGACACGTGCTGGACATCGCAGTAACAGCGACTAGGCCGGATGCAATCTTGAACGTTTTCATCCTGGAAAAATAGCCCTGAACGACCGAAATCGGATGGCCGCGGACGAATCAAAACGTTGATACTGGTCACCGGTGATTCTTCGATACTGTCATGTCCATGGACGACCTGCTTGCAGTTTTTTCCGCCGAAATCGAACGAGCAAACGGTGATTACGTGATTTCGATCCCTGAGCGCGAACTCGAAGTGGGGGAACTGGACCCCGACTCGGTGTACCGCTTTGCCGTCCTGGGATCGGTCTCTCAGGGACCGACTCGGTCGAAATCCAGCCCCACCGAGCGTTCGACCCCACCGGTCGACGAGGGGGATACCCTCGAAGTCGAGATCGATTCGAAAGGTGAGGAAGGGGACGGGATCGCCTACGTCGAGGGCGGTTACGTCGTTTTCGTCCCGAATACGGCGATCGGGGATGTTGTCACGGTCGAGGTCGTGAGTGTCGGCCCGCGCTTCGCCCGGGCCGAACCGGTCGATGGGACCCCGTCGGATTCTGATATCGAAGCGATCTGATCGGTTACTCCCTGGGCAGTTGGATCTCGACCCCGTCCAGTGACGGGGCTTCGAGCACGCCGCCAGTTGCGGCGCTCGTTGCCATCGCCGCGTACTTCTCCAGCACGCCGGACATATCCAATTCTGGCGGCGACCACGACTCGGCTCGCGAGCGGAGTGTCGCCGCCGGAACGTCGAGTTCGAGTCGGCCCGCCTCGACGTCGATCAGGATCTGATCGCCCTCCTCGACCAGCGCGATGGGACCGCCAGACGCGGCTTCCGGGCTCACGTGCCCGATCGCAGCCCCCCGTGTGCCCCCAGAGAACCGCCCGTCGGTGATCAAGGCCACCTCTCCGGAGAGCCGGGGCGAACCGCTGACTTTCGATGTCGGCTCCAGCATTTCTGGCATGCCGGGCCCACCACGCGGCCCCTCATAGCGAATCACGATGACATCTCCCGGGTCGATATCGCCGCCGTCTAGTGCTTCCAGGGCCGCATTCTGGGATTCGAACACCCGGGCCCGACCCTCGAAGTGATGCATCGACTCGTCCATCGCACCGGCCTTGACGACCGCGCCGTTCGGGGCCAGGTTGCCATCGAGAACGGCCAGACTTCCTCCGTCGTGAACGGGATCTGCCCGGGGCTGGATGACCATGCCGCGTTTGTCCGCGTTCTCGATCCGATCGCCAATCGTGATGCCGTCGACCGTCTCCCGGTCCTGATGCATCTCGGCTTCGAGTTCCGCCATGACGGCCGGCACCCCACCGTCGTCCCGGAGGTGTTCCATCCGCCACGGGCCGGCCGGACTCATGTGTGCCAGGTGGGGTGTCTCCTCGGCCAGGTTCTCGAAGTCCTCGAGGGTGATGTCGAGACCGGCCTCCGCAGCCACTGCCGGGACGTGGAGCATGGTGTTGGTACTCCCGCCCAGCGCAAGGTCCACCCGGAGGGCATCCTCGAAGGCTTCCTCGGTGAGCAAATCTGAGGGCCGGATATCCTCCTCGACCAGCCGGAGGATCTCGCGACCGCTCTTGTGTGCGATCTCTTGTTTCGCCGTGTCGGTCGCTCCAGAGGTCGCACACCCCGTCCAGGAGAGGCCCAGCGCCTCGGTCACGCAGGCCATCGTGTTGGCCGTGAACATGCCAGCACAGGACCCCTCGCCCGGACAGGCCGAACACTCCAGCTCGTAGAGCTCGTCGTCGCTCATCTCGCCCTCGTGGTGCTGGCTCACGCCCTCGAAGACTGTCACCAGGTCCGCCGGTTCGTCGTCGAAACTCCCGGCAGCCATGTGGCCGCCGGTGACGACGATGGCCGGAATGTCGAGCCGCGCCACGGCCATCAACATCCCCGGAACGATCTTGTCACACGAGGCCATCGCGACCAGCCCGTCGAACTGGTGGGCGTTGACCATCAACTCGACCGAATCCGCGATCGTCTCCCGGGAGGGCAGACTCGAACGCATGCCCTCGTGACCCATGGCGATGCCGTCGTCGACTGCGATCGTGTTGAACTCCAGTGGGGTCCCACCGGCCTCGCGAATCCCGTCTTTGACGTGGGTCGCGAGTTCGTCGAGGTGGACGTGGCCGGGCACGATCTCGTTCCATGAATTGGCCACTCCGATGAGCGGTTGATGGATCTCCTCGTCGTCCAGTCCTGCCGCCCGGAAGAGCGAGCGGTGTGGGGCCCGATCGACACCCTCGGTTACCGTCGCGCTCCGCATGTCGCTGTCCTTCTCGGTAAAGTCGGCCATCCTAGTCTGTTCGTACCTGGTCGTGGGGAGCCTTAACCCACCCGATCAAAGCGAGATTTGGTCACTGCCGTCGATAGACAGCTTCGAGGACGAGGAGTGCGAGCAACCCACCGACCAGGACCATCACTCCGGGCTCGACGAGGAAATTCCCGATCTGCTCGATCAGGCCCGGTGTCGCGTTCGCGGAGTCCGTCGCGGTCTGGAGCATGACTTGATCGCCACTCGACTCCCCGGGCGAGATCCGCTCACCGAGGGCGAACTGTGCGAGGACCCCGCCCGCAAAAACCGCCGAGAAGCCGCCGATCATCCGTTTGAGTTTGTTCTCCATTTCCGATCGAGCGTCCTCGCCCTCGACGATCACCAGGGGATCGCTGGTCGGGGCGAAAACGGACATCTCCGCCCCCTTCTCGGAGTACCGCGTGCCGACTGATTCGACGAGGTCGACCTCGCCGAGTTTCTCCAGGTGATAGTGGACGTTCTGAAGGGATGTGTCGGTCGCGTCGGCGAGTTCGGAGGGCGTGGCCGGGTCTTCATAGAGATGTTCGAGCATCTGTCGACGGGTCGCCGAAGAGAGGGCTTCGAAGACCGCGTCCACGTTCGGCCCGTCCAGGGAAACGACTCTGGGCTCGGTGGCCGCAGTGGACTCCCCCGGCCGAATCTGGGTGAGCGGGCTCGACATGGCTACTTTCCTTTTGTACTCACCGGTGGGTTAAAACTTCACCAGAGGATCAAACAGTGACTGTAGCCTTTCGGGGTGGCCGGTGCCCCTATGTGTCCGGTCCCCGTTGGATGGGCCTGATGTGGGACTACCGCGGGACGACGCCGATGGCGGACCGTCCGGACGGGTTTTTCGCGGATGGGCACTTCTGGGTTCGAGAGTTCGTCCTCGGGCGGGCCGTTGCGGTTCGGATGGACGAGTCGGGATTGCTCACCTTCGCCGGCCCCGAGGGTGAGTTCGAAGCCGGGGAACCCCCCTGGTCGCTTCGTCGAGCCATCGAAGCCGTTCGGTCGAACCTCGACCGTGATCGGCTCCGCAACGCCGCTGATGACGCCGGGGCGTACACCTTCTACCTGCTCGCGCCGCTCTCGATCGGTATCGAGTACGATTTCGACAGCCTCCCACCAGCACTGGGAGTGGATATCTGGGATGGTTCTGCCGGGGAGTACACCACTCTCGACGTGACCGAGCGTGTTTTCGAGGGAATCGGCCTGTGGACGGCCCCGACCATTGAGCGGGAAGTGCCTGCACGGGACCTCTCGCCTGAATCCTACGAACTCCCGAGGTCACGGTGGGCGGACGAACAGGTCGCCGGCGTCGTCTTTCGGAAGAAACACGGCGGAGCCGTCAGACACGCCCGAACGCCTTTCGAGAACACCACGTGGGAATCTCCGGAGTCGGCCGGCGTCCCGGATTTCGACGAGTGGCTCCGAGCGCATCTTACCGCGGACAGCGCCCGGTCGCTTCTCGAAGGGACTGATCAGTCCCTCGATTCGGTCGGGATCGAAGCGGCCACTGACGTGATCGGGGCTGCACTGGCCCAGCGGCGATACAAATCGGTGGGTCAGATCGCTGATTCGGATCCGAAACGCTTCCGAACCGCGATCCGAGACCGCCTGGTCGAAATCCGCGGGACGGAAGCGAGCGAAACGGCTTCCTAACCTCCTACAACTTTAACTGGGTGGTCGGTTAATCGGGGCATAATGGGAACTGAGGAGGGTGGTGGGAAGGACGGGGCCACGAACCCGTCAGTCGATCCGGACGGTGGGGAGGGGGTACCGAAGCAGTCTGAAGTACGTTTCGCGGACGAGACGGGTGCGGAAGCGGCCGAAAGCGGAGCTGTTTCCGATCCGGCCGACCTTCGAGAAGCCATTCAGCGAGGTGTTACCGTCGCTGCGCAACTCCAGGGAGCCCTCACTCGTGCTCGGCTGGGCCAGGCTGCGACGGACGCGGACAACCTCGACACGGCGGTCACCAATCTCATCGAGGGCACCGTCCCCGTCCGGAAAGGCGTCTACTCCTGGCTTCACTTCAAGTGGGAATACTACCTGGACGAGGTGGGTGACCCACCGCGGGACGACGACGGGACGCCAGAGCCCTTCGATAAGGCAGCGTATCTCGGATTCGACCCCGAGGACGTCGAATCCGCACTCAGCTACGGGGACACGCGCGCGAACGCCCTTGCCGAGCTCATCGAGGAGCGAACCGTCAACGTCCAGCCGGATCTCGACGAGGACGCCTTTTTCTCTACAGTCTCGGGGGCGACGACGCTCACGAATCGCTATGACCTCGAACGGGCCGTCCCGATGGCGAAGAAGACTCACTTCGTCGAGGAGGAGCGCTACTGGGTGAACAAGCCCTACGCCTTCGTGGTCATCTTTCACTCTCGGAAGGAAAACGAGAAGAAGTACTACCTCATCGAGCCCTACCGCACGCCGATCGAGGCCGACCTCCGTGAGTTTCTCACCGAAAAGCTCCGAACAGCCATCAAATACGCCGAGGAAGGGGTCACGATCGGCGGGTCAGACGCCGAACGGCGGGCCGTCATCGAGCGTGAGACCGACCGGCTGTTGAACCGGTATGATCTCTACGACACGTCGCCGGACCGTGGGTTCAGGGAGACGATTGCCGACGGACTCGACTTCGGTGAGCGGGATGGGCTCCTGGGCCGACTCGGCGATGAGACTGGGCCAGTCGGTCGATTCCGGAAGTGGCTCGCCCCCGAAGCCGAACCCGAGGCAGACTCGAACCCGGAGGCGCTCTCTGGGATCGCGGCCAGGCCCGAACCCGCGTTGCTCGAAGCGGACGATCCGGAGTTAAACGAGTATCAAGTCGAGAAGCTCCGGTACTTCCTCGGTCGGGATTTCACGGGTTACGAACGCATCGACGGCATCAAACACGACATCAACGTCGAGGATATCTCGTGTGACGGCTACGAGAGTCCGGTGTTCGTCTATCACACGGATTACGAACAACTCATCTCGAATGTCACTCATGGCACCGAGCAACTCGATGACTTCGTGGTGAAACTCGCTCAGCGCTCGGGCAAGGGGATCAGCAAGCGCCAGCCACAGGTCGATGCGACCCTGCCGGACGGCTCACGGGCCCAGTTGACGCTTGGAACCGAGGTCTCCGATCACGGGACGAACTACACCATCCGGCAGTTCAAGGACGTCCCGTTCACGCCGGTCGATCTCATCAACTGGAAGACCTTCTCGCTGGAGGAGATGGCCTTCCTCTGGCTCTGTATCGAGAACAACAAGTCCCTGCTCTTTGCCGGCGGCACGGCCTCTGGGAAGACGACCAGCCTGAACGCCGTCTCGCTTTTCGTCCCCAGCAACGCCAAGATCGTCTCCATCGAGGACACCCGGGAGGTGGAACTGCCCCAGCGAAACTGGATCGCGTCGGTTACTCGCCCCTCGTTTGGCGAGGACGAAGCCGGCGACATCGACGAGTTCGACCTCCTGGAGGCGGCCCTGCGCCAGCGCCCCGACTACATCATCATGGGTGAGGTCCGGGGCGAAGAGGGGCGAACGCTCTTCCAGGTCATGTCGACGGGCCACACCACCTACACCACCTTCCACGCGGACAACGTCAGCGAGGTCATCAAGCGGTTCACCACCGAGCCGATCAACGTCTCGAAGACCCTCTTTACTGCCCTGGATCTGGTGTCGATCCAGGCCTCGACCAGGGTGCGCGGGAAGAAAGTACGACGCAGTCGAAATATTACCGAAATCCGCCGATACGACGCCGAGAACGACGAGATCAACGTCAACGACGTCTTCCAGTGGCGCCCCGAGACCGACACCTATCGCAGCACCGCCGAGTCGACCACGCTGGATGAAATCAAGTTCGACCGGGGCTGGTCGGAGGCGGAGTTACAGCAACAACTCTTCGAACGGCGGGTCGTCCTCGCCTCGCTCATCGAGCAGGGGCTTAACACGTACAGCGAGGTGGCCGCGACACTGCAGGCCTACATCAACGACCCGGAGACGTTGCTGACCCTCATCGCGAACGACGAACTCGAAGAGGCACTCGGTGACCTTCGGGAACTGGAAAGTGTCCTGATCGACGTCGATCCCGAACTCGAAGCGATGGTGCCACGGCCCGAACCGGACGAGGCCATCCTCGAAACGACCGGCGAAATACTCGACCGGGCCGAGGAGGAACTTTTCCCCGAGTATCGCGGCGAGCGGGGGGCCGAACTCGTCGACATCCTCCCCGAGGCGGGTGATATCGAGGCATCGGCCGAAACTGACGGAGTACGAGCGGACGAGCCCGATCACTCGGAGGATTCCTCTGTATGAGTACCGAGCGTCTGGGTGGCCGATCCGAGCAGTTTGCCGACCTGTTCTATCCGCTCTTCGAGTGGCTGTTCGGCGAAGACTCCGAATTCGTCGCCGACCTCGAACGCAAACTCGCCGAAGCCCGGATGGAGGAGACCGTCGAACTGTACATCTCCCGGGCGATCGGGTATGGCGTTCTCGCTGGCCTGTTCCTCTGGGTTCTTGGAACGGGGCTCGGGTACGCGCTCTTTGGGTTGGGCCTCATTGGAACCGACGTGTCGATCGGGCTGCCGGTCTCGAACCCGGCAATCGCGGCGTTCCTCGAGGCACTCAAAGTCCCCGCGCTCGTCCTCGTTACTGGCCTTTTCTTCGGGGCGATTGGATTCGTCACCGGCTTCGGGATGCTGGTGCTCATGCCCTACAACAAGGCGTCCTCGAGAAAGCGCGAGATCAACATGTTGCTCCCCGACGCCGTCTCGTTCATGTATGCCCTCTCGATCGGGGGGCTCAATCAACTCGAAATCCTGGAGGCGATGGCCCAGGCCGAGGATACCTACGGGGAGGTCGCCCTGGAGTTCCGGACGGTCGTTCAGGAGACCGAATACTTCGACGTGGACTATCGAACCGCGATCCGCCGCCGCTCGATGGAGACCCCCAGTGAGGACCTCTCGCAGTTCTTCACGGACATGCTCTCGATCATCAACAGTGGCGGGGACATGGCGGCGTTCCTCGAAGACAAAAAAGAGACTCACATGCGAACCGCCAAACAGCAACAGGAGCTCACCTTGCAGACTCTCGAGCTGTTCGGCGAGATGTACATGACCCTCTCGCTGTTCCCGCTCTTGCTCATCATCGTGCTGGTCGTGATGAGCATGCTGGGCCAGTCCCAGGAGTTCCTCCTCTACGCGACGGTCTATGTGCTGTTACCGATGGTGAGTGTCGCCTTTCTCGTCATGGTCTCCACGGTCAAGCAGGACGAACCCGGGGATGGCTACCTCGATCTGGGAGCCGTGCAGGACGGCGACGAACTCAGCCGGACGGTGAGCGACGGCGGGGCTACCCCACCGGCCGAAACCGCTCTCCAACGCCGAATCGAAAGCCGCGAGCGCAGATACGTCCTCTCACAATTCCTCCGTCACCCTCACTACTACTTTCGGGAACATCCCCTGTACACGCTCGTTGGAACCCTCCCACTTGCCTCGGGCATTCTAGTTCATGCGATCACGAACGGATTAGTCCCGCTCTCTTTCTCGGGACTAATCGACAATCCCGTCGGCTCGACGTTCATCTACGTTTACGTGCCACTCTACGTCGTCGGAGTCCCACTCGCCGTGTTCTACGAGTGGAACCAGCACACCCGGAATCGAATCACGGGCAAACTTTCGGAGAACCTCCGCAAGCTTTCGAGTGCGAACGACACGGGACTCACACTCCTGGAGTCCATCAGGACGGTCGCCGACACCTCGAGTGGTCGGCTCGCCGACGAGTTCGACGAGATGTATGCCAAGGTTACCTACGGCATGACTCTCTCGCGTGCGCTCGTGGAGTTCAACAACAAATATCACGTTCCGCGGCTCGCCCGAACGATCAACCTCGTCACGAAAGCCCAGGAGGCTTCGAGTCGCATCACGGCCGTCCTCTCGACGGCGGCCCAGGCAAGTGAGAACCAGGACGACATCGAGCGGGAACGGACCTCGCGGGCCCGCATGCAGGTCGTCATCATCGTGATGACCTACCTGACGCTTCTGGCCGTGATGGTGATCCTCCAGACCCAGTTCCTGGAAGTCCTCTCGGGCCTGACCAGTTCGGCCGAGGGGGCCAGCGGTGGTGCCGTCGGTGGGGCATCCTTTGGCGCCAGCCTTGACGTCGAACTTCTGGAGTTGCTCTTCTTCCACGCGGTGACGATCCAGGGCATCCTCGCCGGGGTCATTTCGGGATACATCAGTCACGCCCGACTGCTCGCCGGGTTGAAATACGCCATCGTTCTCCCGACCATCGCACTCGTGGTGTGGGCTTTCATATGAACGAGCGTGGCCAGTCCACCCTCGACTTCCTGCTGGGGATCGTGCTCTTCCTGCTCGCCGTTACGGTGGTCGTCGGGTTCGTTCCCGGGATGCTCGATCCGTTCGTGACCGGGACGGAGGGCCATCCAGTGACCGCCGACCGGGCAGTGACGACACTCACGAGCGAGACGTTGGCAGTCGGGGAATCCCCATATGTTACGACTGGGGAACGGGTAGGGGCCGTTATCAATAACTCCACCGAGGCTGAACTGGCGACGGCCCTCGGTGTCGGAAACGGGGCTCGACTCAACGTCACTGTGACGAATCGAACCGGGACGGTCGAACAGGTCGGCACGGATCCACCTGATACAGGGGCGGTGACGGCTGCCCACCGAGTGATATCGATCGACGGCCAGGCGGCGACGGTGACACTCCGGGTGTGGAAACCGTGAGTCGGAACGAACCACGCACACGGTTCGGAGACCGCGGGCAGGCCCACGCCCTCGAAGGCATCGCGGCTGCCCTCCTGGTGCTGGCCAGTCTCACGTTCGCCCTCCAGGTCACGGCGGTCACGCCGCTGACGGCTAGTACAGCGAGTCAACACCTTCAGACCCAGGGGAGTGGGGTCGCAAACGGCGTTCTGGTGACTGCGGACGAAGCCGACGAACTCAAAGAGACCGTCCTCTACTGGAACGAGAGTGCCAGCCCACCTCGCTTTTACGACGCCGGGACGGGTGAGACCTACGCGGGGCCACCGCCCACCGCGTTCGGGGACCGACTTGTAGCGACCCTGGGGGAGACGGGGATGGTCTACAACGTGAACCTCCGATATCTCAGTTCCACCGGCGACCAGCGAGTTCGAACGCTGGTCGATCAAGGCAACCCGTCGGATCAGGCAGTCACCGCCTCTCGAACAGTCGTCCTGTACGACGACGATCAACTCAGGGCCGCGGATGGATCCCGGACCGACCGAACAGTCTCCGAGACGTCGGGGTACTTCGCCCACGACACGGCCCCGGGGCCGCTTTACAACGTCATTCGCGTGGAGGTGGTCGTATGGCGCGTGTAGACCGGGGCGTTTCGACGGCCGTGGGCTATGTCTTGAACCTGGGCATCGCGACCCTGCTCGTCACGGGGCTGCTGGTCGCCGGTTCCGGCCTCGTCGCGGACCAGCGGGACCGGGCTGCGGGGGCCGAACTGGACGTCATCGGCAACCGAATTGCGGCCGATCTGGAGACGGCAGACCGCCTGGTCCAAAACGGGAACGGATCAGTGACAGTTCGCACGTCGCTTCCGAACGCCGTCGCTGGCAACAGCTATCGGGTGGCCATCGACTCGACCGGGGGAAATGCCACGGTGTCCGTCTCGACCAACGACCCAGCGATCACTCGCACGATCCACCTCGTGAACGAGACCCCTGTGCAACCAACGGTGGTCAGTGGTGGTGCAATTGTCGTGCATGGTAATCAAACGGGACTGGAGGTGACCGATGGATAGAGGCGTCAGCGATCTGGTTGGGTATGTCCTCATCTTCGCGTTGATCACCAGTTCGGTCGCGGTCGTGACCGTCGGGGGGTATGACAGTCTGGGCAGCGTCCGGGACGCCGAGCGGTTCGAGAACGCACAGCGTGTCTTTGACGTGCTGGGGGCGAACGTCGACGATCACCTCGAATCACACGTCGAATCCCGCGGCACCGAAATTCGCCTCGCGGACGCCCGTCTCGGATTCGGTGATCCAGTGACACTGAACGTCACCGTCGAGGGTGTGGGCTCGAACCAGACCACGATCGATCCACTCGTGTATACCCAGGGTGCCGACAGGCAGATCGCCTATACCGGGGGCGCGGTGCTCCGCGTCCAGGGGGGCGGTGCCCTCGTCACGACCGGGCCACCGTTCCGCTTCGGCGATGAAATGGTGATCTCGATGGTCAACACGCGAGGGCGAGATCCCGGTATCGCAGGCTCAGGTCGGGTGCTCGTCCGGACCGAGGCGACCACTCGGTCGACGCATGCCTACACCGACGGCCCCTACACCGTCTCCGTTACCGTCGACGATTCCTATCCGGATGCCTGGGAACGGTGGTTCAAATCCGAGACCGGCGAGAACTGTACGGCAACTGGTGGGACCGTTACCTGTGACGGGGTCGAATCGGTCTATGTCAGGACGGTGGCGATCGACGTCTACCTCGAGTAATCACTCGCTGCCCTCGAGTTGGGCGAGGGCGTCTTCGTAGGTCGTTTCGGGAAAGAGCCCCCGAACCTCGGGATATCCAAGTGTGCGGATCAACGCGTCTGCGGAGCCGGTTACCAACAACACGCCCATCTCTTCGGCGCTCTCGGCGACGCTGATCCGCTCGTCCGAAGCGATCCGGTCTTCGAGCGTGGCTGCGGCCTCGCCCAGCAGCTCCCGCTCGGCCGCGTACAGTTGCTGCCGGGCCTCGGTCTGGTTGAGCGACCCGTTCTGGAGCTGCTCGGTGAGCGAGTTCTGTTTTTCCTGGAGTGTCTCTTGGTCGATTTCAAGAGCGATGGTGACCGTAGCCGACCCGTCTCCCTGTTCGTCCGTGGCTGCCTGCCCGCTCGAGGGTGCGGGTGCGCTACAGCCGGCGATCGACAAGGTGAGTCCGGTACCCGCAGTCTGGAGGAAACGGCGACGATTCGTTCGAAGTTCCATAGCCGGACATTCAAAGGTGGCCGGAAAAGGGTTGGCAAATAGCCGTGTCCGTCCCCGGAGGTTTTAACCCGACAGTCGGGGAACAGGGAAAGCAGTGATGCCAGAGGGGCGATCGATCACGGGGCTCGTCGTCTTGCTTGTCACGGTTTCAATGGTCGCAAGCCCCACTCTCGTGTCCGTTGCTGAAGCCGCGGACACGCCACAAATTCAGGTTTCGGTCAACGAGAACACGATCGAAGACGGAGCGTGGACCGTCGTCGGTGAGTCGGACTTTTCGATTCGGATTGCCTCGAACGCCACGATCGAATCGATCGTCGTTCGGGTGAACGACCGAGACGTCGTGGAGGCCACACCGGATGGTCGAACCTACCAAACTGACCTGGTGGCCCCGCTTTCGGCCCGGTGGAACACCGTGCAGGTGGTCGCGACGGACACCTCGGGGACTCTCTCGACTCACCAGTTCAAGATCTACAAGGACACCATCGCGCCCGATATCGCCGTTTCCAGTCCGTTTTCGGTCGCGGCTGGACACCAGTTTCCCGAGGAGACCCGACTCACCGACGGCGCGATTAACCTGACCGGAACCGTCGAGGATGCCTCGAACGTCACTGCCTTCTCCGCGACGCTCAGCGGCGCCGGCCAGTCGATCGAACTCACGAACCACACGGATGGCAGCTTCACTCTCAACACCACGCTCGCCCCCGGGAACCACACGCTCAGCGTTCGTGCGACCGACGAATACGGCAACGAGGTGCGGCGGTTCACCCGACTCCGGGTGATCGACGAGGACGCGCCGAGCGTCTCGATTCGTGACTGGCCGACGAATACGAGTGCCGGCGCCATTGGGCCCACCGCCGTGGCGACTGACGATATTGCCGTTCGCTCGCTCACGTACCGTGTCTCGGGACAGCCAGAGCGAACGGCCATCGAACCCACCAGTCGGTTGCTCGGGGCCGGCCGGACGAACGTGACCCGATCGATTCCCATCGAGTTCTACCGGGCCGGGACCTACGAGGTGACTTTCAACGTGACCGACTACGCCGGTCGCTACACCACGCTCACGAAGGAACTCAGGTACGACCCCGTCACGCCCGAGGAACGTGCCGCCCCCGAGATCACCGTGCACGAGAACCGGTCCGGGCTCGTGAACGAGACGTTGTACCACCTCGAAGCGAGTGTCGATAACGGGTCGATCGAGCGTGTCGTCCTCGAAGCCGCGAGTAATAGCTCGGGCCGGGTCAGTGCGTATGAACGGGTGTATGACGGAAACGCGACCGCAACCGTCCCGGTACGGCAGAACCTCTCACTCGCGTCTGGGGTGACCGATATCACCCTCACGGCGACTGACTCCTACGGGACAGAGCACTCGGCCACGTGGCAGGTGGACCCCGAAAGCACCAGCCCCTATCGGACTTCCCCGGCGGAGAATACGGCCACAGGCCCGGATCCGACGGTGGAGCCATCGTCACAATCCACTGAAATTTCAGTTACTGAACCGACACCACTGGCGCCCGTCACGGAGACGAAAGCTCCAGCGTCGCCTGTACTCGTTGCCGTGGCACTTCTTGTGGTGAGTGGTCTCCTGAGTCGCCGGCGGCACTAAGCTGACACGTCAACTATCGACGGAAAGTGTTAATATCCCAACCGTCATAGTATAACATCCCCCAAGAGAGTCGCGGGGGTACGCTGGTCGCCACGTTCCGGATCGAAACGCGAAACGGAACGCGGTAGGGGCCACAACCAAAGCGTCCGTCACAGGGCGGCGAGGTCACAGGTCCCGAAGGAGAACCACACCGACCCAGTTTCGACCGCCATGGCGGTCGAATGAGAAGGCCGAGTACCGGAGTACGCGAAAGCGGACTTCGGGAATCGACGACGACCGGTGAAAATCCGGTTCGTTAGCCCGGGACCGCATCGAACCGAGCCGACCTCGTTCGTTTGAACGGGGCTGGTGAGGTTCGAGAGCCCGAGTTAGCAAGACCGGATCGACTCCGGGTTTCCGTCGTCGTGAGCCGTACGGGTCGGGGACAACGTCTCCCGTCCAGGCCCAAGCCGTGACTTTCTGGGGTTTTCGACCCGTATTTAGAAGAGAGCCGCGGGAGGGATTCGAACCCTCGACCAGTTGATTACAAATCAACTGCTCTACCAGGCTGAGCTACCGCGGCGCAGCCGATCATTGGCAAGGGGGGGCCAAGTGCGTGACGATTCGCCGGCAGTCAGGTATCCCCGTTCGAACTGGTCGATGCGGGCACGTCCAGGGTCACGATCGACCCTTCCGGGTCACGTTCGGTGAACGAGACCGTTCCGCCCGCGATCTCTGTCCCCCACTTGATCAACCAGAGTCCGAGCCCGCTGGTGTGTTTCAGCTGTGATTCCGAGCCCTCTTCGAGGGTCTCGATCTCGTACTCGCCGAGGCCCGGTCCGTCGTCGGCCACAGTGATCCTCACCCGGCCGTCGGTACTGTTCGCGCTGACCCAGACCCTGGGTTCCGGGGCTGGGTTGTGTTCCACTGCGTTCTCTATCACATTGCACAGGACTGTTTCGATTAGCGAGGAGACCTCGACTGGTTCCTCGGGACGACTGTCGTGGATCGTCGCATTCGGATATTCGGAAGTGACGGTCGCAACGCTCCGTTCGATGACTGCTTCCACCTCGACCATCTGATCGGGGTCCGTGTCCCGCTCGAACATTGCCGCGAGATCTCTGGCTTTGTCGCCGATGTTCTCGATAGCTTTCGCTCGGGCTTTGATCGAATCGACGGCGTCGTGTTCCGCGGCGAGTCGCTCGGCCTGGCCCAGGATCAACTGTGATTCGGTCCGGAGATTGTGCCTGAACAACCGATTTAGTACCTGATACCGCTGTTCGCGCCGGACGTAGTCGGTCACGTCGTGGAACGTGAGCACGTGGCCGATCTTTCGGTCATGAAAGTCCCAGATCGGAGTCACGGTGCCCTGATAGATCCGTTTGGTGCCACCGAATTCGGTCGATATTTCAGTCGACCCGTCGGGATCTCGAACCAGCTCTCGGTATTGCGGAACGACACTGGAAGCATCGCTACCGAGGACAACATCACGGTCCGTTTCGAACATCGATTCAGCGCTTCGATTCAAATTGACGATGTGATCGTTCCTGTCGACAACGACAGCCATCTCGTCCATTTGATCGAAGACGAGGCGTCGAGCCCGAAAATTTGGAGATGGGTTCGTCCCGAGCAGTTGAAACCGGGACAACGCTCCGAGGAACGCGACCCCTGTAATCGCGAAACTAATCGGGGTCGGGTCAAATCCGGGAATAGGCGTCACCCCCAGATTGTGCAGAATACTTGTCGTCCACGGAATAATCGACCCGAGGATTAACGCGAGGCTTTGGCCCCGGAAGGGGAGGTTTTCGCTTTTCACTAACGCGAATATCGGGACGAGCCCACCGATAGCAAGCAGGTAGGTGTACACTGCGATTACCCAGATCCACTGTCCTGGCTCTTTGTGGAGAACGACCAATCCATTCTGTTCAAGCAGTGATGCTTCGGTGTATAAGAGATCGTGATACGGTGCCGTGAGTGCGAGCCCAATAGTGATGGCTGGGATTATCGACAACACGCCGATATACCGCCACCTGACATACTCGTCCCGGCCGGTGTACGAGAAGGCAAAGGCGATCCAGGCAACAGGAATCACTACGACCCCAATCCACTGGACGTTGGACCAGAGTACCCGCTGGGCGAGCGTGGTCGCCTGGAACTCGAAGGCCAAGAACGCAGCCCACCATACCTGCCCGGCCATGAACACGCTCAATGAAGTCGCCCCTGGTTCCGGGCGCTCCTGCCAGGCGAGCAGCCCCACCGCGAAGCCGATACCCGCGGTGAGTGCAAGCACCACGATGAGGGCCCCGGTTTGTATCACCGGGTATCGGTAGCCCGGCAGGCCATTTATAGCTGAGGCCCGAATGGCGTAGCTGGTGGCGAATTGGCAGACGCGAAGTTGAAGAATAGGTGCCCTATCGGAAGAACCAGATAAGGATCAAAAGGCCACCACTGAGAACGTATTCCATATCCGGGGCGATGCTCACCCAGCCGTTTTCGTCAAACTCGTCGATCCGAGAACTGACGACGATGGAGAAGGCCACACCAGCCAATAGTGCAAGTCCGCCAAGTGCCGGCACGAGGTCGCCAAAGACCGCTATGGCGATGATTCCAACAGTCAGTAGGTCAATTCCGTACATCGCTCGTCGAGTCCAGCCAACCCCGTACTTCACTGGCAAAGTCGAAACACCTGCGGCCTTGTCACTTTCCACGTCGCGGATGTTCGGTAGTTCGGCGTCAAGGTAGGAACGGAAGAAGAAGTACACGAAAATGATTCCAACAGCGGGGTTGAACGGTCCCATGTCGGCGAATGCGACGGGCAAAAACGTGAGCGTGACTGCCCAGGCGAATGCGACGAGTCCTGAGTTAATCACAACCGAGTCCTTGAGTCGGCCCATTCCCGAGTGGATCGACGGGAGAAAATCACTTGCGTAGAGCACCCAGGCGGCTCCTGGTAGCATCGTGACCCCAAAAGCCAGGGGCCCGCCAAACACCGAAAGCGTGACTGCAAAGCCGTAAGCGAGGGCACCAAGAACAGTCAGGAGCTGTTTATGCCGGCGCACGAATGCCACCCGCTGGGGCTTGTCAAGTTCGTCGTCGTCTGCGTCAGCAATTCGGTCAGTCACGTAGACGGCAAACGTGATCAGCCCCCCAACGAGGGGAGCAAGGTTCAGTTGGATCGAGAGCAAGACCGTCGCCATCACCATTTCGACCGCCGTGATGATTGCGAGATAGCCGGAGCTGTACCGAAGCACGGACCAGAGGTCGTTGAATGCCGATGCGAGACCGGAAACCGCCGTATCAAACGCTCCGACTGGCTCGTCTGCAGCCGGTTGCGTTCGGGAATGTTCGGTTGACATAGTGTTTCAGCCGGCTGAGCGTTTCGAACCGGCGAATACAGTATCGGTAGACAGTTGGATAATTGTTCTGTCAATATTCTAAATATTAAACAGGGCCGCTGATCCAGGCTGGGCCCCTCCGAACTCGGTATCTTGAGCCATCCTGTGAGCATGCCAACGAATTACGGGTCCCGTGTCCGACCGACAGCGGTTTTTGTCCGCTCGGGTTGAATTCGCCCTAAGAGATGCATTACGTCTACCTATTGCACTGCGGTGACGGTTCACTCTACACAGGGTACACTACCGACGTTCGGCGCCGGGTAGCCGAACATCGAGCGGGCGAGGGTGCGAAATACACCCGGGGTCGGGGCCCGTTGACCCTTCGCCGGGTCGAAGCGTATCGCTCTCGGTCAGCCGCTCAATCTCGGGAGTACGAGATCAAACAGCTCTCGCGGCCGGCGAAAACGCGACTGGTTCCGGATCTGGACGATCGAATCGCACTCGGCGGGCTGTTCGTCGGCGAAGCGGTTCAGTGACGATGACGATCGAGTTTGAGGCATCGACAGCCGGGGGCACCGTCAAACAGCCAGAGTAGACCGACCACCAGGACAAAGACCAATTCGATGCCCACCCATCCGAGGGCGGAAAATTCACCGGCCACCAGCAGTCGGAGTTGATCGCCGAGTTCGAAGAGTTGTCCCACGAAGGAGTAGTCATTCGAGAGGGTCGGGTGCGGAGCGAACGGCCAGTTCCAGAAGAACAGCGCCTCGGGATCACCAGCCACCAGGTCGGGAACGGCATCGGCGACGATGTGGCCGACGTATCCAAAGAGGAACACGCCGGCCTGGCGACGGCGTCCCGGATTTCTGAGCAGCAGGACACTGCCGGCCCCGAGGGCCCCGGCCGTGAGAAGCGAGTGAGCCAGCGAGCGTCCGCTCGGGAGGATCGAGAGGGTCCAGGCCAGCGGTTTGTCGACGAGATCGGGGGCCAGGGCACCGAGTACTAGGACCCCCAGTGTTCCGCCGGCAATTGCGGCTCGACCCCGCAAATGCGACCACCCGCGATAGGTCAGGTAGGCGAACGCGAGGTGTCCCCAGGGCCACATTAGCCGTGGGTACGGGAGCGTGGTCGTTTGACAGCTTCGATCGGCCCGGTCGAGCAACTCTCGGTTGGCCGATTGGCAAGACCGGTTTGGAATACGCCACCGCCCGAAAGGGAATTTCACGACTCGCTGACACTCGTCGGAAAATGGGCGTTGCAGGATTTGAACCGGAGGAAGAATCGCTCCCGCTGGTCGCTCCGCTTCCAGGGTTCAAATCCACAATTTTCACGACTCGCTGACGTTCGTCGGAAAATGGGCGTTGCAGGCCTTGGTCACACGCCGTGACAATCCTTCATTTTCGGGATTTCGTGGGTTGTAGCCGATGGTTCAGAACGGGTAGTAACCGGGACTCGTGGGGTTCGCTTGGCTGGAGAAGACTAATCATGAGTCTCGAACCTATCGATGCCGAAAACGCGCTCGAACTGTACCTCGCAGACAAGGAGAACGAACTCTCAGAGGCCTCGCTTAAGGGCCATAAGTACCGGCTCGGTCATTTCGTCCGCTGGTGCAACGAGGTCCAGGAGATTAAGAACCTCAATACGCTCACCGGACGCCAGCTGCACAGGTACCGTCTCTGGCGGCGAGAGGATGGCGACTTGAACAAGGTCAGCGAAAAAACCCAGATGGACACGCTGCGTGTGTTCGTTCGTTGGCTAGAGTCAATCGACGGCGTAGAACAAGATCTGAGCGAGAAAGTGCTGTCCCCGTCGGTCACCCCCGACGAGAATTCTCGGGACGTAATGCTGGACAGTGACAGTGCTTCGAAGGTACTCGCACATCTGAAGAAGTACGAATACGCGAGCATCCAGCACGTCTCGATTGTCCTGATGTGGCACACGATGATGCGAGTCGGTGGCGTCCACGCCCTCGATATCGAGGATTACAATCCCGGAAAACAGTACATCAAGGTTCGTCATCGGCCGGATACTGGAACGCCGATCAAAAACAAGAATGACGGAGAGCGGATGGTCGCCCTTTCGGACCAGCTCTGCGAAGTCCTCGACGACTGGCTCGACGCCAAACGACCGGTGGTGACAGACGACTACGGTAGGGAACCATTGCTAGCTTCGCGAGAAGGACGGACGAGCAAGACAACGCTGCGCGCCTACGTCTACCGATGGACACGTCCCTGTGTCTACAGCAGTGAGTGTCCGCACGACCGCGGCATCGGTGAGTGTTCGGCAGTTGAGCGCGACACTGCGTACGAGTGTCCGTCGAGCGTGAGTCCTCACGCAATTCGCCGTGGAAGCATCACGCACAGCCTCAATAGCGACATGCCGGACAAAGTCGTTAGCGACCGCGCGAACGTAAGCCAGCGGGTGATCGAACAGCACTACGACAGGCGAACAGAGCGCGAAAAGATGGAGCAACGGAGAGATTATCTGGACAACCTCTAGTCAGATCCCTCAACAATCACAGCAGAAAAGTACGAACGATCTTCTTCCTCAGCAGAGATCAAATGGAATGCAATTCTCCGAGAACCAAGTAGTCGGGCCTTTTTTAGACGCTTTGAAGGACAGCTAGCTCGGTAAACTAACTGACCTCTGAGTCAGAACCAAGTTTTACGTCTTCTCGTCTCTCGCACTTCACAGATCGCCTCGAAAAACTGGCAAAACGCGGGGTCTCTGACGAGCCTTCACCAGCAGTCAAGAAGGGTAGCGGCGGCTACGACGACTGGGTAATCGTTGCGATCCACGGCCTCCGCGAATACCTTGACCTTCCGTATCGACTGCTCCTCGATGAGCTTCACGAAATGCACGGAATCATCAAGAAGATGAATCTCAAGCCTAGCGAGCTGCCGGACTTCACGACCGTCTGCGCACGGAGACAGCAGCTCAAGATGTCTGTCTGGTGAGTTCTTCTTCGGCTCTCCGCTGATCTTCACGATACCGGAGAAGTGCAGGCCATCGATGCAACTGGCTTCGACCGTCATTCAGCAGGCCACCACTATGCAAACCGGACAGATTACACCTTCAAATCGGTGAAGACGACAGCGTTGGTAGACTGCGAAACCAGTATTGTCTTGGGTATTCACTGTTCGACGAGGCAGCCACACGATACCCAAGTCGGGCGACAGGTACTCACACGAAATCTTAGCCACTTACAGACCGTTACCGCTGACAAGGAGTATGACTGGGACGATCTGCGTCAAGAACTTCGGGAGGCTGACATCCGACCCGTAATTAAACACCGAGAGTTCCATCCACTTGATGTGGCTCACAATGGTTGGCATGATGAAGACATCTATCACCGACGGTCAGTGGCGGAGTCCGTCTTTTTGCACTTAAGCAGCGGTATGGAGACACACTTCGGGCTCGAACGTGGTTTAGGGGCCCGGTTCCGAGAACTCGTTTTGAAAGCGGCGGTCAGAAATGTTGAAGTCGCTATCTAACAGTTCAACCCAGATGTTAGTTTTTAGGTTGTAATAGACCGTTGACCCCCTTCTATTGTTGCTCTCTGTTTTTCATGTATGTATGCTGCGACAACGATGGCGATGAGGCTGAACGTACCAAGAACGCGAGCAACTGGGATTTCGGCCAACGGAAGCACATCTGCTTGAAGAACAATCTCAGCTACCGCTCCAATCACGACGAGGGCGAGCACACCAGTCCATAACCACATAGTTGCGTATCCAAGTTTGTTGAGATAGGCAGATTTTACAGCGTGACCGAGGAGAATAGCACCGGTAATAAGTGGTACAATAAGAAGGAACCGTGCAGGGTTTACCACTAAGATACCAGCACCGAGAGAGATTGCGGTAAAATACACAAAAGCCGTGACGGTCAGACGGATTGAAGGGAGGGCACTCATAGACAATAGTCAGTCGCACAAACAATTAATAATTCTCTCGGTTGCCACACCGCACATCAAGTGAGTACGTTATATATCGAACCATTAACTGAACTAAAAGAGTACGTATCCAGCTTCTAAACAAGACCGTGTATGGGCATTCTGAACCAACGCCAGAGGAACTCTGTCAACACTACAGGTTTTGATCCACGTGACTTCCTTAGCGGATCCAGGGGTTAGTTATGATTGAATCCGGAGGAAGGATCGTCGTCTATATTACGGAACTCTTCTTCGAATCGTTCGCGTTCTACAGTATCATCCGGGAGGTCGTAATGAAGTTTTTGAACTCTTGGTGATACATCGCACCGCTGTTCAATTCCCTCGGCTGACGCACCGCGATTCTTTTGATCAGTGATATATCCAGTGCGGATATGATGAGGGGCTCGACTACTGGGACACCTATAGGCTGAGTTATTCTTCTGCGCTGCTTCGCAGTCATTGGGGACGCGATCCTCAGGACATTCTAATCCAATAACACACGGTCGAGTCCACTTGTAGGCAATTTTCTGAAGGGTCGACGGGCTCATTCTTCCGTTACCTTTCGTAAGTAATGGTTCTCTTCCTTCCTCGTCAGTTTCGGGCGGTCGCTGATCATTGAGATAGTCCTGGATGATCTCTGGAACATCACCGTAGAGGGTTATTTCCCGTTCGCTGCTTTCGTCGTTCTTGAGCGGGGTTGTCTCGTCGGTCTCGTATCTGAGTACACGCTCATCGTAACTGAAGTCGGGCACGTCCCGCCCAATCAATCCACCTTTTCGTGGACCTGACTGAATCATCAATTCCATTGAGATATGCTCAATGTCAGCGTACTCGTATTTCCGAAGGTAGTTCAAAGCGGCATTCGCTACTTTTGGGTCGAGTTTCTTTTCGTCAACGCCTTCGCCACCGGCGTAGTCTATTTCTGGCATCCTGACGCTTTTCTCGAAGCGGACTGGGGCCATTCGATGTTCTATCAGGTAGCGAATGAACTCCCGGAAGAGATACATATCGTCCTTGAGCGTGGTGTCCGCTAATGGTTTATCTCTGGTCAAGGACTCGTACTTCCGCCATTTATAGTACTCCTCAATATATTCACTGGTGAGGTCGTCGGTAGAATCAACGCGAATTACGTCCTTGAAGTATGTCTGGATGTAGTCCAGTTTCCGTGTGTACTGTTCCGTTGATTCGACTTCATCTAATTTCTTTTGGCGGAACTCGTCGAAGACCACCTCCATTGAACGGGACTTCAGCGATAGCTCGGGGAAGGAGTCCTCTATGTGGTCCACGACAGTGGACGCAATTTGTTCGAGTAATTCCTCAGAGGGATCACCCGAAAGGTGTTGTTTGAGAAACTCTACGTCATCAAGATTGTCTGTCATTTTTTGGTTTGTTATTTAGGTATCGGGGGAGGGTGCGTCTCACATAAAGTCGGCAAGTGAGCTGTCGGAGTCGATTCGTTTTCTGTACCCAGTGTTGGCGTCTTCAGGCAGGACCTGACGAATCTGCCGCCTGAAGAATATGCGTCGATATTTTCTTCGTTTTTCAGGACTCAAGTAGGCGTCTCGGACGGCTTTGGCATCCTTCGCTCCCTGTTCTTCTGCGATTGCACCCGCCATCTCCAGCAATACCGACTCGGCATCCGCTTGGATGTTGTAGAAAAAGGCTCGGCCGTGCTTTGGAGTCGGCACGTCTCCGTCAATTTTCACACCAGCTTTGCGTGCAAGGCGCTTAAACCGGCGACGCATCTGTTTGCCGGTTAAGGCAGAACGGTTCTCATTATCACTTGGAAAGAGGTATCCATTCCAGCTTGGCTGCATTGCACGGTTTTCGACTAGGTCAGCGAAAGCATCGAGGCCGAAAATGAGGGACACCTGCCCCTCTCCGTTTTTCCTGTCAGCTTCATCGAACTTGATGTGTGGATCGTGGGCGTCGAGGAATATTTGATCAATATGAATGGCGGGGAGTTCTTTCGTTCGCAACCCCCAGATGCAGTAACCGACCACGAGCATCCGTTCTTCGGGCGTTTCAGCGGCGATCCATAGCTTCCGAACTTGTTCAGGACTTAATGGGGTGGGCTCGGCCTTCCATTCCCACCGGAATTCTTCCTCAATATTCTCCATCGGATCGTAGGCTATACGATTTGATCGATCAAGCCACTCGAAGAATCGGTGTCCAGCACGCACGTAATGGTGCGCTGAGTTGTCCGAGGTTAGATCCTCTCGGAGACGTTTTACTACTTCTTTGAAAGATTCATAGACCTCTGTTTGCAGTTCGGGATTGTTTGCAATAGTGATGAGTTTGTCATCGCCGTATTCAGTAGCGAATCGGTGGAGGATCTCGTTGATCTGTGCCCGCTGCGTGCGCGTTGTTGTAGACCCCCAGCCACGGCAATCGATTCGATCATTGATGTACGTCTTGACACGTTCTATGGTAGCGACGTCATCGATCTTCCATTCATATTCTTGTGTTCCGCCTGCTGAAGTGAGCAGGATAAAAAATTCGGGCGTTCCCATATCATGTTTTTCCCGGAGTATCCATCGGAGATGCGAGTAGCCGTTATCGGCCATCCATTGGACTGGTGGGTAATCACGGGTGGACTGTGGCCGCTCCTGTTCCCACTCTTCAATTATTTCTTCACCGACCTGCTGAAGCGCATTTAGGTCGTGGTTCCAATCATGGTACCCCTTGTTCGGTTCCTTTGTCATATGATTGGATTGGGTTGGGGGTAAGAAAGGACTTGTCAGAATACAAATATGTGTGCAGTCAGTATTCGTATACAATGTGCAGATGTATTCCCAAAAAATTCTTAAGGGATTGATCGCGAGACTGCCCCATTTTCATAGAATACTCATATCTTCAAAACTTTCTGTAGACATATCACATTCATATTTTACTAATGATACAATTGCACATGTCTGTGTGGGTGTCATGACAAACCCCACTCAATTCACAAATTAAATCCCTTTACTGTCTGCTGTTTTTGGCGCCGAGAAATATTCCGTGAGTAATCTAATCTGAGCAATGCCCTGCCTTACCGCGGTTTGTAACTTTGTCATATCAAATAATAATATAATAAATATTTTGATGCTTTCGCTCATAAAGCTGCTCATTGTAGCGAATATATCGGGCAACTAATATCCCAGTGCAAAAAGGTCTGAATCAGAAAGTTATTCGAAGAATGTGTTATTATGGCTGTGGAATCCTCCAGCCTTTTGTTCCCGGTCATTTGCGCGTGAGTCGTTCTTGTCGTTCAAATCATCACTCCAGGAGACATTCGGCAATTCACCTTGATCGAATTCCTTCTGAGGGTAGAGGGAGATTAGGGTTCCATTCAATTTTGGATTTTCTTCCACGTAGTTCACCCTCAGTACGATTGTGTCCCGCTTGAGCTGATCGAAACGGTGGTTCGGTACCTTCTCAATCAGCGTAACTCGCGCGCTGCTGACATCTCCTGACTCAAGTTCGTCATTGCTGACGCCAGAAAGAGCGGAAGCCCCAAGAAAATCGAGTGTCGACAATTCAATGCTATCGGGGGCTAAGACAACCTTGTCATGGTCTTCGTGGTAGTACCAGCATACTTTCGCGCTCTGAGTGGGGTCCGTTCTTGGACTTTTGAACCCAACCTCGGCGACTAACGGAGCTGGCAGCTGAAACTGGGGCCGCTCCCCTTTGATTACGGGAATCCGGAATTCTTGCTGGAAGGTTTTGTTTGTCGAACTTGCAGATCTATCTGACATTCACCACCATCTAGCTAGAAGTTCACTTATAAACCCTATGTCCAGTCTGGGGGGTTTTCCTACACTTCGCGTTCCGGTTTACGTCCCGTGACACCGAGGGTTTCAATTCTGCTTTCGACGCTTCCATCAACGAGCCGTTCAATCAGGTCCGCGTACAGTCCCACTTGTGTCCGGTACCGATCTTTGAGCGTCGTGTTTGGCTCCGTGAGCGCGACCTTGAGGTCGAGGACCTCCCAAGAGCCGTCCGGCTGCTGCACGACGAGGTCGGCCTGGCCGTCCACCTCGACCGGGGTGCCATCGAGGGCGAACTCGCCGCGGACCGGGACCTCGGTGTAAACTGCCTGTGCCTGTTGCACGGCTACCCAGAGCTCGCTGTCCAACAGGTCTGAGAGTACGTACTCGTCGAGGAAGGCCCGGAGGCCCTCGCGTTCGGCCTGCGAGGCGGGTGGCCCGTGGACGTCGAGGGCGGTCTCGATGATGCCCTCGACGGCGGGGTCTGACTCGCGAAGGGCCTGGCCATCGAGGCCGGCGTCGATGGCCTGGGTGACGACGCGGTGACACACCTTGCCGATGGCCTCGGTATCCATGGCGTCGATCACGAGCGGCAGGTCGGGGTCGATCCCATCCGTCTCGGTGTGGAGTGGGCGGTTCTGCAGGTGAGCGAGGATGGTGCCCTCGAAGTCCTCTGTGAGCGGCTTGAGCGTGCTGGGCCGGATGAATCGTGGAGAGAGTGTCGGCAACGTCTCGGGCGCGACGGGCCCTCGGGTGGCGATCGGCGAGGCCGAGTCCGCCTGGGCCTCGGGCTGGGGCACCTGGAGGCCCTCGGCATCGCGCACGCCGACGGGGTCTGAATCCGGCCCGGGTGACCCACTGGGGGCCTCAAGGGCGTACGGTCCAGGTCCGTCGACTGCCTCAAAGCCCAGCCCCTCGATGAGCGTGTCCCGCCAGCGGTCCCGGGGCTGGAGCTCGGTCTGGGCGGCCCAGGGAAGCGGCAGGACGAGATGGTCACGCGCCCGAGTGAGCGCGACATACAGCAACCGCCAGCTTTCGGCCCGGGTCTCCGACACGGCTCGCTGGAGCCGATTGTGACCGACAAATCCCGACTCACGCCAGCGTTCGGAGACCCACCGAAGCCCGCCCTCGACGGGAAAGATCCCGGACGTGTTTGGATCCTGCTCTTTCGAGGGGGTGTACAGCCCGCCGTATTCGGGCTGCAGATCGAAAATCTCGCCCGTTTGAGTCTGAAGGTGACCGGCAGTATCAGCCGGTGGCGCGAGGGCGAACACGCCGGGGGCGGCGACCAGTCGCTGGCCGGCTGGCCCGTGCTTGTGGAGTGGGAAGGCCGGATCGGCAAGGGCGACGACCGCGGCCTCCTCGCCTTTGGCCTGGTGGATGGTCTTGAAGACGACCTCGGCGTCGGTATCGGGCAGCGGCTGACTGGGCCCGGTGTAGGGATCTTCGCGGATGCGGTCCAACCGTTCAAAGAGTTCGTCGAGGCCTATCTCGACGTCGCTAGTGGCTTCCTGGACGTAGTCAACGAGGGCGTCACAGTTGGCGACCCGCTGGCCGGGGTCGGTGCTGATCAGGCCGTACGAGTCGGCTCGGAGTGCCAGCGTGTCGATGATGGTTCGGATGACGCTCGGAACGGGTTGCTGGCGAAGCGTGGGAGCCTGGCGCTGAAGCTCCTGGAGGTAACTGAGGACGGCGCGGGTGTCCGCGTCGAGGCCCTCGGTGTTCGAAGCACTCGTATCGAAGTCGGCTAGCGACCAGTTCGCCTGGGCGAGGGCCGGCTCCGCGTGTTCGATATCGAGGGCGGATTCTCGAACGAGTGTCCGGAGAGCTTCGGTCGAGAATGGTGCCGTGAGCCAGTCGAGCACGTCAAGAACGATCTCCGTGCTGGGAGCGGCAAAGAGATAGGAGGCAGCGTTGGCGACGGTGAGCCCGTGGTCCTCGAAGGCCTGTCGATAGGTATCCATGTGGGTCCGCCAGCGAAACAGCACCAGCACGGTGGGCTCGCCTTCGTCTTCGGCCTCGAAGGTGCCGTCTCTGAGCCCGGTCGCGATCTGGGCGGCGAGGGCCGGGGCCTCGCCGCTCCCATCGTCATCGACGTACCAGGGTGTGCCTGGCGAGCCTGGCGAGTCAAACCCGGCGACGTGGACGTTCGGGCCCTCGATGGATTCTCGGTTCGGTGAGAGCCGTGGGTACTCGATCTCGAACTCCGCGAGATTGCCACGCTGGTCGTCAGTAAGGGCTGGCTCGCAAATCGCGTCGATCGCCTGTGCGATATCCGGGCGGGCCCGATAGGTTGTCTGTGTGGTCTCGGTCACGTGGGTTTGCCAGTCCCGGCCGAAGTACTGGCCGTCCTCGATGGCCTGGGCGAACAGCGAGGGCCGGGCATCCCGCCAGACGTAGATGGACTGGCGAAGGTCACCGGCGAGAAAGACTCGCGTATCGCTCTCGACCAGTGGTGAGAGCGCATCGTGCTGGATGGTGGAGATATCCTGGGCCTCGTCGATGATCAGTGACTGCAATCGGTGTCGATACCGGCCCAGGACGCGATCGCGAAGTCTCGTGTGATCCTCGGCTGCTGGATGGCTCCCGTCCAGGAAGCGTGCGACCAGGGAGGCCACGTCGGTATGCGAGAGAATCGACCGCTCGCGAATCGCTTCACGATACCGCTCTCGGTACTCCTCGAGGATCGTGGCATAGGCCTCGATGGTCGTGTGCCAGTCCTCATAGAGGGTGGTGTCGGCCTTGATGACGGCCTCGGTCTCGGTGGTAGTTAGTGAGTCTTCGAGGTCGGCGGCCGGCTCGTCGTCGAGGACTCGATGCAGCGTCTTCGTGAGGTCCGAGGGATCCGCCGGCGGGCCCTCGGGGTAGACGCTTGCGATGGTCGCCAGGAGGCGGTCGCGGAACTCGTTAGTGGAAAGGCGTTGCTGGCGGCAGATCTTCATCCCACGTTTGAGTAACTCCGGGGCTCCATCGACGTAGTCCCCGGCGGGATAGGCCTCCGTAAGGTGGTCCAGCTCTTCGGCGATGGCCTCGGTCTCGGTCAGGGCCTCGTAGATGGAGCTGTGTAGGTTGTCGAGATGGAGCTCATCACCCACAGCCGGCATCTCCTCGAAGCCGACGGCCCCGATAATGTCGCTGAAGATCTCTCGAAGCAGGCTATCGACCGTACCGATCGCGTCGGATTGTCGAATCCGGCGTGTGAGGGCGGCAAGTTCTTCCTCGGATATCGCTGCGGCCGCACGTGTGGCCTCATGTTCGACGAGGGCCCGCAGTCGGTCGGCGATTTTGGGGCCGAGTTCGTCGGCCTGCTCGGCGTTGAAGGAGAGTACCGAGACCGTTTGCTCCGGGGCCGGGTCCCCGGCGTAGAATCCCTGCAGGATCTCTCGGGCGGCGAGGTCCGCGACGGTGACGGACTTGCCCGCTCCTGGCACCGCGTTCATGACGAACAGGCCCGAGTCGTGAGCGAGATATTCATCTCGGAGGGTTTGCTGTGCGCCGTTCAGTCGGAGGTACGAGGAATCTGTTGCGGTGGTTTGGCTACTCATTCTTGATCACCGTGCTGTGAATGATTGAGACCCAACGCGTCGAGGAGCGGGTCCGGGTCGGCGGAGGTGTCTCGAAGGAGTGTCTCCTGGACCTGAACATCGGCTCTCGAGGTCGGCACCATTTCCAGCAGTGAGGAAGGTGGCTTGGCCTCGCCTTCGAGGGTCTGAGTGTGACGAAGTAGTAGCACGCCTTCAGACGCCGCGTCGAGGACTTCGGCGAACTGGTCAACGGCCCGGCCGCCGGTCCACGAGGGCCGGGGCAGGAGTGTCTCGGTCAGTTCCTGGTCGGCGTTGATGGCGTGTCGCAGCTCGGCCGGCACCAGGCTCTCGGTCGGACTGGGCCACTCGCCCTCGACGAGCCCGAGAATGATGACGTACTTGGCGGTCTTTGGCCAGATGTCGTTGGGCTCCATCACGTCGATTGCCCGGGCATTCGCGTGTTCCCGCCTCCCAGGAGCCTGTGAGGCGACCGCTTCGATCAGGCTGGCCACGTTTGCCCACGAGGCCGCCATCCGCGAGTCGCTTCGCCGGGTTCGATACTTCGCGGCCACCTGCTCAGCCAGAGTCTCCATCCGGACGGTGGTCCGGGCTGCGGTCTCCGTATCGAGGAGAGCGGGGACGTCGTCGTCTTTCACTACGGGCAGGACGTGTTCCCGGTATCGCTCGACGAGGCCGTGGAGAACGCCCTCGACGGCCTCCGGGGCTGGTGGGCGATCTTGACCGAGCCAGTCGAGCAAAGCCTGTACCTGCTCGTCGTGTTCAGTATCGGCGAACTCGTCCTGCCACTCCGTGAGCGATCGCTGCGCATCTGGCTCGATGCCCTCGAAGGCGAGCCCAGTCGCTTGCTTGGTCAGCGGCCAGGCGTCTGATTCAGGCTCGGGTGGGGTCCAGCCCATCGCGAGGAGCGTCTGCAGGTTCTGGGCCGTCAGATTCTCGCCGCCGTCGAGCAGTTCGCAGGCGGTGTAGAGAAGCTGGTACAGCTGGGTGTTTTTCAGATCCAACTGTGTCCAGAAAGTGGGGGTGAGTCCAAGCCGAATCGCTGCCCGAGAGAGCGTGGGTTCATACTCTCGAAGCCGGCTGGCGACTACCAGGATCTCTCGTCTGGGAACGCCGGCCTCAAGGAGTGTCTCGACGGCGCTGAACGCCGCCCGGGCCTCGTCTTTGGGCGTGGACACCGGTAGTTCGACGTGCGGGATCTCACTATCGACATCGAGGGTCGGCGGGGCGAGGGTTCCGCTCATCGCGCATACACCTCGCCAGGATCCGCAACGACCGTGAGGGGTAGTCGGGAGCTGAGTGCGGACTCGGTGCCCGGCCGCAACCAGATGGCGGCATCGACGGTCGTGTTCCGGGCGGTCGCCGTTAACAGATCGATGAGCGAGGCCGAGACGTTCGAGAGCCCGACGACCACCACTCGCTCGATGTCTGGGTATGCCGACTCCCAGATCGAGCCATTGCTCTCGACAATTTCCCGGGTTGCCAATCGGATCAGCTCGGTATCCGTCGGGGCTACCTCCGTCCGCCGGCGGAGTTCACGCTCAACGCGTAACACACCGTCCAGCACGTCATGAGCGTCGGCCTCGATGGGCGGCGCCAGGGTCTCTGCGGCCTCTTTGTAGGACTCCACACGCTTCGGGTGGTAGTTGGTGATCGCCTCGATCTCCGAGCGGGTCCGCTCAACCATCTTCAGATCCGAGGTTGGGTCCTGGCCGAGTAGGACCTCGAAGAACTCTCGGGGCGGGCCCTCATCAGCGAGGATCTCGTCCAGGAGATGGAGTCGATCAACACGATCCAGGGACTGGGTCGAGCGATCCGCCGTGTCGAGGAGTCGCTTGGCAACGGTCGCGCCGTCGGTGAAGTCAAAGGCAGTTAGCGGTTCCTCGGCCTGGGAGAGACGCTGTTTGAGGTGTCGCTTGTGAAGCTCGACCGGAGCGATCACGAGATCGGTTGGCTGCTGGACCATCGCTGCGTGCTCACGCAGCGTTTCGAAGTCCGCTCGCTGGAAGTCCAAGGCCGTTTTTCGCCATTTCCGGCTGCCCTCGTCGGGGAGTATCTGTCTCATGATGATTACCCCCAGAACGACATCGCCCAGTCGCCTGGCTGCCGATGTTCAGTACGAGAGGTTTCGGTGGGCTGAGTCCTCGCCTTTGATTCCTTAGTACCAGAACGGATAGCGGAATCCAGCCCCTCGGGCCCACTGAGTCGCTCTTGAAGGGCCTCGACGCCTGCCGGACGAAGGATGTGTTTCCACTCCTCGTCTTTCCGCCGCATCGCCGCAGTCGGCGGCTGGGAATCGAGGGCGTGGAGCCGTTCCAGAGAGGTGTACAGTGGGTTGATGAGCCGCGCTCGCCGTACAACGGCGTTGACCGTCGATGCAGAACCCAGCCGCACGCGGTACTCGCTGGCGTGGGAGTCGAGATAGTCGATCCCCTCGGTAAGGAGTCCGAGCATGGCCAGGTCCTCCTCGATTGAAAGCCGCCAGAGAATGGTGATTGTCTCCGAGGAATCCGTCGCAGTGGTGGCAGAGGCTTCTCGAACTGTCGATTTAGTTTCCGGCCACAGGCTCGTTTGCGTGGGTTCGTGGGTTCCGTGACCCGTAATCTGGCCATTGACGTTCAGCCCACGGCCGAAGGCATCGTGAATCACACAGCCAGCTTCTCCGTCTGTGCAGCTGCCTGGCTCGTGGACACCGTCCTCGACCAGCGGCGAGCCGATCGCGATCGCTGGAGGGGTAGACAGGCGACAGGTAGGTTGGCCACCGATGTGGACGACCTTTGAGGTGGCGTGTCGAAACCAGATGCCGAGTTCATAGGCCGTGATCTCGGCACTGTCTCGCTCGGTCCGGTCGGCCTTTTCGGTGGGTGACAGCTGAATCCCGAATCCCACCCAGAGTTCTGGGAGGCCGACATCAGTTTGGTCGTAGCTCAGCTCAACCTGTTGGAAAGGCCAGGAGGTGTTGGTGTTAGTCATCGACTCTGAACACCTCCTGTGACCGGGGTGCTGAGTGTCACCTGATCGGTGAGTAGGCTACCAGTCATTTGACCGCCACCTCAGTTGCGTCCCTGGTGTTGTCCACTTGGGTCGTAGCCGCCCAGCTCCCGCGAGCGGTCAGTGCGATGTACTGGTCGTGGTTCGGACTCTCCAAGGCGATGAACCCATCCTCGGCAAGTAGCGACAGACAGTCTCGGAGCTGGCCATCAGTGAGGTCGAGCTGACTCTTCACTACGAAATCTCTCGTCCATCCCCTTTCCTGGGCAAGGTGGAGGATCCCGACGCACTGTGAATAGTTGAGACTAGAGAACCAGTCGTTCCCGGCTAGTTCGCAATCGATGCCGTCGCTCGTCGTATCGCGGCCTATTTGGCCGCTGGGGTCATTTTCGTTCATGCTGCTCGTGAGGGCAGCACCGTCGGCGGGTGTTTGGGCACCCGGCGACGTTCTTCACGCCGCTCCGGTGCTGTTAGCTTTCTATTGTGTTTTCGGTGACTTAAACCCTTGTAACTAATGGGCTGTATACTGCGGGTATTATATTGTAGGACGTGGGTGATGTATTGCCCCACAGCTATTATGCCATAGCCCCCGTAATACAGAATAAGAATATGCTTGGGCCCGACGATCTCGCACCAGTTGATGAAGCGATATTGGACCTCCTTCACGAAGGTCGAGTCACCACGCCATATGCCAGCGAAGAGACGGACTATTCCCAACAATACGTCCGGGATAGGCTTAATCGCCTGCTTGAACACGGTGTCATCCGAAAGGTCCATCGAGGCCTGTACGAACTCGAAACAGACCCGAGAGAAACCGAATAAATTGAACACAATTGCGAGATAGCTGCTGTTTCCAGTCCAGCGAACTTCGAGATGGGTTTCGCTCAATGCCATGCGCTAATCGATGTGTCCTCGAAGTCCGCGAGATACTGCTTGATCTCCGCCTCCCGAACTCCGAGTGGCGACAGTACGGACTCGGCCGCTCGAATAGCTCGATCGCGATAGAATCCTGAATCGTAGCCATCGAGGGCCTCACTCTTGAGTCGGACACGCTCCCGTGTTGATTTTGAATCGTCAACGACCACGTACTCGACATCCTGCCCGGGGTGGGCGTCGATGTCCTGAGCCTGCCGTCGCTCCAGTGCAGCCACGTTCCGTGTGGACTGGGTGTACTCCTCCAGAGACTTCGAGACGCGATTCGTGATCAAAAGTCGCTCAGAATCGACGTTTCCCGTGGATAGCGTGTTCAGGTGGCCTCGAAGCACCTCCAGAACCTGTTCAGAGTCACGAAATTCGTCGAGAGTTTCGACGAGGTCACGCTGAACACTCGCAATCCAGTCACAGGTGGAGCGCTGCCGGAGTTCGATACCCCGGAACTTGTACGGGTCCTCGCCAGCCGGTGGGTCGGCCTTCCGGCCGAAATATTTCGTCAACGCGCCTTCCTCTGAGTCTTTCATCGGAACGAAAGCGACCCAGTCGTAGGCGGCCTCGTATTCGAGGTCGATCTCAATCTCCTCTGAAACGCGTTGGGCCACCTGTGCCAGCGATTCCTGTTCGGCCCCTTCCATCGGCGTGACCCAGATGGAATCAACGATGCCGTGAACAACGTACCAGCCCGCCGCTTCGAGCTCTTCTTTCGCCGTCAGAAGAATATCTCGGGCGTAAGCGTTGATCGCCTCGTGGGCCTCGATCCGCCCGAATTTCGCATTGGAGAATCCCTGATAGCCAAAGCAGGAGACGAGAATCCACTTGATCGCCTCCGACCGACCTTTGAGTTCGTCTCGGCGGTCAGGGTCTTCAGTTTCGCGAAGCTCGGTCTTGATCTCCTCACGGTCCTCGATCAACGGTTCCAGCACGTCAGGCAGATACCCCGGTTTGTCACAAATCTCGTAGTCGAGTTCGGGAACTGTCGTTGAGGAGTCACACTCACCACGGATCGTCTCCGGAGAGATATTTCGCGTGACGATGATGTTCGGATACATCGAGGAGAAATCGAGTTCGTGGACGTCCTCATGGAGCCCGACATCGGGTGAGAACGTGAAGCCACCGCGATCGGCGGCGTGGAGCTGCCGCATGGTCTTGAACTGCTCGTGCCGCCAGGACCGCCAGGGCACCAAGACGTTTCTCCGCCGAGCCTCGCGGATCTGGATCGCAGTGAGGACATTCCCTATGGAAGCCCAGGCGAGTTCCTGAAGCGGCTTGTACGAACGCTCGACGAGGTCGAGAATGCCCTCAAGGTTCGTCTGCGAGTAGAAGAAGGTGTTCGACCTGTCGATAATCGCCCGGCCGGGTACATTGTACCGAGCCGGTGAGTGACCAACCTGCCCGTAGCTCTCGTAGGTTGACTGGCCAGCGAGTTGTTGGTAGCCTGGGCGACGACCGACGGAAATGGGTTTGATCTCGTGTTCAGTGCCCGCTCTGAACAATTGGGGAATGATCTCGGCACTGGAGAGGATGAGCACATCGGGATCAGACCGTTCGATCCGGTTGAGTGTGGTTTCGAGAACTGAGACGACGTCTCCGCTGACCTGTTGGTCAGCGATCGTCGCTTCCGTGAAGCCCGGTTCAGGACCGCTCAGTTCCGCCGGCGGGACATCGATTTCGAGCGTGCTCAGCTCGCCCTTGGGAACTGGCGAGGTATTCGTTTCGAGGCAATACCGAAACTCCCGGGAGAAGTCAACGTTGTAGAGTCGGAGTTCACCGGGCCGGGCCATGTTCGCGATAGCGGGGGCCAGCTCGTCGACGGCCTCGATGTCTCGTCCCTCGACGCCGAGAAGCCGCTTCTCGTCGTGTCGCCACCCCGGCCGCTTCTCGACGACAGTGGTCTCGAAGACGAGCGGGTGGGCCTCGATGTGATCACGATGGGCCTCGACGGTCGCCCACTCCTCGGCGCCCACATAGATCGTCGGGCGGTAGTCGGCCTCGACGGTTGCCTCGGCGCCGTCCTCGGTCACCTCCCAGCGACGGACCCCGCCCTCGTCGAGATAGTCAATCTTGAACATTGGACTCCTCGGGCTGAAGCTCGGTCACCCGGTCTTCGAGACTACTGATCGCTTTCTGCTGCTCAAGGCAGATCGACAGGAGGATCACGTCCATCGGGTCGCCGGGATTCTGGAGGCCGCTCGCATCCGCATGGGTTCTGGCAGCTTCCCAGAGGGCGTCGAAATGCGCTTTCTCGTGCCGTCGCAACCCGCGGCGATAGTCACCCCAAGCTTGCTCCTGAGAATCCAGGCGATCCCGGTAGGTTGGATTGGTCCGGCCCATGATTAGGAATGAGTGGGGGAAGCGGCCTGGTAGGGCGCCTGTTCATGAAGCGGCTGTCGCGCCTGAAGAATCCGGGTCCAGTAGGTGAGTGTGGTCTGCAACGTTTGGGCGTTTGAGTGATAGATCAGTGTCTCGAAGTCGGCACCAACGAACCGGGGCCCAAAGTCAGTCTGTTCGACCTCGATGGTGTCACGAGCGGCGTGTTCGATCGGTGCGCTGAACCCATCCGTCGCGACTCGCGTCATGAGGACCGGAATCTTCCACTCTCTGGCGTATCCAGCGAGCTGAGAGAGACTCTGCAGCAGCATCTCCGAAGGTTCGTTCCCCCGGACGTCGGCCTCGCGATAGTGGGCGTCAATGGCCGGCGCGACGATCACGCTCGTCGCCTCGGTCACGGCCTCGACGGCATCCCCCACAAGCGACTGGTGCTGATAGGGCGTGAACCCGCGGGCGATGTGGACCCGTTCCAGAAGTCGCGGGGAGGGGGCGACCTCGGCGAGGTAGACCGACGTGCCGTGATTGTGGGCGTCGATCCAGACGGCCTCGCCGCCGTCCGCCATGAGTGCGTCTAGGACCAGCGTCTGCAGCGGGCCGATCGCTCGGTCCGGGGCCTCAAGGAGTTGGATGCCCGGGGATAGGCGAGGGAGTTCCGGGACCGGGTGGGATGAGCGCATGGCTAAACCCACGTTTCCAGGCCACATAACGAATATAAGGGCCCTTCCGGTCCTTCCGGTCCTGGCTCACTCGGGCTCTGGCGCACCCGGAACAACCGAGTATTCCCGGGTTTGAGAGATTCCTTCAGCAGTTAGCAAATCGTACTCGGTGAGCTTCCGGAGGTACTTCCGGACCGTCCGCTGGGTACGAGGGTCGTCCATTCGATCGGCGTACTGCTCAAAGATGCTGCCGGGGTTCAGCGGCCCCTGTTCGAAGACAATCTGGTAGACCATCGACTGGTGCTTGTTGAGGCGATTCAGGGTATCTCGCTGCACGTCAAGGCTGGCAGTTTCCAACGCACTGTTGACGTGTTTGCCGACGATTTCCTCGGCCCTGTCTTTCTATTCGACCAGAAATCTAGCTCTTACCAAGATGTTTCTCCGCGAGTTGAACGAGAAACACGAAATCGAAAATGCTGATTTCCTCGTGGATGGCGCGCCCTGGCTACAAGCCCGGTTGCACGAGCTCGGCATGCACTTTTGGCACGAAAGTTTTGGCGAGAGAAACCCAGTTGAATGAGTCTTTAAAAAAATACAACGTCGAACGAACCAATTCTACAATACATTTCCCGATCTTCAGCTGGGTCCGCGGAAAACTGGCTCCAAGCTCTCGCTTGGTTCTGAAATCGGCTTATCTAAATAGTGCCCAGAGCCGGACCTTCAATCCCTCACAGGTTCGTCTGAAACCGGCGCGCCGTGCTCATCGACGGCCTGGCGCTTGGTGCTTCAATCCCTCACAGGTTCGTCTGAAACATGTGATTGTTTACCTGTCCGGTGTCTTTTCCGCAGCTTCAATCCCTCACAGGTTCGTCTGAAACATGTGATTGTTTACCTGTCCGGTGTCTTTTCCGCAGCTTCAATCCCTCACAGGTTCGTCTGAAACCGTATTCATGTCATCATTGGCCCCACGGATATTAACGCTTCAATCCCTCACAGGTTCGTCTGAAACCACGGGCCGCTGTCGAACGCGAGGGCTTTACCGAGTGCTTCAATCCCTCACAGGTTCGTCTGAAACTAGATCCATTAACAGATGCATTTACGCTTTCTGGAGGCTTCAATCCCTCACAGGTTCGTCTGAAACCATTCCGATCATCGACAACCTGCTCCCGTGGAGGCTTCAATCCCTCACAGGTTCGTCTGAAACTCGGTCTTCCATCGCCTGCCACTCTTCTTCGGTGATGCTTCAATCCCTCACAGGTTCGTCTGAAACACAGGCATCATTGGACTCGATCAACGAAGATGGCGCTTCAATCCCTCACAGGTTCGTCTGAAACGAGCGAGACGATCAAGGCATGTTGTGGCGCGAATGTGCTTCAATCCCTCACAGGTTCGTCTGAAACTGGGTATTTCGTCCGCTCGATTTACCTCCCCGGGCTGCTTCAATCCCTCACAGGTTCGTCTGAAACTCTATTTCATGACTGCACCGACCGCTTGCATGAGTCTGCTTCAATCCCTCACAGGTTCGTCTGAAACCGATCACCGAGAGGTAATCGTTCATCCGTCCGAGCGCTTCAATCCCTCACAGGTTCGTCTGAAACTCGGCGGAGATCCCCGGGAGCCAGGGGTGCATCTTGCTTCAATCCCTCACAGGTTCGTCTGAAACCCGATCAAGCTCGAAGGTCACGATGCCGTTTTGCTCGCTTCAATCCCTCACAGGTTCGTCTGAAACCCGATCAAGCTCGAAGGTCACGATGCCGTTTTGCTCGCTTCAATCCCTCACAGGTTCGTCTGAAACTCGGGGAACTCGGGGTTGGCAACCGTGATTTCGAGATTGCTTCAATCCCTCACAGGTTCGTCTGAAACCTGGATTCTTCGGCCCGTCTTCGAGCGCGGAAAGCTTCAATCCCTCACAGGTTCGTCTGAAACTCCTCCACTCTGTTATGAGTGCTATGCAGAGGAAGTGCTTCAATCCCTCACAGGTTCGTCTGAAACTGGCCTTCATCGCGTCTCCGCGAAGCAGGTCCTCGGGTGCTTCAATCCCTCACAGGTTCGTCTGAAACGCAACGGCTTCTGGAGGGTTCTCGCGGTCGCCTTTGCTTCAATCCCTCACAGGTTCGTCTGAAACATGTGCTACGCAAGACCTTTCAGCCCGGGCGTCGAAGGCTTCAATCCCTCACAGGTTCGTCTGAAACGCTCATAGGTAATAACCGGATTCACGTTTTCCCGTGCGCTTCAATCCCTCACAGGTTCGTCTGAAACTTTCGGTTGTGATGTCGTCAAACTTGGCTTCTTGCTGCTTCAATCCCTCACAGGTTCGTCTGAAACTCGTTGTTCGTCCAGGTAATGGTAATTTCTCGATCCGCTTCAATCCCTCACAGGTTCGTCTGAAACGCGGACCGAAGCTCCCTCGATGTGCTTGATCACCTGCGAGCTTCAATCCCTCACAGGTTCGTCTGAAACACTGGTCTAACCGCCAGTCCTGCAAGTCGCTGGGTTTGCTTCAATCCCTCACAGGTTCGTCTGAAACACGAGGGCGAGGTCTAATCATGATCGAGGTGAGCGAGCTTCAATCCCTCACAGGTTCGTCTGAAACCGGCATCGACCGGCACGCTTGCAGCCCTCGCCGGCGTGCTTCAATCCCTCACAGGTTCGTCTGAAACTATCGAGATAACCTCTCTTATCTGGGCCCATGCCAGCTTCAATCCCTCACAGGTTCGTCTGAAACGCACAGCCACCAATGTCCCAGACTTTGCATCCCTCGCTTCAATCCCTCACAGGTTCGTCTGAAACCAGTTGACCATCGACGGCGCGGCAACCGACCTGGCGCTTCAATCCCTCACAGGTTCGTCTGAAACGGGGTCGTACACTACGCCGCGGTCCCCCACCGTGCTTCAATCCCTCACAGGTTCGTCTGAAACCCGGCAATACTGCGCTGTCCGACAGTCCGACAATAGCTTCAATCCCTCACAGGTTCGTCTGAAACCGCGCAGCGCCGCCAGGAACCGCTCACAGGCGACGCTTCAATCCCTCACAGGTTCGTCTGAAACTGCAATTCCTGTTGGAACTCCTCGGTCAGTTGGGCCTGCTTCAATCCCTCACAGGTTCGTCTGAAACGTCCTCGCTCGCGCGTGCGTCCGCATCGAGGAACGCGCTTCAATCCCTCACAGGTTCGTCTGAAACTCAATGTGGTCAGCCATCTCCATGTCGAGGCGTTCGCTTCAATCCCTCACAGGTTCGTCTGAAACCCACCCGGATATGGCCCGTATAGAGCGTGTATTTGGGCTATGTAGGAAAATATTTCCATCGACCCGCAATTCCCGCTCTTCCCCAGGGGGTCGATGGAAACGTTTTACACCAACGGATATTAGGTGAATCGACTGCCGGGTTCGTCACTCGAGCCGAAGAGGGAATAATCAAAATGTGCGGGGTTCGTGGATTCGAACACCACTATCGCGTCATCCGGTGTGAGCTTGTTCTTGATTTCGTTTTTCATCTCCGTGACCTGCCCCTCTGTGAGTTCGCCGAAGAATACCGATTGCTGGAGGTGCTCGAGCCGGCGGCGAAGCAGCTTTCGATAGACGTGTGTTCGGTCTGCGGGGACATCGTAGACGACGATCACGTGCATCTTACCACCACCGTTCTGTTGCGTGATATGGTTCGCCGGTCAGCACGTGCTTTTTCAAACTGTACACATCGGTCTGAACGAGCGTCTTGAAACTCACCTTCCTATTCAGTCGGGGGTGCTCGATAGTTTCGTCGAGTGTCTTTTCGTACGCCTCCAGAACTGTCATTCGGCCGCTCTCGGTCAGTAAACTGCCCTTGAGTTCGTCTTCGAAATCGCTGATAGAGAGTTGCTGGCGGTTCACCAATCTGAAGAGTACCCTATCGGCCAGTATCGGTTTGAAAATATCGGCGATGTCCAGCGATAGTGTGAAGCGTCGCTCACCCGGTTCGTGAACGAACCCGACCGTGGGATCGAGTGCGGTCTTCCGAATGGCAGACACACTTGTCGTATACACCATGCTATTCAGGAAGGAAATCGCTGCGTTCGCCTCGTTAGATGGAGGATTATACTCTCGTTTCTGAAGAGTGAACGGATCGCGGAGAATGTCGTCGAAACACGCATAGTACGCTTTCCTTGCGTTTCCCTCGACAGCCCGAAGATCGTCAATGGAGGCTGTCGATGCTACGGTCTGTTTCAACTCCTCGAGTTCATTGACGGCCGACGAAAAATTTCCTCGTCGACCATCGTAATACCGCAGGTTCGCACGCATATTGTGGATGCTGGCCTCGATGATTTTGTGGCCAATCTGTAATCGACGTTCGAGATTATCATAGGCACGTACCTGTTCAACGATCGTGTTCCCCGACACCTGACCTCGCTTCGGCAAGTATGACCCGCGATAGTAGTCCTTCCAGCCGAAGACGTGCAGTGGAACGTTGTGTTCGTTCAGAAGGCCAAGGCTACGAGTGTTGAAGTCGATTTGACCATGAAGATACAGTGAGTCGACCGATTCGACTGGGAGGTATTCGGTATCCCCATCGAGCGTATCGATACGTAGCGTACCTTCGTTCCGCGACAGTTCTCCGTCGGCGAAGATGTGATGGTTGGGTTTTGGCATGTTACATCCAACAGAGGTCCTGATAGAGACAGGATTCACAGTACGGCTTCTTTTCCAACTGGGGCGGTTCGTCTTGAGAAACTACGCCGAGAATGCCAGCTACTGTCGACTCGACGCGCTCCGTAGTTTCGCTGGTCAATTCGACGGACTCTCGTTTTCGTTCTGTGGGATACGCCAGAACACCATCTTTTTCGATCCCATATATTTCTTGGAGGAACCACAGATAGAACAGTAACTGCATCCGAGCAGGCGTTTCCAACGTGGACGACACCTTAACCTCCATTACGTCACCGGAGTCGAGTACGTCGAGTTGGATTCGATTACCAATCATGAATGATTGGCGAGAATCACTGTAGCTGGTCTTGTCGACGTGAGTCCCTCGCTGGATGTTGGTCGTTTGCCGGTCGATATCGATTCCCCGTGACATGAACCAGAGTTCCCGTCTGCAAACGTGGTAGTATTGAACCATGAGGCCGGTAATCCGAACGGTTGGTTCCCTCTCTGGATGTCGCTCGTCTCGAACGTACTCTGCGACCGATCTAGGTGTCGCCATTGGAGACAATCCCTCGATACGAAGTAATTGGGTCACTTATCATCCGAATAAGGATTCGCAGGGCGGCACTTTATGGTTCCCCGGCCAGAGCCACCCTGATCATAACGTGAATCGGTCGGAGACGGAGCCAGCCGTTGGTGCTAGACCGCCCCCGGCAAAGTCGTATTCTAGATCGTTTCGTCCAAGAAATTGGAAGACTTGAACGCCGTCGCTTCCCCGTTCACGTCTGTCAAGTCGCGTCAATCGTGGGGACTCCTCAATAGCGGACTTGGGGAGTGAGACGCGAAGTCCAGAGGCGTATGTGAGTCGATCGTACCCATTCGGGTCGTCTTTGGCGAGCAAATCCGAGATTGCCTCGATCTCGGCAACGTCTGCATCTGTAACGGCAACCAGAACGTCAAAAGTTTGAACGCCACCAATTAGCGACTCTTCGCTGAGGTCCCTAGCCTTTGCCTCGTCGATTTCCGTTCGAAGAGCAGTGCTCCACAGTGACTTTTCTGTGAGCCGGTCGAAGTAGTCCGTTACTGCGTGCTTCGAGAGCGCAACATCTGCCGCGTCGTGGTGGTCTGGCACGTCGGAAAGTACGTCTGAGATGATCCGAAGATGGTCGGGAATGCCAGAGTCGGTGGCTCCCTTCTCGTATACGTAATAGGCCGGTGGTTTCGACGATGGCTCCTGGGGAGTTTCTTCGTCGGGATCCGCGAGTAGCCAGACGATCACTCGACCTCCATTCTCACCCCACTCGTAGGATCTGTTACAGCGGCCTGCTGCCTGGACGATGCAGTCGAGTGGTGCGAGGTCTCGAAAGACAGTTTCGAAACTGAGATCGACACCCGCCTCAATGGCCTGGGTGGAAATGAGTACAAATGGTGTGTCGCTCGTCGAGAGTCGATTTGCGATCGCTATCAGGACCTCCCTGTCGATGGGACGGTATCGTGAATTCAGCGTCAGGAGATGGGTTTGCGTGGACGAGTCTGCCTCGTTGATTTGAGCTAAACCGTTCTTGGGACGGCGTGCGTGCTCATCCGGGTTTGATCGTGCCGCCCGAGACAAGACTCTCTCAACAACTGTCTCTGTAGAGGGTGGGTCGATCGCAGAGATATTTTCCTCTTGGAAAACTGCATCGATGGTATTACCGAGATGGACGACACCTGGCCGATCTGCAAGAACCTCTGTGAGCGTTCGTGAACTCCGAATGGTGTTACAAATCGCCAGTGTCGATCCATCGGCTCCAGTTGCATCGAGAATCCGATCGGCGGCTGTATCATACCCAACGTGGGATTCCTCGATGCCAAGCTGGCGGCTCAGCGCAGTCTCATCGATCGAATATCGGACCCGTTCTGCTTGGTTGAAATACGTTTCCTGCAGGGAGGGCTCAAGTGTTGTCTCGTAGGTATCCTCACCGCTGCACAATTCACAACCTTCCTGAGTGTGGTTGAGACCATCACCCAGCAGGGATGTCGTATCGAGGTTCCTTACGAGACTGGGCTGGGTTGCGGTCATCGCGATGATGTGTGCTGAGAATTCCCCAGTCAGAACGTCCAGAAGTCTCTCAATGCCGTCCCACCAATCTTTGGGGAGCGCCTGTGGTTCGTCAAGAATGACGATGCTCGAGCGCAGCGAGGATAGTTTCAGCCCCTGTCTGTTTGTCGGCCCTGCAAGACTTTCGAATAGCTGGACAAAGGTCGTGAGTATTGTCCCGTCACGCCAGGCCTCTCCGAGGAACTCTGCGGTGCCATCGTCTGTAGCGACCGTATCCGCATCGTCGTATTCGTCGTGGTGAACGACCGTCTCGCTGAGGTAGTGGTGGACCGTCAAAGCCGACTTTTGGGGATTAGCGCCCCACAGATCTGGGTCTTCGAAGATTGCACGCGTTTGCTCGATGATACTCGTGTATGGAAGTGCGTAGACGATTGGCCTCGGCGACTCAGAGTTACTTTGCTTGGAGAGAATGTCTCGAAGCTCGAAGGCCGCTGACAACCCGGTAAATGTCTTGCCCAATCCTGTGGGGAGTGTGAGGGTTGCGATACGTGAGCTCGAATTTGTTGCCCATTCGTGGACTCCGCGGATGGTTTGTCGACGAGCGCGTTCACGCTCCGTATTCAAATGCGCCTCAAGTTCGTTTTCTGGCTCGCGTTTCTGGATATTCGCTATGTAGTTCTCGATTGCATCACGGTCCAGCGTCTCCAGGTCGAACACCCACTCAGGGGGGATATCCATTGCATGGCTCTTGTCGGCAAGTGTGATCGCTGACCAGAACCGAAGGGTACGGTCGTATACCTTCCGAGGGAGGGCATTTGAATCCGGCGTGGTCCCTCCTAAAGTTGCTCGTGCACTCACATCCCGCAATTCCGAGGAAACAGTATCTGAACTGGCCCATAAATAGAACGAGTCCCAGTCGGGATCCGATAATGGGGTCTGTTCGAAGAGTTTCGCTGCGGCTCGCGGCCACGTCTCATCGATTCTTGAAAGCTGGACGTTGATAACGCCGTCTTGCCTCTCGAAAGCCTCTGCTAGTGTCTCAGCGGTGTACTGAGCAGCATTGGGGAGTGCCTGATGGTGCCGTGCCACTGCTAACGTCCCCGCAAGTCGGTCTCGATCTGGCGCACCAAGCTTTCCCAGCACGTACCAGGTCGCTAGCGCACCGAGACGGGCGTGAGCTGTCTCTTCTTTCGGACAGCTATGGTCCTCTTTTGGGCGTACGTAGGCTTGAAATTGGGGGGTCGCCTTTCCAAAGTCGTGTAGAGCAGCCGCCGCTCGGAGATACTCCACAGCATCGCTGTTCTCGCCAAACAAGGAAACCGCCCGATCCGAAACGACGCGATTGTGAGCTGTAAGTCGAAGATCCCCGTTGCCGGTCAGCTGGTCAGCTGCATACGTGTTTGTCGCTTCGTCCCGAGTCGGATGTGAAATGAGTGGGGTTTGCAAGGTACTCATAATCAAGTATCAACGGAACACGACCGTTCGAGATCCGACTTCAACCGGAACTAACTCTGTATTGGCATTGATTCGGACTGTGTTATCCGCCTTCTGTGTGTACACGTAGTCGTCGAACCGAGTCGTCTTTCGTCCACCTCCGGACTTTTCCATCACGGCGGGAGACCGCTCCACGCCGTAGGTAACACCACCCTGAGGAACAGCGTCGGCTAGTGAGCCTGGAACGACGGAATCGACATCGATGAGGTTATTCGCTTCAACACGGACCGGTGTTTGGTTCAGTTGCACGTCCTTGATTGTCGCCAGGTACTCGGACTTGCCCAGGCTGGGTGGATAGATGGCGGTTCCCGCATTCAGATGATCCCGGAGGTCGTCATAGAATGCTTCATCTTCGAGGGCGACGTCAATTCGGTAGGCTGGGTCGGCGAGCACTTCGTATCCGTGGAGCTGCCGAGCTTCGGTCGTATCCTGATAGGTTAGTGTGTATTCACTGTAGTGATTCCCTGCTGTTTTTGCAACGCTTTGGCCTGGGTCTGTTCCCACTCCAACTGTCGGGATGTTCACCGTTCGAAGGTCTGAGACTGGCGTGATTGCGATAGCAGCGTTGTCGGCTCCAAAAACGTCGTAGTATGAGTCTCTGTCAGCACCGACGATGGCTGCCAACATACCGGCGACCGTGGTCCGGGGAGGGATTCGGTAGGTTTGCTTGGTTACGCTTCGGCCGACCCGCTTGAAGTGGCCCCAGGTAGACTGGACGGTAAACGACAGACAGTGATCTGGAACACCGTCCTCGGCAATCTGTGGTGACATCTTCTGACTCACGTCTTGCGGTTAGGCTGCCAAATCTCGTTCTTCGATGACGTCGATCCGGTGGACGGTGTGCCCCTCGTCATCAAGGTAGTCGAGGAATTCCTCACCCGACAGTGACTCACCATCCACCTTGAGGGTAAGCCGATCGTCCCCAACCCCGTGGATCGTTTTGATGCGGTCACTCGCGTTTTCGAGCGCATCGACTAGGTCTGAAGCGTCAACGACGACGTCATTAACCGACCGGAGGGTGTCGGAACCCTCGTCGCTGAGATCAAGCATCTCGTGGAGGCCGCCCACGTGGTAGTTCCCCTCCTTGTATTCGACACGGAGGTACAGCCGCGGCTCTTGACCGAGCTTAGATCGAGAGGTTGTCTGGTTTTTCAGCGCTCGCCAACAAAGTGTGTCGAGTCGTTCGACGTCCTCTTGTGAGAGGTTAGTCGATTTAGCTCCGTTGTTGTCAACTAATCCCCAGAAGGGGTAGATTCCGTATTTGATGCGCTTGTCGTCGAGGTCGAAGCCACCTTGACGATTCTCCTCACCCGTGGAGATGACGCTCGTGAGTGAGTCGTACTCCTCGTTCTCTTCGACTTCGTTCAGGGATTTCGCAGGGAGGAACTGAACTGGGCCCTGGTAGTGATTCGGCAGGACGTCGTTCAAACCTTCTCTGAAAGCTTCGTCTTCCTCGACGTCACTGGCTTCAAAGCTGAGTGTCGCTCCGAAGTAGCGGACGTCCGTTGCAGCCTCAAGAAAGTCCGATCCGAGATCTTCTACCTCCTCAATCTCGTCAGCGTCGCCAACCATATCGAGGATGTCTTTAATCAGCGTGGTGCGGGTCTTGGATTCTCCATCGACTGTCTTCACGTAGATGTCGTAGCCATCGTCCAGCAACTGGTCGCGAAGGTACCGTTTGAGGCGGACGTCGGTGATAATTCCTTGGCCAGTGTCTGGGTCACGTCGTGGTCGATTGTCCCCGATCGGGTTGCCGTTGGGGTTGCAGTCCTGTGCGTCGTATACGAACAACAGTTCGGAGCGGTTGGGATTCGTCATTGGTGTGGATTGGTTTTGTGGACTCAGTTGGTAGTACTCTCCGCCGCAGCGGTCTCTGTGGAGTCGGTTCTATCCTCAGCGCGGAGCTGATACGCAACGGGCATCGACCGCCGCCCGTGGGCGTGGCCCAGTACGTAACAGAATTGGAGCTCAGACTTGTCAATGTCCCAGCCTGTTGGCATCGAATCTGTTTCCTCCAGTAACCGGTCGACGGTCTCCGGAAAGAGCAAGTCTCGGTGATAACTCTTCTCGGAATCCTGTGCGTAGACTTTGGCTTTTTCTAGCGCTGCAGTCAGAGCGTTCTCCAGACCATTTTTCGTGAGTTGGTCGCCCTTTGTACCAGAGTCGAGCGGACGGCCGACATCCCGGATATTGTCCTGATGCCAGCTTATCTGGCCGACGAGAACGCCTGCCAGGGTGGCTGCTTTCCGTGTCGGTTCGTCAAACAGCGGGCGGTTGAGGAATGACTCAAGCCGCTGTTCGCGTATCGTCGCGATATCGCTTGTGTCAATTGTCTCGGTTGTCATTGTAGTCTTTGTCAGTTCGATTGGCGTGTCGATGCCGGTGAGTAATCCTGCACGTGAGAGTGTTTCCAGGTGAACGAGTTGTTGGGCGACAATTTGCTGAGGTGGCGGGTCGCCATCCTCCGATTCGTCGCCGTACCTCTGGAGATATTCCTTGAATAGTGTTCTCGCCTCCACCGGCGTTCCCGAGAGAAGCCGATGGTCAACGATACGACGGAAGTCGTCTCCTTCTTCGTCACGGTAGCCAAACACCGCGTCAGTGAATTGATGGTTCGTAACGAGGGCATACGCTCGCCAGCGAGCACTCTTTTTGTCCGGCGAGTCCCAGCTCAGCAAAGGCCAATTGTCGACAGGAGTGAATCCACCGGTTGCTGGATCTAGCGTGGGCCCTTCGACCGTCTCTCGAAGTGCATCTGCGAGCTTGTTTGGCCAATACACGGAAGCTGCTGGCTCTTCAGCGATGATATTCTTGTCATCGCTGATCGGCATAGTAACCGTATAGAACCGCAGCTCCTGCTCAGCCAATTTCCGTTTTTCCGGGTCATCGTTTACGAGGAGATTGTACGTGACCTGTGCCATCGGCGGGTCAGTCGATTCCCCGATTTGACGATCTGGATCGACCGAATCGATCGCGAGGTGCAGGGCGTCCGCCTTCATGCCGGTCATTTTGCCTGCAAAGTATGGAAGAGCGTACGTTTCCATTCCTCCATTTCGGTAGACACAACGGTCAATAAGATTCCGAGCCTTCGCAAACAGCATTGCTACGTCATCGCTGATCGGATAATTTCTCCAGGACTCTTCTTTGCGCAATCCTGGCTGTGCATCAGGGTGCTTCACAGAAAATACCTCCAGGGGACTTTCAGGTGTTCCGACTACGCGATCGTTATTCCCTGAGACATACCCTTTCCCGTATCCGACAGACGGGGGTCCAGACTTGATGTTCTTATCCGAAGCGTTTGCGGTCGCGTACCGCTCCATGGCCTCGGTCAGTACATTAATTTCTCCGGGCCACAACCACTGTTTTTCGACACCATCCTCAGAATCTAAATTCGAGGCGTCAGCTTGAATCCGGACTGTTAGTACAGTTGGAATAGATTCATCGGCAGGTAGTAACTCTTCGATTGAATTAGCGACTTCCTCTAATGAGTCACTCTTCTTCCCTAAAACAGATTGAATTTTTTCGAGAATCCAAGTATCTGGGTGCTCTCCTTCATCGATGAATTTCTGTATTGAGTCCTGTGTTGCCCAACCAGCGAGCTTCCCCAATGTACCATATCTCGTGTCTACTATCGTGTCAACTTTATTACCGTCGGCTGAACCAGTCTGGGTAATACTATATTTCGATCCTTGGCCGGATGTTTTGTGGGCGTACGCCAATTTTTCAACGTGTTCTTCTCGAACGGTATCTTGTTTGACATCCACAACCTCCGCCCCATCTTCTGATATATCTAGGAATACCGTGATCAACCGGCCTTCGCCAATATACGGTGTTAATTCGCTTGGGGTTTTATACAGTTTGCCGTCACTTTCTGCGACAGCCATCACACCATAGAGTGTCATGACATCTTCCAGGCTCGCTGGGGGACGATCATGCCAGTACTCGTCCAGGGCGTCCTGGAAGTCCTCTGGAGTAGGCCTGTCACTCATGTTGAGTTCACCCGTGGTGGGTTCTGTTCACGAAGGTTGAGGAAGCCAAATCCATGTTCGCGGCGTTGGCCGATTCCAGCGTCAAGAGCCAGGTTCAGATGGTACCGATGGGTTTCATCGCGTACTCGATAGCCTAGCCGCCACTTGGAGAGGATAACCGTTCGGTCGACTGCTGTGGCTGGCTGAAACTTGATTGAGTAAGTGACGTCATCCTTTATCGGCTCGAATTCTGTGAACAGGGGGTCTTCGACTTCCATTGGACCAGGGTAATAGTCGTCGCCGAACTGTTCGTGTGTCTGCTGGAGGGAGCGTTTGATCGCCGCTTGAAGTGGCTCCATCCCGTGCTTCGGTCGCCAGTACATCTTGGTCTCTGACACTCCCTCCTCGATTTCCGATGTATCGAGACCGTGTTCTTCGGCCAGTTGCCGGCCGATCGCACAAAACACGCCTGTCCCAGTGTCCATGAGACCAGTTGACCCCGCTTCACCAACCTGTGGAGCGTGGCCTGTGATGTCCGCAATTTTGAATCGCATCTGACCCACCTCGAACGCTCGATTTCGCCCGAAGTGATCAATTAGATCATCCAGCACCTCACGTCGGGGGGATGCTATCCGGATGTATCTCCGATCACCTTTGACAATTTCCCCCCACGGAAAGATATTCGAGAAAGCGAATCCGACACCGTGGCTCGTGTTATGCAACTTAGTGTACTTTTCTTTGTGCTCCAAAGCCCGCCAGATGCGACCTCGTATCTTATGGTGGGCTGAAGAATCGTACGCAGCATCCGCGAGAGCGTCCAGAGCTAGCTCTATTCGCATGAACTGTATCACCGGAATAGTTGCATCATTTGTCGCCTCATCCGATTATCGAATTGGTACCAAATGAAACTATCGTCAGTATTTCTCAAACACACTAGATAACTTGGAACTTTGGGAGTATAGAGGGCACTGTTCAGATAAACTTGTTCTCGAATCAGCGTCTCCGTACAATGCCCACGAGCCAGCAGAACACTGTTGGATTTGTTTGTGTGACACTAGTTATATCATTTTCACACCGACAATCTGGATGCTGTCTACCCCGCAGTCACCGACTACGACCTTGGACCCGACTTCCCGCTCGCAAGCGCGCTCAACCGCCGTCTGGATCACCCACATTTTGGCACGTTCGCCACAACCCCACGACGCCTGGCCGCAGGCCGACGCGAACACGCGAGGACCGAACCGCCTTTCTGGAGGTGATCGACCGGACAAATCATGACTGGTGAGATGTCGCCCACACGATCGGGAACGTTCTACAGTGCTGGGATCACCAGGGTTCCCTCGACGCAATTTCCGAGTACGATGCGTACGTCGACGCGACGACTCGCGACATCGTCGAGGTGATGGGTTCACTCGACACGACCTACCGTCGCCTCACCGAGTACGCCCTCGAGGGCGAGGACGGCCAACCTCGACCGCCCACCCATGGCGATATTGCCGTGTTCACGCGCACGCGAGACTACGGCCGGGAGTTGCTCGGCGTCGCCGAGGAGTACGACATCCCGATGGCCTACGACGGCGGCATCGAGCTCTATCGAACGGATCCGGCCAAACTCCTGCTTGCCTGGCTGCGCATTCTCGATACTGATGCTGACCGGGGCTGGGCGGTCGTCCTCGAACAGGCCGGCTATACCCTCGACGAGATCGACCACATACTTGCGACTGACCAGTATCCCGAGGCCCTGCAGGAGTTCCACACTGCCCTCGAAGGGTTAGACGCTATCGGCGCAGTCGCCCGCCAAGTGTTCGACCGATACGGCATTAGTGGTGAGACCGCCGACGGCCTGCTCCACACTCTCCAGTCACTCTACGAGACGACGACGGTCACGCCGGGCGACGTGATCCAACTCATCGAGGCCGGGATCGACACCGGAAGCACCGTCGAGGTACACACGAACGCCGGCGAGGATTCGGTGACTGTGCAGACCATTCACGCCGCGAAGGGCCTGGAGTATCCGATCGTCATCATGGCGAACATGAACGACGGCAGCTTCCCGCCTCGGACCCGGAATCAGGCGGTCATCCAGTATCAGGAGCCCGTCGGGCTTCGCCAGCGCAAACTCTACGCCACCGAGGACGGCGTGCCACACATCTATGACAACTGGCGGTACGACGTCATCAGACAGTGTCTCGGCCGGGATCTGGACGAAGAGCGCCGCCTTCTGTATGTGGGAATCACCCGTGCAGAGAGCCACCTCGTCGTTGCCGGTGGCGCGGAGCCAAACACGTTTCTCGACGAATTACCAGTCGCCGTCGAGGCCATCGAGCCGAGTGTCGAGGCCGGTCGCGGTCGGGCCCTCGTCGAGGCGGAGTTGCCGTTCACCGTGCCGGTCCCCGAGGGGCCGATCGGCGAGACACCACATTCACTCATGGACGAGTCGGTATTCGAGGCCGACAGCGAGAGCGATGGCGAGCCAGCGGCCTCGACGGGTGGGGTAGACTTCGGCCAGCGGCTCCACGCGTTCGCCGAGGCCTACGCACTCGGTGAAGGGGTTTCCCCGTCCGATCCGCACCAGGAGCGGGTCGCCGCGTTCCTCGACGGCCTCGACGGCGAGCTTCACGCCGAGCAGCCCGCGACCCTGCCCATCGAGGTCGATGGCAAGCGGGTCAGCATCTCGGGCGTGATCGACCTCGTCCACGAGACTGCCGACCAGGTCGAGATCATCGACTACAAAACCGACCGTACGCGACGGGCAGAGAGCGAGTATCGCACCCAGCTCAGTGTCTACCACCACGTCCTCGACGAGTGGTTCCCCGAAAAGGCGGTCACCGCCAGCATTCTCTACACACAGAGTGGCAAGCGAGTCCAAGTCGAGCCTCTCGGCCTCGACGAGTTGCGAGAGGTCGTTCCGGGCACGCGAGTCATAGCAGGCCCTCGAGGCAAGACACCACGGACCCTCAGGGCCCCGAGGTCATAGTAGATCAAGGGGGGTTCTGTGTGGCCGGCTCTGTGGAAATCTCCAGTAATTGATAGCAATTCCGTGCTAAATACAAGGCGCGTATCTCACTTGGTAGGATACTCCCAGACAAAAAGCGGTATAGAGAAATCAAAATACTGCTCTAACACTGCCTGAACATCGTTCTCAGTTCTTCCAAGAGTAGGGAAATTGACGTACGAAGGGATCAACAGTACACCCGCATCAGCGGTTCGGCCCATCGAGAACACGTTCGAATCGCGGTGAGCCATCTCCATTTTCATCAGATGCCAGTTCGCACGCATCTGTTCACCGCTCTCGTGTTCGACTACAACACCTTCTTTGTACGCATCAAAGCTCGCTCGACGAGAGACTACGTCGTAATCTGTGGTCGTCTCAAATTTCACCCCGATCTCCTGCTCCCATCCCAGAGGATTAAGTAGTTCACGCCGGTCACTCAGATTCTGATTACCTCCGCCATGGGTGATATACGATTCTGCAATTGCTGGTAACTCTTCTTTCAAACCTTTACTCTCTACAATTTCTCTCCCCCCGCTGAACGACCACGTATCATGGTTCCGGATCTCGGGCCTCATTGAGCGAAGAGACCTTTCACAGCCCCTTAGAAATTGAGGTCAAAATACCCCCTCTCGACGACGGGATTCAGGGTCTCGATTTGCAGTCTGTTTTCGTTATCATCAAAATAGGAGCAACCAATAAATGGTGAATACAACGCGCGAATGCAGCACAGTCTCATCAAACTATCAGCAATTGAGGGGTTCAACAGAGCCTAAAGACTCTAACCCTTGCTGATGCGTTCGCTATAAAGTTCTCAAAACCCTCGTTCAATTCGGTACGGCTTCAGACTCAATCGATATCTGTCTCATCTTAGGCGTGAGATCGCCCATGCCGCTCGGTCTCGCACTGTCTCATCTAAATCGTTCTCTGCCACTTCTTCAAGCGTCTCGATAGGCACGCTCACGTTCGCATTCCCGATAAGCGAGCACACGTTCGCCCGGACTTCCGGACTCGGATCCTGCAACGCAGCCTCTATCTGGTCCTGCTGGGCTCGAATCGCAGCAGGATCCGCTTCACCTGCCCGCTGGAGCGCAATCGACGCGTTCACACGCGCCTGAATATTGTTATCCTCCAACCGCGCGGCAATCCGATCAGCGTACTCGATCACCACTGCCGGGTGTGCCTGTGCGAGGTCACCGAGCAACCCGACCGCATTATTCCGAACGCGTTTCGCGTCGGCGTCCAGTACCGTCACTAGCTCGTCCACGATAGGTTCCGCAGCGTCCGGGTAGTTCGACGCAATCTTCCCGAGCGCCGCTAACGCGTTCGTCTGCGTCGTCTCATTCTCACTCTGCATTACCTCAATCAAGGCAGCAATCGCGGAGAACGCCTCTTCAGGATACGCTTCTGCGACGCAGGAGAGTGCGTACACCGCGTAACTCTGTGTCGCCTCCGTCTCCGCGGTCGCCGCTGCTTCCAAGGCGGGAACTGCGTCGAGAACGCTCGCCGGGTCAGCTTCCGCCAACTCCATCAAGCCGTGCGTCGCGGCTGCCTGGCACATCGAGTCCTGACTCGCGTAGACCGCCAGGTCTCCAACGTGCTCTTTCAGCACCGCTGGCTCATCAGTTGCAGCATCATGAAGTGCTTGGAGCGCCGCTCGGTCAAGCGCGGACGGCTCGTCAGCCAGCAACGCGAACGTCGCATCGACAGCGAACCTTCGAGTGCCGTCCCGATGTTTCACCGTGATCATCGCAAGGCGGAGCGCTTCACGACGATCCACGCTTGTCGCGTCCGCCACCACATCAGTCAGCATCTTCCGGAGTAGTTCCTCATCCACCGACGCAACGTCATCTTCGAGTTGCTTTCGCACCGCTGCGAACGCAGCCCCCGCGAGTGGGTCAGCGAGACTCTCGTACGGGACAGGATGCAACGCTTCAATCTCGGGGAGGCGAACGGAGAATCGCTCTTCGTTCTCGACAGTCTCGAACCAGAACGCTGGTGGACCCTTCAACGGCGTCATCGACGGGCGGTCCGGTTCGAAATGCGTGACGAGATGTGTCTTCTGGTCGTCGTCCGTCTGGTGTGTGAGCTCGAACACGTACCCCTCATTCAGGATGGTCTCGACCGTGGTTTCGGATTCAACCCCCCCCGTCAGCGCTTCATTTGAAAGCCAAATCCCAGAGTCGTGGGCCGGTTCACGGATATCAGGTAGCGAACGCAACCCGGGAGCAACGAGATCCGCCCACCATCGGCGCCGGAATTCATATTCGAAACCCTTAGATCTGGCCTGCGCACCGTGGATTCCGAGCGGGTAATTTTTCTCGGGTTCCAACGCTTCCAGGATATCATCACGGGAGGCACCACAGTGTTCAAGGATATGCCGTCGTGCAGCGGCAATGGCGATTACACGGTCCTGCCGTGGTGCTTCAAGGGAAAAATCGACGTCCTTTAGAGCGAGCAGGTCCCCATCAACCTCAAGCTGGCTACTGCGCAAGTCCCGGCTGAGTTGCTCACTTAATCCCTCTTGATCAAATCCATCTTCGATCTGTGAGAGTGACATCTGGCTACTATCTTCAGTCCGGAACTCGGTATTACCTAATCGAATACCTCGTGGGATTGCTTCAATCAGTATCTCTTCTCTCCAGGCGGTAATCATCGCTTCTTGTATTGTGAGAGATTCTCCGTCGTCAGAAACCAGTTCTTTGTCTGGATCGAGGCCGCCTTGCCCTGGGTCATAGAGAAGTGCATCAGCCCCGACGATATCATAGATCCCACGCTCCTTCGCAAGGGCGTTCCAGCGACCCTCAATCGTTCTCTTGTCTTGTTCGTTCAGCTCCGCAATCAGATCTTGAATTGACGCATTGGTGATTTCTTCGTTTAGCAATCCTGTTTCTTTCAGCGCTTCGATATCAGGATTGGCGACCAGCTTTCGAACACGATTAGTTATTTGCAGTGCTCGGTCTCGGGCCACTCCGTACTCCTGCTCCATTTTCTTCGCCATCTCACTAGCCCAGTCACCTCCCATAGAAGGAGCAAGTAGCCCGGCAACTATCATTATGGTGGGTGTTTCGTGGTTACTGTCGCCTCAATACATCTGTGATTTGACTCATTCAGGCGACGAAACTCTGAGATTATGCTGGATTGATGGTCTAAGTTCAGCAGGCCGTTTTCGTTACTATCCGAGCAAGTACAATCAACCGCTGCTGAATAGAACGCGCATATCTTGCATACGGAGAAGATGGCGGGCAATGTATTGGTGAATTTTTCTGTTCAATGGACTCATCTGAGGTTCTCCGCAGCCGAATCGTTAAACGGCCTTCTCTACAAGAGAATTTTATGACAGACAAGATTGGGGAAACACTCACGGAACTCAGCCAAGGGGAGGTGATTACGATTATCGTGGCGGCTGATCGATACAGAGGAGAAGTGATCGAAATCAATCGCCAGAAGTGCAATCTCAACTCCGGGGTTATGGAAGATGGCTACATCGGCGTGAATATGAAAGCTGATGAAGAAACGATTGAGCGGCATGAACTCCCGACTGACTATTTGTTGGTGAGTGCGACAGAAGACGTTCCTCGATCTTGGAAAGACCCCAGGGTTTCGGTGTACAACCCCACCGAAGGCGAAACTGCTGATGGTCTTGGAACAGTTGCGGAGATTAGGTTCGGTTCAGACTGAACTCTACGATTGAGCCTGTGTAGGGCAGGATAGACAAAGGACGATACTGGGCTAGTTTAACTCTGAACTGTTAGTTACGGCCGACAAACTGGCTGTAGCGAGAATCTAGCAAACGATAACTGAAAAATCCCTTAGTCTGCGCTGTTCTGATACTTAGCTACGATTTCGTCAATATAGGGCTCAACCATCGCTCGAAGTTCGTTGAGATTCTGAATAGCATGATGAATAGAGTCCACTGGCTGGTCCACATCCAACGGAACTGATTTGGTGAGATAGGCATAGCTACCATCAACAAATTCCCAGTCAGCGTTTCTTAGTGCATCGCGTTCTGCTTCATCCAGTTTTTCATTAAACTCCTTCCGTATCTCCTGTTTTCCTGTATTTTCGATATCGAGGCGGAGGCGAATTTCTGGATGATCGCGGTTGAGATGGACATGGGGTTCATATTCGATTCGCACACTACCAGCCACGTTGCCCCAGTCATTTTTGGCGAAGTTGATGTATCGCTTCGGACTGTTGTTAACGACCCACCCCTCTCGGGGGCTCTCTAACTCGTCCAGAAATACCGTCTGAAGGTGATTGAAGATCTTGGCTCTATCATCTTCGTAGGCCTCAATGAGGCGATTGATTGTGTCGGCGTAATCAGTGTATAGTTTCGTTTCTTCCGAGATAGTGGTGAACTCGTCCATGTTGAGTGTCTGCTTTATCGTGTCGAGGTAATCCGCAAGCTGCGCGTGACTTTTCGACGGATATTGGCCATAACTCGTCCTCAGGACCTCTTCAAGATAGGGGATGAGGTATTCCCATGACACATCGACGAACTTCTCGGATGTCGATGAGCCTGCGCTTCTAGGAGCAAGGTACACATACTCACTCGCTCCTTCGTGTTGGTTCACCACGAGCTCGCCAAGCTTGGGTGCTTGGGCATATCGTCTTGTTTGGGTCCCTGTTTCAGCCGCAGCGACTTTCAACTCGATAACGACGTACCACGCATCCTTACTCCATAGGAAGATATCAAACGGCCCATCGCCCGTTGGGACCTGTGATTGAACCTCGACCTGTTCGAGCTCATGCCGTAGAGGTGGAAGCGATGTCCCTTCGTGTTCAGAGAGGGCCTGCAAGAAGGCCGCCAATACATCTGCATTGAACCCATGGGGATTGCTCGGATTGAGAAAGTAGACCAAAAGGTCTTCCCAGTATCGTTCGCGTTTGGCTTCCCCGAGAATATCTAATGTCGTTGCTGGTGGTCGGTCAACATCGGCAAGCAACTCCTCAATTTCTTGGAGATGTGCTTCCGATGTAGTCTCAGTCACAATTCAGTAGAATCATATAACACATAAAGAACTGGGGGTGCATGTAGAGAATAACTGTATTAGTTCAACCCAAACTGTTGTGTTCTACCATGATTGCTGTACTTCTTACAGAATGGAGATGTAGTACAGTTGGAATGGCCGCTTCACTCCTGCGGGACTGAAATATACAAAAGATAGCCGGGTTGCTCAACAACTCTTATAGCTCACTGGACTGAATATAACCGATCCAATCTGCTGCCTCCATCCTCTCTATCTAGCACGTCATTTTGATTATTATATGTACAGTTACAGTTGACGGCTGAGGAATAGATGGCGCGTATGCAGCAAATCGATTTATAATTTTGAAGGAGTTTCCTTCCGAATCCATGAGTAAATAATAGTAGTCACAGGGCTAATTATGCAAATATGGCAGAAAAGCCTGACAAAGATGCCGATGCTGATGAAATCGCTCGTTGGATGGAGGAAGATTTCTGGAAATCTGTATCAGAAGGTGCGCAGAAAGCCATTCAGGACAAAAAAGACAATTCAGAAGAATAAGTCAACGGGCGAATACCGCACGACCCAAACTCCGTCCGCGTAGCAAGGTATTCGATACAGATCACCAATTTGCATCTGCCACCTGAATTGGGTCGGTAGAAATAGAACTATCCCAATTTATTCCCTCTCTCGCCTTAGATTACAGAACATGCCGGCTTATCCAGACCTGGATGAGTTAGACAAATTATGGCCAGATGAAGGATACGCTGTCATCATTGAGGATGAATGGAAACCACCCGATAGCGATGACTTTGTCAATATTCTCAGTAAGTTTTCTGAGCCGGACTTTCATCTCCCAAAGCCGAAGGAAGGGTACTCATATTGGGTACACGATGCAGACGGGAACAGATATTTCCGGGAAGATTGGAAAAAGTACAAGATGATGAACTCTCTGACGAAGGCTATTCAGAATGTGCGTGACAAAGAAGATGTGCAAAAGACACTTTCAGATCTCAAAGAGACTGGCCAGCACCGGTGGAAGCGTGATGATGCTATGTGGTTTGAGCTGGTTCTGAGTCTCGCGACACAAGGGAGTTCACGGGGAGCTCAATTAGTTATCGATGAGAACGATAACATCGTTCAAGAGAGATACGAACAAGTCTCGTTTGAAACTATTGATCAGATGAGTCCAGAAAATCGTCATGAGAAAATCAAACCAGTTCTTCTTGATGCAAATGTCTCATATCACAATAAAAAGACAGAAGCACTAATCGAAAATTTTGGATTGGTAAAACAAGACCACGGAGATCCAAAAGGTTTGAAAGAAGAGTACAGGCAGAAAGACAGTGCAAACGAAAAAATAAAATTCTTAAAGAAATTCAAATTGATCGGCCCAAAATATGCCCGCAATATCGGGATGGATTTGTATCATCCCGACTTTCGAAACTATATTGCGATTGACTCCAGAATAAAAAATATCTTTGAGATGATCGGTTTCGATTACGAAGGATACAGCTATGAGGAACAAGAGGAGTTCCTCAAGTCTATTGCAGACGATCTTGAAATTGAACCGTGGGAGTTGGACCGTATTCTATACAATTATGAAAACGAGATCAAAGCTGAACTTTAGTTAATTAGAAAGCATACACATTGAGTGGATGATTGTTCGATGAGTAGCTGAAAGAAACGGAATTCGCTGAGCTGAACAGAGACTCAGTTCAGCAGCCCGTTTAGGTTACTATCTGAACAGGAGCAATCGATTTTTGCTGGATAGAACGCGCCATTGAGTCACTGATTCGGAAGTCAGAATTTGAACTATTCATCTCATGATGATTGTGTGGATCAAGATTGTATGTAAAATGTGGAAACCTAGAGATTATCTGCATATATACTGCTTCCTTCATGGTCTTCTTGGACACGGTCAGTATATCCGAGTTGCAGTCCCGACATCACCCATGCCATTTGAGCGGTTAGTATGAGCCGTTGCACCTTCATGTCGTCAGGATCCGTATTAAGACCCATTCTGGCCACCATCGCGCCAATGTAAAATTCCTCATATACCGCCTCAAGGTTGCTGTTTTCAATCTCCATAGCTGCACCTTCGGCGTTATTACTCAGTTGTTCCCAAAGGCCTTCTTCCCAATTCTCGGCCATTATGGGTATGTCACTCATCTCCCTGTACCCCGGACCTGGCTTGTTCCAGGGCTCCGGTTACGCTGACCAAACTGATTTGTTCTATGACCCCTCTCTTGGCCGGCAAACCACGTATCACCGCTCATTGATGATAAAACTGGGAGGAAATCTTTGCAGCACCAGTTTTTTCGAGACTTTAATTCTCTCTGTCTAAGGTCCCAATTTTTTGTCGACTCCATTGACGGGTATTCTCGGCCGGAAATATTTGTTAAGATCAAATTACGACCCAATAAACCAGTTTTCACTCGGAGACTTATTCGCTACCGAAAGAATATATTCCCAAATCCTGCAGTTGGATAATACAGATGATTTCTCATCGTCAGTGAGTGGGAGTTAGGTGCCGAATTATTATTATTATTATTATTAGATAATAAATCAGCCTGTATCCATGAGTAAATCTGATTCAGGCACCGATCCTGTTCATAAACACGAAGATGTGACTGTTATTGGCGGTATTGCTCCCTGGTATGTATGTACAAATTGTAAGCTAGCTGCAATTCGTTCTGAGAAGTTGGCTTACTACCCCTGTGAACCGGATAAGTATGACCCCGACATAGGAGAGGGTCAGCCTGAGGAACTTCAAGAAGAACGGCTTGCGTTTGAAATTCTCCGATTTGACGATAAAGACGAAATGGAAATTTCAAGCAGTCGATCTGAACTTCCAAAAGAGGCCAGACAATGGTTGGAGAGCGTCGAAGAATACTCTGATGTTATCGACGAGAAATCGGAACAAGAGAAAATCCGTGTTGCTGCAAACTGGGACCAGAGAGATTGGAACGAGGAAAATCCAGAATAGGCCCCTCGGATGTCCTACCATATTTGCAACTCTTCCGTGATAATGTTCAAACAGCTTATCGCTCGGTACAAAGATTGTTTGCAACACCACCCCGTTGGAGATTATTATCCTTCGCCCACTCTAAAAGGGTAGTAATGAGCGAAGACTTGGAAGAAGAATACCCGGAGGCTGCCCCCTATATTAGAAAGGCAGTCAATAAACACGATGAGGATTGGGTTATCGAGAACTACTTTCCGAAGATCGCCAGCTTAGGAGTAGTGATGGATATTCCCCCGGTTGAGGAACTACCGTTCTATGATGAGGAAAAACACGATGTGTTGAGCGAGCAGGAGAAACGTGAGCGGGCAGAGGCGTACCGTGAGTACCGAGATAACCTTCGGAACACCAATCCTGGTGGAAAGTAAGTTCGTAATTTGGTTTTGGTTATCATTTGGGTAGTTGCAATTAGCCACTGCTGAATAGAACGCGCGAATTCAGCAGCGAATGATTGTAAAAATTAACACTTAATTGTTGGACACATCACCCAATATATCAAATAAGAATGAGCACAAGTTGTGAAATTTAATACTGAATTAAGAAAAATCGGTTTCTCGGATTTTCGATTCCCCTGAGTATTTTCCGGGATTTGCATGGCACTATCTTGGGAGATCCATGAGAACAATTTCCAATTAATGGGAATACACATCTGGGATTATCATGCCCTCTCCAAAACATTAGGCCTGCCTAAGTTAGGTGAGGCTAAATGGGTCGGAAAAACATAACAGGCAAGGAAAACGGCGAAACTCGACGAGGAAAGCGAAAGCGGAAGCGACGCCGCCTCAATGAATTGGGTAGGAAAAAGCGAGGCAGAATCAAAGAAATCGATGACGCTCTTCGGGAAGAACTCGGAGAGATGGGGATCCGATCGGGCAAAGAGCTTGTCGTTCAATCAAAACAGCCGTTCAATGGGCCGATCACCATAACGATCGGTCACAGTACGACATCGTTGAGTCAGGATCACGCCCGCCGCATCTATGTCGCTACAGATGATGAGTGATAGGCCGTCAATATTACTCGTTGGTCATCCGAACGTCGGCAAAAGCGCTCTATTCAACCAATTAACTGGGTCCGGAAATATCGACTCCAACGTGAGGTCAAATAAATGGTCGCAACAGGGATTCTGGCCAAATTTTGGTGAATCGAATGTCACTGAATCGAATTATCCCGGAACGACGGTCGATTACACCCACGGTGAGCTTCAATATCAGGGCGAGTCGATCGACGTTATTGACGTTCCAGGAACGTTCTCCCTCTCACCCAAGAACGCCTCCGAAGAGGTGGCTGTCGAGATTTTGGAGGAGCACTCGGACGCCGTTGTTGTTTGTGTCCTCGACGCGACTCGGATCGAACGGGGACTCAATTTGCTCCTCGAAATTATCGATGACGGGTACGACGTCACCGTCGCAGCAAATATGATCGACGAGGCTCGCAAACAGAACATCCAGATTGACGTCGCGCACCTTGAACACATCTTGGATGTGCCAGTTGTGCCCACAGTCGCAACAACTGGTGAAGGACTCAAAGACCTCGTTGAAAGTATTGAAGCGGCCCATTCCCCCTCGCTAACAGCAATACAAGAACGCACGGAGGGCACAAAGGAGGCGATTGAAGGATGAGTTCAGGTCTTGGGTCGGCCGAACGGTGGGAGCTCGTCGATCAAATCGTTTCGAACACGGTAGAGTACAGAGAACAGAGAGACTCGTTCACGGACATTATGGGCGATTTGCTTGTCGACCCGTGGTTTGGAATTCCATTTGCGGTCACGGTACTGTACGGGGCCTGGGCCTTTTTCGGCGCTGTTGCGGGATTCTTTACCGACGGCTACTTCGTCCCCCTGTTCGATGAGTACTGGTTACCCTGGCTTCAGAGTGTCTTCCCCTGGGAAGGCAGTTGGGTATACTTCATACTCATTGGTGATCCAGCAGCTCAGCGAGCCGTCGTTTCCTGGGGGATGCTCACCAGCGGACTTTTCGTCGCAATTGGCGTCGTTTTGCCAGCGATCTTCGCTCTTTACCTCGTCCTCGTCGTCTTGGAGGACTCCGGCTATATGTCTCGTCTCGCCGTTTTGCTGGACACAGTGTTCGAGAAAATTGGATTACAGGGTTACTCGGTCATCCCCATGGTTCTCTCGTTTGGGTGTAACGTTCCGGGGGTTGCAGCGACTCGGAATCTCGAGTCCAAAAAACAGCGCTTCATGATGATGACACTGCTTTCGGTGTTCATCCCATGTGGCGCACAACTCGGTATCATGCTCTCACTCATTCCGCAATACACCGGCTACATTCTTCTTTACCTGCTCATTGGATTTTTCACCGTCGGAGCCGTGCTTGACAAACTCCTCCCGGGCAAGACACCCAAGCTGATTACGGACGTCCCTCCAATGAGGAAACCCACTATTGGGAATGTGTCGACAAAACTGTGGCTTCGAATGCGGGGCTTTTTCGTCTCGGCTATTCCGTTCGTGTTGCTGGGCGTCGGTTTGATTAACGTCCTCTGGATGGGTGGCGCGATCGACTGGCTGTCAACGACGCTCGAGCCGTTGCTGACGGGGTGGTTTGGGGTGCCAAAGGAGACCGTGCCGGGACTTGTTGCAGGGTTCATACGCAAAGACCTGGCCGTGGCGCAATTGACCGGGGTCGGACTGTCACCCTTCCAGACAGTCATGTCGGTCGTCATGATTAGCATCTACTTCCCATGTGCCGCAACCTTTGCGATGTTGATTAAAGAGGGCAAATCGAGCTTCGGAATCGTCAAAACCCTGGTTGGAGCCGTTGCAATCCTCGGAGTCACGTTGTTCCTCTGGGGTGGACTGCTTCGACTGATTGGGATGACCATGGGGGTGGCTTAAAAATGCCATCCTGGGATGAGATTTACTTCGGGGCATTAGGGATTATCTCGGTGTTGATCGGTAGCCTCCAGTTGTTGGCCGGCGTTTCCGGGAATTCCGTTTCGATTTCCGTCTTGAGTGTTAGCGGAACGTACCTGCTCTGGCGTGGCGTCATCGTCGCATCGGCCGGGGCGTTTTTCCTTTACGGTTCAACGCATGGCCTCGGATCTCGCCGAAATCAGGTGGTAACAGTGCTTGCGGGGACGATGCTCTGGATCGTTGCCGTAACTGATCTTCTCGGTCGGTTCCTTGGAGCGATTCCAGGTGGCCACGATGTTTGGGTTGCAGAATTGGATCAGATCGCCCTCGCATTTGCCCCGCCGTATAGCCCCTCGATCATCTTCGGACTGTTCGCACTTGTCGTGGTTAAATATCGCATGCAAGCGTTTGAACCTACTGCAGCAGGTGAGGGGAAATGAGCGTTTACGAGGAGGTACTCGGATTCGTTAACCGCGGCATCGAGATTAGAGACATCGCCGAGCAGTTAGCAATGCGGCCAGACGCTGTGAAGGCAATTATCGAATCACAGGTTCGTGCAGGTCACCTACAAGATCTCGATTGTGCCGGTTCTGCGTGTGATACTTGTCCGATGTCCAAGGGCTGCCCGGTTCCACAAGATGGGCCGTCGCAGTATGCAATCACTATAGATGGGAAGAAACTGCTTCAAGCGAGTGGTAATGACGAGGAACCCGCACCATATCCGGTGACTCCGTCAATTTAGCTCTTGTAGCCATTCATCTACCGTCGACCGAACGCCGGCCTCGGTCCATACCAACCAACGGGGGTTTTGCTATGGCAGGAAAGACTACCCGAACCTTTCGATCCTGGCCAATAATCGGTGACAGAGCAAACGCAATTTTGGCAATCGGTAGTTCGTTCTCAAAACGTCGAATCGCTCATTATTCAGTTTTCGACAGTAATTACATGATGACGGAAGTTCTGCCCGAGTTTACTCCATACCGGTTTGCTGAACTTAACGTCTAAGTTCAGCAGTCAGGTTTTGACATTTTCTGAATAGATTGTTTGCGTACTTGCTGAATAGAACGCGCGAATTTAGCATGAGATTGCCACGAAATAATTCGCAATTCTGTGAAAGAATCCTTCCATACTGCGTTTTATGATGACATCTAAAATCCAATCAAACCTTGAATGCAATCTATCATTGGGGCACTATGGACAGGCAGATAGATGATAGTTTCTACAATCAATTTAAAATGCATGGGGGGTAGATTACCGATGGTTTGTCGGCAAACAGATTTTATCAATCATTAGCAAAAATAGTTACAATCAAAAAGGGCATGTTTGGAGAGTTTGCCGATTGATAATACATTCATGAGATGTAATTAGGGTTTTATGGGGGTGGGGGATCGATAGCTTATATGAACATTACGGCACCAGCAGCGGTTTTTTGGCGTAGAGCCCAACAGGATGGCCGATTTAGATTCACAACGGACTGTATAGGTAAGCGGTGTTGTCTCGGTCAGGGGGGCCACGCAAGAGGGGTTTATGTATGAAACTTCGCGCGATTTTCCTGTCGGCCCTGATGGTGGTCTCAATAGTAGCGAGCGGGATTGCGTTCGGGGCGGGGATTGCAACGGCGAGTGTGGGGAATGAGGCACCTGAACTGTACGCTGGCGGAAACGGTACCGCGACCAATCCATACCAGATCGCAAACTGGACCCATCTCAACAATACGCGTGAGAATCTTGACGCGAACTTTACGCTGGTCAACGATCTCAACGAAAGCACCGATGGGTACGAATCGGTGGCGAGCGGATCGGCCAACGGCGGGGATGGCTTCGCGCCAATCGGGAACTCCAGCACACCGTTCACCGGGACGTTCGACGGGGACGGCACCACGATATCGGACCTGAGCATCACGAACCCTGATGCTGACCCCACTGGATTGTTCGGTGTCGTCGGCACCGATGGCACGGTTGAATATCTCACGCTTGTAGATGCAACCGTCACGGCTGGAGATGGTGCAGATGGTTCGATGGGCGAATCGGGTGGTAACAGTGGTGGATTAGTCGGGAAAAATACCGGGATGGTCAGACATACGACTGTCAATGCATCCACCGTGTCCGGTGGTGACGGTGGGAATAGCTCAAGTAACTATATGGGCGGAACGGGTGGGAGTGCGGGCGGAGTAACTGGGGTGAATGCGGGGACAATCCAGAACTCGACGGCAAACAGCGTGAACGTTTCTGCTGGTGAGGGCGGATCGGGGACGTCGTATCCAGGCTCAGCTGGTAACAGTGGTGGACTGGTTGGGGACAATTCCGGAACAGTGAGCGAGTCTAGGGTGACTGGCACTATCGGAGACTCGGGTTTTAACACGGCAATTGGCGGCCTCGTCGGATCCAACGATGGAACGGTAACCACGTCCTTCGTGAACATATCCGTCTCTGCATCAGGCGATTACGATGCTGTCGGCGGCCTTGTTGGGGTTAGCAATGGGGTAGTTAGCCGATCGTCTGCTACGGGCAACGTCACTGGAACAAGTTTTCACGTTGGTGGACTCGTCGGGTACAACCCGAATGGAGTGGTGACCGATTCGAACGCGACAGCAGACGTCGATGGGTCACAGCGTGTTGGTGGCCTCGTGGGACTGAACCAAGAAACGGTGACCGATTCGTACGCGACAGGAGACGTCATTGGCGACTCCGCAGTTGGAGGGCTGATAGGATCACACCAGGGAACCGTGAATCTGTCTTATGCAACCGGTTCTGTGAACGGTTCTGGCGACGACGTGGGCGGCCTTGTGGGACACAATAATGAAGCAACGGTGAACACGTCATACGCGACCGGCTCTGTCAATAGCGGAGGTAAAAACGTCGGTGGATTGGTAGGACGTGCCGATGGAAATTACAATGACAATGTCGTCGCTGTCTCCTACGCCACGGGGAGTGTCAATGGCTCAACGAACGTAGGCGCACTCGTTGGAAAGAACCATGGTGGATCTGGCGGTACAGCCTATTTGAACAATACATACGCTGTCGGTTCGGTGTCCGGCGACTCGTCTGTTGGTGGCCTCGTCGGTTTGAACGTGAGCGACGCGACGGTGACCGACGGTTACTGGGACGTGAAGACGACCACGCAACCATCCTCAGCCGGTAGCGCGGTCGGTCTCACCACCACTAAGATGACCGGTAGGGACGCTCTCGATGCCGGAAACATGGACGGTCTCAACCCCTCAACGTGGGATACACACGCCGTAGAAACAGCCAAGGGCTACGTCTTTCCCTACCCGACGCTAACTGTCAATTCACAAATTCCAGCACCGAACCAGACGCTGTACGCCGCCGGCGACGGGTCCGAAAGCAACCCCTACGAGATTGCGAACTGGTACCATCTCAACAATACGCGGGAGAACACCGGGGAGAACTTCACACTCATTAATAACTTGAACGACAGCACCGACGGTTACGATATGGTGGCGAACGCCTCGGCAAATAGCGACAAGGGCTTCGAACCGATCGGTTCTCTCTCCGGAACATTCGACGGCAACGACAAGAGTATGGAGGACCTGACGATCAACCGGTCGGGTGAGGATGCCGTCGGTCTGTTCGGGACAGTCGGTGGAACGGTACAGGATCTAAATCTCGACGATGTCAACATCAAAGGGGGGAACAATACAGGCGGTGTTGTCGGTTATCACGGAGGCCCAGTTACAATCAAGAACGTTTCCGTCTCTGGCAATGTCACCGGTATCAAGCGGGTGGGCGGGGTTGTCGGGGATAATAACGGACGCATCACAAACGCCACTAGCGCGGCCAACGTCAGCGGCGCCACCTCTGTTGGTGGGCTCGTCGGACGGCACAGTAACTTCGGGGAATATACCATCGAAAACTCGACTGCAAACGGTAATGTAGAACTTAACGAGAACGCAACCGAGAAATTAACTGGCGATCCATTCAGCTTTGGTGGATTAGTCGGGTACAACGATGGCGGAAAAATCAACCACTCAAACGCGACCAGCGATGTGATAGCGAGCGACGCAGGAAATGTCGGCGGGCTGATTGGGCTTACCTCTGACGGGACGGTCAATCACACATACGCAACCGGTTCGGTCGATGCCGGAGACAACGTTGGCGGACTTATCGGTTTAAATATGATATCGTCTGTGACCAACAGCTACGCCGAGAGTGAGGTCAACGGCTCCTTACAGGTCGCCGGACTTATTGGTGTGAACGGCGGCGGACTGGTGAACGAGAGCTACGCCACCGGGGACGTGAGCGCAACTAGTGACACCGCCGGCGGACTCATTGGATTGAACACTGATTGGGATTCTTCCACTCTGCACAATGCGACAGTTACGAACACGTACGCAACAGGTAACGTGTCTGCAGACGGCAAAAATCTCGGCGGACTCGTCGGTAAGAATTTGGTCGACAAAGGCGGTAAAAGCGTGGTGAACAAGTCCTACGCTGTCGGGGAAGTCGACCCAGACGGGTCGGCCAGCGGTAACGTCAGCGGTCTCATCGGTGCAAACTCTGGGACGGTCGAAAACGCATACTGGGACACGGAGAAAACCGGGCAGGACAGTTCTGCTGGCGGGACGGGACTCACGACCTCCGAAATGATTGGGGCAAACGCTCTGGATAACATGGACGCCCTCGAGTCGCCGCCATGGGAGACCGTCACCGAAAGTACGGCAGGTGCCGATGCGGACGGCTACCCGATCCTGACGGCACTCGACACCGAGCCACAGATCCTAACACCCGAAGTCAAGGCCGACACTGGAGATGATGGGAGAAGTGCCGATTCAGGAGGCGGTGACGGTGAACTCTCAACTGACTATAGTATCGAGGACCAGACGACTGATAGCACCACTGGAGACGGCCGTTTGCAGGTCACAATCAATGAGTATGCAATTGGAGATACACTATCCGTTACAACAGAAAACGTCGAAACCGGTTCTCTCACAGTTGAACAAGTAGACGTTTCCTTCGATATGGGAACGAACTCCCCGAACGAGATGACCGTCCAAGCAGGGACAGAACCACCGTCCGGTGTCCCCAAATACACCGACGCTGATCAAACAGATTACGTGAGTGTTGATGTCGACGGCAATCTCAAGGACCGTGTCTCTGGCGGATCGATCATGGTGCGAGTTGCGCCTGATCGAATGCCAGATGACCCGTCAGCAGTCGAAATTTACCACGCTAAAGAGGAAACTTGGGATTTGACGGAAAGAACCTATCTCGGCGACCGTCGATACAAAATCCACACATCAAGTTTCTCGACGTTCGTTGTCGTTGTGAAAGATGCAACCAAAGCGACGACTACGGCTACAACTACCCCAACCACCACAGAGACGGTCACACCAACCTCTACACAGACGGTCACACCAACCACCACTGAAACCATGACGACAACGGAAACATCGACACCAGGATTTGGTACCATAGTGTCACTTGTCTCGCTACTGGGTGCGGTCCTCCTTGCACGAAGACGGTAGGCTACACTCGGTTTCTTAGTGAATTGATCTTGTACGGTAGTCCAAGAAAATGTCGCCGAAGTGTGCTAAATAGAAGGTCTATATTCAGCACAGTCAGTAAAACCTATCAGATACAGAGGTTTTCAACAGAACCAATAGAGCTGTCCATTGGGATCAAAGCCTGACCGGCATCGCGCCTGTCTGTATTCTCAAATCAGTTCTCGGGTCCGACAACCTCCTCACAATTCGGGCATTCAGCATATCGCTTCGTCTGATTATCACGCCCATAGCGAATGATAACGTCGAATTCGGTGATAGGACTGTCACAAAGTGGACAGCGACCGATTTCCTGATTTGTACTCGGCATCTCTAAAATCGGGAACGGGGAGGTGTGACACGAGGACGCTGCTGTCCTCTATTATCACCATCAACTGGATCTCACATAATTGTATTCCAAGCAGAGTGAAAGTGGAATCTGAAGTTCTTAATCCAGGACTCTTGTAAGATGTTTTTGACCCCTAGTAAAGTTCGTTCCATGGGTTGCATTTTTGCTATAGTTTGACTCAATGAATAGCCTCAGGAATAGCCAGCCAGAAGACTATAACCTGCTACGTCCTTCCCTCACCAGTTGAGCCATGGACTACGCCAGGTCGATGTTCACGGTCTGCACGCGGAAGAGACGGTGAATCAAAAAAAAACGTTTCATTGACCCCCTCGCCATCTCGGACGGTCCGACCGGCGAGGTCACACATCCGCTGATGGAGGAATGACCATCTGGAGCGACAACGAGAACAAAGGTGAGTCAACGGCTTCGGAGTGAGTGGACTTCGGCGGACTGTCTAGGGAGTTCACCGTATCCAATGCTCTCTACGGGGCCGATCCACCAACCTCCACGCGGAACGGGTCGTTTCGTTCCTCGACGCCCTCGATGGCGCACTCCGCGCCGAGCAGTCAGCCATCGAGGGACGAGTCTGCCCCTCGATGGTGAGGAAACCCAAGCAAGTCGTAGTGAGCGGCCTCGGTAGGGACACAAGTGTCGTTCCGGTTGGCCATTTGCCGAAACAGTGTAGTTCTGGATCCCACCGGCTTCGGGGAACTCAGCCTCAAAAACTACCGTAGCCAGTGGTTGCACTGGTACAGCCGTTACAGACAGTCATCTGTACCAAACATCTGTACCAGCCATTCGTGCCAATTATCTGTGATAGCCCACCGGAGTGTGCGCGTGGCACAACCAGATCCAACCTGGACAGTTCAACCGGTAAATCCTTCTCAGGAACGAACGTCGTTGAGACTATCCAATGTCACGACGGCGATTACTTCTGGTTCTCTTTGTCGGAGGAATGGTCCTCGTCACGGGGTGTTCAGGTACGCCAGCGACTGATTCGACCCCGTCACCGACGACTGAGGCACCAACGACGGAGGAAACACAGACCCCGACAAATGCGGCAGGGAATGGAACGCTCTCGGTCTACGTTCTGAATGTCGGCCAGGGGGCGAGTATTCTGGCAGTTGGGCCGACCGGAGAGACCCTTTTAGTTGACTCAGGTGATTGGCGAGCCGAGGGTGAAACTGTGCTCAATACGCTCGACCAGCTTGGAATCGAGCGAATCGACTACCTGGTGACCTCTCACCCGGATGCAGACCACATCGGTGGCCATGCCGAGATAATCAACCATCTCGAAACCGAGGGAGAGGGGGTTGGCGTCGTGTATGATCCCGGCATTACCTCGACCTCGCAGACCTATCAGGACTACCTGGACGCGATCGAGACACACGATGTCACTCTCTACAAATCCTTCGCTGGCGATACAATTCCTCTTGAGGGTGCAACCGTCCAGATTCTCGGTCCACCGGAGGGATATCTGGACAATGAAGATCGGAACGAGAATAGCCTCGTCCTCCACATCGCTCATGGCGGCACAAGTGTGCTGATTCCTGGCGATGCCGAATCCGACGGTGAATCATATCTCGTCAGCGAGTACGGCGAGCAGCTGAATTCTACGGTATTGGTCCCCGGCCATCACGGCAGTGCCTCAAGTTCGACTGAACCGTTTCTGGAATCAGTAGACCCTCGTATCGCGACGATCACCAGCGCATACGACTCCCAATACGGCCATCCAAACGAGCAAACCCTTCAGCGGCTGGCCGCCCAAGAGGTTCGTACCTATTGGACGGGGACGCATGGTACGACCAAACTGACTTCAAATGGAACCCATCTCCGAGTCGCAACGGAGTATGACGGTCCGACAGAGCCACTCCAGCTTCGGGATGGAGAGGGCACCACAGCCGGCCCCTATTCGACGCTGACCGATCGGTTTGTGCTTGACGTCTCGTCTGGCGGCGAATCGAAGATCATCGCGGATGGTGGCGAAACCGAACCTACGACAACGAAGTCGGAAAGTGGCTCAACAGGCGAGCTAGCAGTCACTACAATTCACGCGGATGCAGAAGGCGATGACCGAGAAAACCTGAATGATGAGTACGTGGTTTTCTCGAACACAGGAGATTCAAGTCTCGATCTGTCCGGCTGGACAGTCACCGATGAAGTCGGGACCACGTACACCGTTCCGGAAGGAGTTACACTCGATCCGGGTACCGATCTTACGCTTCGGACTGGAAGCGGCGATGACACAGAGTCCGAACTCTACTGGGGTTCCGAATCGGCAATCTGGAACAACGGCGGGGATACAGTCATAGTTCGTGATGACAATGGATCAATCATAACCGAGGAGAGCTACAATGGGTGAGGAATTCACGGGTGTCGTTGACCGATTTGAGGGGGATCAAGCTGTGATACTCCTCGAAGCAGATGGTGGAACAGTGGACGAAGTCGTTCTGACACGATCGGCACTTCCTGCTGATGGAGACAGGGTGGACGCCATCCTTCGGATAGTGCGTGAGGGGGATGAAATACGAGAAATCGAGTTTGACGCCGAAGAATCCAAGCGGCGCAAAGAGTCTGTAAACGATCAGTTCGACCGGCTTTCAGAACGACCGGATTAAGTTCGAACCGACAGATTCCTTCCGGTGCTGGACATCGATTCGGTGACTTGGAGATGAGTAGCGCAGAAAGGGCCTCGGAGATTTCTTTCGGTTGGAGTGATGTTGCGATTGATTTTTCAATCCTGCTGGCACTCCCGCTCGCGATACTTGGGCTCCAATATTCAGCTATCATTCCAACCAAGTGGATCGTCCTGGACCTCAGCTCTCCATCAGTTATTGCAATTTATGGACGTCTCTTTGGGCATATTTCCGCAGCCCATCTCTGGGCTAACGTCGGTTGGTTACTGGTCGCTAGTCTCTCCCTCTATGGATTTGCTCTGTGGACAGTTGATGTTCAGTTGTATCGTACCGTGATGGTCGCCGGTATGCTTGGGACGCCCATAGTTACCGCGTCAGGGCTATGGCTAATTTACTCAATTTTAGGTGATCTACCAGTCATAGCCGGCGCTTCCGATATCCCATTGGCCCTCTTAGGCGCTACGATTAGTCTGTATCTGCGAGATATAAGACAACTACTCGTTGGGGCGAGCAGACCGACCTCCTTTCACATTTGGTATGGGGTATACCTTTCAGCACTTCTTGGTTCAATAGCAATTTCAACCCTTACAATCGGTCTGGGACCTGTATCGGAGACTGGCCATTTGCTTGGGTTCTTGGTGGGTATGACAATTGGCGGATTCGTGTAGCTTGAAATTCACATAATTTCCGTATGCGACATTTCAACCGGTAATGCTCGGCTATATTTCGAGGCAACACCAACGCCGGTCTCGTCCATGTAATTCGAAGCGAGGGTTGGCGTGTCACGTTTGGCGTTTCCTTTCCACCTATCGGAAACTCTCCCTGCAAATTTAAATGAGCGCATAGCTTCGCAAAGACGACCACCCCCCACTATGCTAAAAAGGTATACCTTTTCACTACGTCTTCAAAAGCCCCGTTTTTTATATTGATATGTCCACTTGCAAGAAGTATGGAGAAAATCGGACTCTACGCCCGGGTCTCGACATCTGACCAGGATGTTCAGCGGCAGGTCAACCAGGCCAGGGAGTTCATCGAGAAGGAGTACGGAGACATCGAGATTGCCACCTACGCCGACGTGATCAGCGGCGCCACCGAGGATGGTGGCGAGGAGTACCAGCGGCTTCGCGACGACATCGAGGATGGTAACCTTGATGCAGTAGTCGTTGACGAGCTTTCGCGGTTGAGCCGCCTGGGGGCCGGCGAGATTCACCAGTTTATCCAGCACTGCCTGGAGAACGAGACCGGACTCCACGACATGGAAGTGGGACTCGACATCTCCCTCGACGACGATCTCGTTGATCAGGCTGTCACCCAGCTGATCGCAGGCGTGATGGGTGACCTCGCTCGGGTGGAACACAAACAGAAACTTCGACGGATCGATTCGGGGATCAAGAATGCCCAGGAAGCGGGGAAGTGGACGGGAAGGCCACCCCGTGGATTCCGTGTCGAGAACAAGCGTTTACGCGTTGATGCCGGCGAATTCCTGGCTATTCGAGACGCACTGGAGCGGATCGAGAAAGGAGAAAATGTGCGGGAAGCAGCGACAGACATCGGTGTCCCCGAATCAACGCTGCGACGGATCCACAACGAGCGGAAGGAACTCTACTTCTACGGTGAAGCCGGCGACGAGCGGATCGATGAGGCCCTCGAAGGGGTCCGGCCGCTTCCCGAGCCCGAAAGTGGGAATGAGGAGTCATTCCTCAAAAACATGAGCGACGAGGAGAAACAGGAGTTTATCGACGACCTCGCCGAGGAGTTATTGGGTGAGGACTGAACGACCTTCAGGGGCGAGTCAAGGGGAGGAGTCACGGCAACTGAGCAGAAAGCAGAGAGGATTTGGCCGTTCGATTCTGTACGACTCGCGACAGATGGTATACTCTAACAATTGTGCTGAATAGATGGCGCGTATCGGTCATCTAATATTGCAAACATAGGTCAAACTGTATATATTTCCGTCCCAAAATCACTGAACCCCCAAAATATACTTCCTCAGACAAGTAGTGATTGGTACCTATTTGTGGGGTGGTGGTGGGTAAAGTAGACTAATCAATAGTAGAACTAGATAGGACTCAATCTTTTTCTTTCCTTCAATGACATCGTGGAACAAAATTACTTTACCCCCATTGAGCCTCGAGGCGGTATGTCCGGCCCGAAAATCGATCAAACTTATTCGGGAAAAGTTGTTGGAATCAGTGGCACCGGCAATCCAATGGTTCAAAAAAGTGAATGGCATGAGCCGGTCATAGTCATCGCGCCTGACAGCGATTACTCTGATGGAGACCGTATCAATTTTGTAGTGAAGCAGGAAATGGAAAACCACTATCAGGCATTGCTTCCAGAGCGTGAGTCAGAATTGTCTAGCCCCACTTTTCATAGAATCTATCGTGGAGAGGTTTCAGACATCACCAATTCCGGGAACCCAATCGTACGACACAGCAATTGGGATAAGTCTGTAGTAGTCATCACCGATGATTCAAACTCGTTCTCCAAAGGGGACCAGGTGAAATTCGTGGTGAAGAAGGAAGTTGGACAGAGGTATCAGGCCCTTCTCAGCCACAAAGCCCCAGCTGTGAAACCAAATTACGGGTCAAAGGCTGTTATTCCAATTCACCATGATGGGAAAGACAACCAGTCAATCGGGGATACGCGGTCGGAGACACATGCGACAAAACCAGTAGATGAGTGGGATTGAGAATTGGCACTAACAAAGTATTAACATTAATTTGGAAATATCACTCGCGGTTTGGTCTTATAGATTTACTGACTAAATCGTCTGTATCTTGCACGCGTTTCTAATCAACTCCAGAGGTGTCAAACAGGTCGCCAAATCGAGGATACATTTCACTGCAGTCCTCATCCCCGACTCATCACAACTATTCGACGACTCAGTCTCCCTTGAACGGCTGTGAAAGGTTCTTATGCGGTAATTGCTTTATCTATAGTAGACGAGCTGGTGGCCTCAACAATGACGTTCCAAGAACGCCTACGCTCGATCGAAGAGCGGTACGACGTAAGCCAGAGCGAACATGCCCGGGAGCTCGGGCGCATTGTCGCGGACCTTCAGGACTGACCCGGTTATTCTGCCTCGTCAAGGAACGAAACGATTTCTGCTTTGCCAAAGCCGTCGGGAGAGTGAAGTTCGTCGTGTCCAGCCCGGGCGGCAGATTCAATGAGAAAGTCAGTACAGAGCGCATTGTACACATCCCGGTAGTCGCTAAGAAATTCGACACCGTCATGACGACCAACAGCAAATAGAGCTGCTGCTCTGACCTGAAAAATATCGGGCCCAAAGTCGTCTTGGGCTTTAGGGTAACGTGTGAGAGCCAAGGGCCGGATGTGGATTATCACCATTTGGGTTCGTGCTCGTTTCAGATTTCCCTAGTTTTACATCCATTCGTTGCCATTCAAATGCAAGCGAATCGCATGACAACGGTGACCCCCGTTCCGAAGCGTGATGAAATCAAAACGGCCGAAGAGGGGTCCCTTTATAAACGCCTTGTCGCCGTCTGCCAAATGTTGCCCGTCACGCAGAAGGATGGGCGTTGCAGGATTTGAACCCGCGACCCCTTGGTCCGAAGCCAAGTGCTCTGTCCAAGCTGAGCTAAACGCCCGCAAATCCTGGTATGCCGAGGGGCCTGTTAAACTTCCCGATGCGACGGCGCGCACATGACTGTAAGAATCCTGGAACCCTGTCGATACCACTTTGTGAAAACAGGTAAATGCCTCTATGAATGCACCGAACAGTCCCCGAACACACGTTCTCAGACCCGCACGGTTGTGAAACCCCGAGCCGGAGGTGGGAATCGGGATGAACCACTTCGAGACTGGCCGGGAGTGGCTCGACGCCCCGTTTCAGGATGGCGTATCCACACCGTCTGCGACAGTCATCTCGGGTCCTGGAGGCGCTGGAAAGCCACTCATCGCACTCGGTGTCGTGACTTCGTGGCTCCAGGCCGGTGGGAGCGTCATCGGGGCACCGCTGCAGTTCCCCGATCCGGACTTCGTGACCCGGGCAGCGGTCGATCTCTACGATTACGATCTTCGTGAGACCGGGGAGTACGTCCACGTGAGATTCGATCCTGATATTGATGGGGTGGGGCACACCGGCGAGGGAGACTTGCGCTCGAACCTGGTCGATCCCGAGAACTGGGATCAAACTCTCGACACCGCGATCGAGTCGGTAGATGGCGGGGGTCCCGGCATCCTCTTTTTCGCCACTGCGTTGAACCTGCCCCTGCTCTCCCCGACCTACGCCGACCCCCTGATCGAGACGGTGGGTGACGTGTTCGATCGTGAGCTAACCTCACTGGTCTGTGTGTCGACCTCGATGCTCGCGGAACGAGCCCGGAAAGTGGGTGACCTCGCCGACACGCTGGTGACCGCTTCGGTCCTCGAAGCGCCAAAACGGCTGCAGTTCACGGTCGAGCGACAGGACGGTGAGCCAGTCGAGTCGGAATCGGTCGAAGCGCCATTCGACCCGGCGCTCCTGGCGTCGATCCAGCAGCGGGCCGAGCGTGAGAAAGTCGTCCCGACCGAGACGATTCGCAATATCTGAGCCGATCGATTGGAGTCGTCTCACTTATCCCCCCGGCGACAGTGAGCGCCTGTATGAGCGGGGCTCCGTGGAGCTATCTGGAACTCACACGGCCGGTGAACAGCGTTGCAGCCGGTGTTCTGACGCTGATTGGCGGATTCATCGCTGCCGGGTTGGCCGCCGATGTCTGGTCGCTCGGTGCAGCCGTGCTTGCGACTGTCCTCGCGACCGGTGCGGGCAATGCCATCAACGATTACTTCGACCGGGAGATCGACCGGATCAACAACCCCGAGCGCCCGATTCCACGTGGCGACGTGCCCCCAATGGGGGCGCTTCTGTGGAGTGTAGGTCTGTTCGCCGTCGCGATCGCGCTCGCGGTGACGCTTCCACCGGTGGCAATTCTGATCGCGATCCTCAATTTCCTGGGGCTGGTCGCCTACACGACGCTGTTCAAGGGTCGACCAGGGGCGGGAAACGCGCTGGTGGCGTACCTGGGTGGGAGCACGTTTCTCTTTGGTGCTGCGGCTGTGGGCCGGGCGCGTGACGGGGTCGTCCTGTTCGCGCTCGCGGCGCTTTCGACGTTCGCCCGCGAAGTGATCAAGGATATCGAGGACATCTCGGGCGATCGGGCCGAGGGGCTCAATACGCTCCCAATCGCGCTGGGGGCGGATCGGGCGCTTGTGATCGCGGCAATCGCGTTACTGGCCGCGGTCCTCGCGAGTCCGGTCCCGTATCTCACCGGCCTGTTCGGATTGTCGTATCTCCTCGTGGTAGTTCCAGCCGACCTGCTCATGGTCGCGGCCCTGCTGCGAAGTCGCGCGTACCCGGGCACCGGCCAGCAGTGGCTGAAGTACGGGATGTTTCTCGCGGCGGCAGCGTTTATCGTCGGCAGAGTCAGTGTCGTTTTTGGCTAGTTCCGGGGGCTGTACCTACTGGTCGCTGTCGGTCGGTTCGGGGTCTGTCTGTCCGGAGTCTGTATCAGTGGTGTCGATCTGGTCGACCTCGATTCCCTCGGCGGTTGCGATTTCTTCCAGGAGTTCGCGTTGGTCGCTTAGCTCGTCTTCGACGGATTTGACACGGCTGTTCGTCTCTTCGATCGTGTCACGCATCGCCGCGAGATCCGACTTGAGGTCGTTGATCTTGGCGTAGAGGTCATCGGCCACGTCGACGACCTGCTGGAGTTTCTTCGCCGTGTTTCCCAGTCCCATACCCGATTATGGGAGAGTGGCCCTTTGGCCGTTTCGGCGTGGAGACGGTCGGCGACCCGAAAGGCCCTTAATGGCGAGTCGTGTATCGCCAGGTGGACTAGGCCGGGCGGTTTGGCCCCGCCCTTCGCCCGCACCATGGTCATTAGCGGGGGCCGAACGCCGAGGGCGTCCGGACAGACCGGTCCGGACCCCGGAAGCCGACAGCGAAGCCTCGTCCTTCGGGGACACCGGTTCGCGGGTCACCCCTGCAGGGGGGTCGATACCGCGATTTGTCGGTGGCAACCCGTCAGGCACGGAAGTGAGCAGCGGACCACCGAACGGGCGTCGCTCGAAGGGTCACGGGGTGGAGGAGGCGACCGGGACTATCCGGGTCGGAACGCCGGGCCACCTCGGCCCGTCCACCTATTCATCTCGCTATTCGATCAGTCAGCGAGTGCCGACTCCTCGACCGAGAGGTCCCCGTGCAGGACCCGCTGGGGATACGGAATGTCGATCCCTGCATCTTCGAGGGCCTCCTTGGTCGACTTGACGAACTCGGATTGCACCTTGACGAAGTCGGCTCGACTCGGATCTTCGATCCAGATTCGGGCTTGCAGCCCCACCGAGGAGTCATCGAGTGACGTGACACGCACGGAGGGACCGGGCTCATCCATGATTCCATCATGGGCGGTCGCCTCATCGAGAATGATCTCGGTGGCTTCCTCGATGTCGTCCTCATAGCCGATCCCGAAGACGAAGGTCCGCCGGAGTTTGTCCCCGTCGACCGGATTCTTGATGACGCCGTCGGTCAACTGTGAGTTCGGGACTGTCAGCAACTCGTTGTCGAAGGTCCGGATCCGGGAGACTCGAAGCGAGATGTCCTCCACGACCCCGGAGTGACCGTCCCACTCGATCCAGTCACCGATCCGGAAGGGCCGATCGGTGTAGATGAACACCCCCGCGACGAAGTTCTTGATGACATCCTGGAGCGCAAAGCCGATGGCCAGGGTCCCCGCGGCAGCGATCGTCGCGAGTGACTGCAGAAAGCCGGTGAAACCGGCCGCGCCGAAGGCCGCGGCGATCGCGACGAAGACGATGATGCCACTTGTGAGCCGCCGGATCGGCGTCCGTGCGTGGGCATCGAGTTCTCGGCGATCCATCCCTCGAGAGATAAGCGGTTGTATGAGGACTTTCCCCAGGGTGTAAATGATCAGGAACACGACGAGGAAGCTGATGGCCGACCCGATCGGAGCGGCGAAGGGAATCCCCATCCCGTCGAGGGCGGACCCGACCGGGCCCACCGCGAGTGGGGCCCCTATCATCGATGGTACACCCCCGTATTGCCTCGCGTCTCGATCAACTCGGCGTCGACCATCTCCGCGAGGTCGGCCGCGAGTTCGTCAGTTGAAGTTCCGCCTCGGGCCGATCGAAGGAACTTCACCTTCACCAGTTCCCGATTGGCCAGTTGATCGTCTAGTTCGTCCCGGACGGCTTCGATGCCTGACTTGCCGACCCAGACGGTGACGTCGAGGTCCTGGGCCTGTGCCCGATACTTTTCGCTCATCGATTCGAACAAACTGCGGTAGCTACGTCAAAGTTTGTTCTCCGGCCCGCTAGTACGGATAGCGCTTCTGGGCCCCACACGAACAGGTCAGGACCACGTGTCCCGACTGCGTGCGGACCCTGGCGTTCCGGCCAGGGATGAGATACGCGTCACAGGCATCACAGGTGAACCGATCGAGGCGTGTTGGGAGGGACAGGCGGTTCCGCTCGGCGATTCGGCGCGCCAGTCTCACGTATCGCCGTGCCCGGTCCATCCGGTCGGCCTTCGCGGCGGCGTGAGCGAGATCCGTCAGCCGCTCGATTCGCTCTGCCGGGATGGACATGGGAGAGAAATCGAGACGGCCGGGCAAGAACGTGTCGCGTCGCGATTGGAGTGGTGGATATTTATTGCCGCCTCGCCTGACCCCACACGATACCGGGGCGAAAATGAGGGTAAGTCACTACTTCGAATGGGAGCAGCATATCACGGGCGGGCACGCACAGTCCGTCAAAAACCAGCGGACGATGCTCGATCGGGCCGGCATCGAGTACACCACCCGCCCCTCACTGGACGTGGACCTCCTGCATCTCAACAACATGGGGCCCCGCTCGTTGCTCGCGGCCAAGCGCGCCCAGGCCGCCTCCGTTCCCGTTCTCATCCACACCCACCAGACTGCAGAGGACTTCGAGGGGAGTTTTGCCCTCTCTGATTTCCTCGCGAAACCGCTGCGTCCCTATCTGGAGTACGCCTACGACCAGGGCGATCACTTGATCTGTCCCTCCGAGTACAACCAGCGAACGATCCGAACCTACACCGAAACGCCCTCGACGGTGATCTCGAACGGCTACGACCCCCAGAAGATCGCCGGGTTCGAGTCGCTGCGTGAGACGTATCTCGATCGCTATGACCTCTCGCCGCCGGTGGTGTTCAACGTCGGGCACGTCATTCCCCGGAAGGGCCTGGAGACGTTCATCGAGACGGCTCGGCGGCTCCCAGATCTCGATTTCGCCTGGTTTGGCTTCCTGAACCCGACCGGGGGGCACTTCGATCGGATCCTCCGGAGTCGCGAGACCGAACGGCTGGTCGAATCAGCCCCCGAGAACGTCACGTTCACGGGATACATCGACGACATTCGGGGGGCCTACGCGGCCGGTGACATCTTCTTCTTCCCGACGCACAACGAAAACGAAGGGATGGCGCTGCTCGAAGCGATGGCCGCCGGGGCCCCGCCGGTGGTGCGGGACATTCCGACCTTCGAGTGGCTGGAGGACGGCCGGGACTGTCTCAAAGCCGAGACCGATTTCGTCCCGGCGATCGAATCCCTGCTGTCCGAAAAGCGACGAGCGGAGATCGGCGCCCAGGCCAACGCCCGAAGCGAGGCGTTCACCCTGGATGCGGTGCAGGCCGATCTCGTCTCGCTCTACAGGGAGATCGTGGGCGAGTAAGTAGGCTCTTAACGACCGGCCACAAACCCGGGGCTAATGCCACCAGCGGTCGCCGCATTCACGGATACGTATTTGCCAACCGTGAATGGCGTGACCTACACGATCTCGGCCTGGCGGGACCGCTACATCGAACGGGACGGCCGCATGGACGTGGTCTATCCCAGCAGTTCCTATGATCCGGCTCCGGGCGAACACCCTGTCCGGAGCTTCCCGTTTCCCTTCTACGAAGGGTACCGGCTGGGTGTCCCCAGCGTACCCGAGGCGGTAGCCGACGTGGATCTCGTCCACGCTCACTCGCCGTTTGCCGTCGGCCTCGCTGGGTATCGGCTTGCCCGTCGCGAATCGCTTCCGTTCGTCGTAAGCTATCACACCCCCACGGCCGAGTACGCTTCCTACGTTGCACCCGGCCCGCTCGCGGATCCTGTGGCGGCCGTAAGCAGCCGATGGGAACAGTGGTTTCTCGAGCGCGCTGACCTGGTCCTCGCTCCAAGCGACCGGACCGCTCGCTCGCTCCGAAAACGGCTGGACGGAGTGGTCGTGGAGGACCTTCCCAACGGCGTCGACACCACGCGGTTCGAGCCCACGGACACGACGGATTTCAAGACAAAATACGGGCTCCCCACGGATCGACCGCTGGTTGGATACACCGGCCGACACGGTCACGAGAAGAACCTGGGAGCGATCATCGACGCGGTCGAGCCGCTTGACGTCACGGTCGTTTTCGGCGGCGAAGGTCCAGCGACACAGTCCCTCCGGGAAGCGGCCGCGGCCCAGGACGTGGACACTCGTTTCCTGGGCTTTCTCGACCGGGAGGAGTTGCCGGCCTTCTACAGCGCCCTCGATGTGTTCGCGTTCCCGAGCCCCGTCGAGACACAGGGGATCGTCGCCCTGGAGGCGACGGCCTGTGGGACGCCTGTCGTGGGAGTAAACGCGGGCGCGCTCAGAGAAACCATCGTGGCAGGTGAAACTGGCTATCACTACGAACGAGGGGACATTATTGATTTCCGGGATGGAATTCAGCGAGCACTGGCCACCCAGGAGCAGCTCGCCGAAACTTGTCTGGCCTACCGATCCGAGATCAGCCTCTCGAACGCCATGAACCAGCTCGAAGCCGCATACGATCGGGTGCGTTGACCCCGATCGAGTTCGATACCAAACGTTACGGCCACATCGGGCGAACGGCTGCTATGATCGAGACTGACGAACTGGAAACCGAATCGGTTCTGGAACTCGCAGCCGAGTATGCGGACGAACACGGCATCGAGGACGTGGTCGTCGCTTCGACGTCCGGGGCGACCGGCGAGCAGGCCGCGGAAATCTTCGACCTCGCTGCACGAAACCTGACCGTGGTGGGTCACGCGGTGGGCTACAGCGAGCCCAACGAGCAGGAGTTCGATGACCGGGCACGCGAGGCCATCGAGGCGGCCGGTGGGACGGTGTTTCTGGGGCCGATGGTCTTCAGCAACGTCGGCGCGGCCATCAAAGACAGGGACGGCTTCTCGGCCCACGAACTGGTCGCGGACGTGCTCAGACTCTTCGGTCAGGGAACGAAAGTAACGCTGGAGTGCGTGCTAGCGGCCTGTGATGCTGGGCACGTCCCGGCCGGGAAGACTGTGCTGGCTGTGGCCGGAACGGGCGATGGGGCCGATACGGTGCTCGCGATCAAGTCAGCGAACAGCCGGGACCTCTTCGAGGCCCGGATCTTGAATGTAATCGCGAAGCCAAGCGACCCCGAGAACCTCTTTTATTGGTAGTTACTCGTCTTCGAGCGCGTCGGCGATGCGTTCGAGCTGGTCGGTCGCCGCACTGACCTCGTCACGGAGCGCTTCGACCTCTCGGGCCAGTCGAACGTTGTCGCCACCCTCGCTTCGGCCGCCGCCCATGCCACCGGGGCCGCCACCCATCATGCCGCCCATCATCTGTGCGAAGGGGTTACCGCCCATGCCGCCGGGTTCGCCACCCATCATCTCCTCCATGCGCTCGCGGCGATCCTCTTCGCCCCCTTCTTCCTCGCGTTGCTCGCGGATCTCCTCGACGCGTTCCCGGAAAGACTTCTCCTCGTCGTCAGTGGATTCGTCTGCCATGGCCCGGCTTTTGATGGGACGACTGAAAAGCTACCCGCAATCGGTTAACTTCGGTCGAACGCGCCCAGGCTGGCCTGTCGTTCAGACTCGGCCGCGCCATCCTGCAGTTCGAACCCGACGAGATCACGCAAGTCGACGGCATAGGTACTCTCACCGCGCTCCAGGACGAGCACACGGCCTCGTGTCCCACGCACCGTTCCGGCTGCCATGGTAGCCGTGATCGGGCGCGTCGAGAGGTCCAGGCCCCAGTCGAACTCGACCGCTTCTTCGATGGTGTGGGATTCGATCACCGATTCCCAGGCTGCGTGGTCCAGCGTCTGAGCAAGCCCGTCGATTTTCCGCTCGACTGGGATTCTATCAGGAACCTCGGTTGCCAGGTCGGCCTCGATCTGTCTGGCGATCCGCCCGTTCTCGACGGTCTTGATCTGGACCCCTCGGCGAGCGCCCTGCTCTGCGAGTCGGCGTTTGAACCGCCAGGAACGGGTCACGCCGACTTTGAACGTCGCCGGCTCGAACGCAGCCAGGTAGACCACGTGTTCCTCGTGACACGTCTCCAGGGGCATCGCACAGTTCCCTCGACAGGTCGCACAGGCCCAGGTCGTCGAGTGGATATCACAGTAGGGAGCCGTCGGACGGGCGCAAGCGTGGTGGTCCGTCCCGTCCGTCGAACCTGCACAGTGACGCTCACCGAGGCCGTAATCCAGGGTTTGCCCCCGAGTGAGTTCCAGGGTGCTGACGGTGCCGTCGGTGGCGAGTTCGAGGGCCGCCGGTGCCGTCGGCGTCCCGGGTTCGTAGCCCACTACTTGCACGTCCGCGGTTCGGGCAGGGGGCGGTAAATCGGTACCGTTCCGATTGGCGGGGGCGACATGCTTTTCGGCGTTCACCCGGAGTGTTTGCGCATGGATACCACGAACCCGCTTGCGAGTCTCCGGGCACAGGTAACGCGGGCTGCCGAACCCCTGGAACTCGATCCGGGTGTGCTCGATGGCCTCAAAGCCCCCGATCGGCTCCTCGAAACGACACTCGAAGTGCGGATGGACGACGGTCGGATCGAGACGTTCACGGCCTATCGCTCGCAGTTCGATGGGGCCCGTGGCCCATACAAGGGTGGGATCAGGTACCACCCCCAAGTGACTCGCGAGGAGGTAATCGCACTCTCGGGGTGGATGACGTTCAAGACCGCTGTCGTGGGACTGCCCTTCGGCGGGGGCAAGGGCGGCATTGCCTTCGATCCCCGTTCGCACTCGGCGGCCGAAATCGAGCGGATCACCCGCTCGTACGCGACCGAACTGCGACCCATCATCGGAGTCGACCGGGACATCCCTGCCCCAGACGTGAACACCGGGCAGCGCGAGATGAACTGGCTGAAGGACACATACGAGACCCTCGAAGGAACCACCGAACCGGGGGTCGTGACCGGCAAAGCGATCGAAAGCGGTGGGAGTGCCGGCCGCGTCGAGGCCACCGGTCGCTCGGTTTTTCTCGCTGCCCGGGAGGTCTTTGCCCACCTGGACCGAGACCTGAGTGGAGCCACGGTGGCCGTCCAGGGCTTCGGGAACGTCGGGGCGACGGCCGCCCGATTCCTCCACGAGGCCGGAGCCAACGTGGTGGCAGTGAGTGATTCCTCGGGTGGGGTCTATCTGGAGTCGGGCCTGGATCCGACGGATGTGTTGGCGAGCAAACGGGAGGGCGACTCGGTCGTCGATCACCACGTTGGGGAGAAGCTGACAAACGAGGATGTGTTGACACTAGATGTGGACCTCCTGATTCCGGCCGCGCTCGAAGGCGCGATCGACGCCGACCTCGCGCCGGCCGTTCAGGCCGACGTGATCGTCGAGGGGGCAAACGGCCCGCTCACGGACGACGCCGACCGGCAGCTGCAATCCCGAGATGTCACGATCGTGCCTGACATCCTCGCGAACGCGGGGGGCGTGATTGTGTCCTACCTCGAGTGGGTGCAAAACCGACAGCGCCATTACTGGGAGGAATCCCGAGTCAACGCGGAACTGGAGGATCGAATCGTCGCGGCCTTCGAAGAGATAACCGAGACCGTCGAGGAGCGAGGTGGTTTGGACCTCCGGACGGCCGCCTATTCGGTTGCAATTGACCGAATCCGGCAGGCGGCAGCGGAACGTGGCGTCTGGCCGTAGTCAATCGAGGAATCCGGCCTCGGCGAGACGGTCGACGCCTTCTCGGAGGCGCCGTTCGTCGGCTGCATAGGAGAGGCGGGCGTAGCCCGGCGCGCCAAACGCGCTGCCCGGAACCGTCGCGACGTGGGCCTCTTCTAAGGCTGCGGTACACCAGGCTTCGTCGTCATCGTCGACGGGGAGCATCATGTAGAAGGCGCCCTCGGGGGTCGGGACGTCGATGCCGTGTTCGGCGAACGCCTCGATAAGCATGTCTCGCCGGTCTTCGAAGGCCTCGACCATCTCGGCCGTCGGCTCCGAGGGCCCTTCGAGCGCTTGGAGGCCCGCATGCTGGACGAAGGTTGCCGCGGAGGAGACCGAATGGGACTGGATCTTGCCGGCCTGCTCGATCAGGCCTTCGGGGGCGGCGAAGTAGCCCAGGCGCCAGCCGGTCATGGCATACGCCTTCGAGAAGCCGTTGACCGTGACGGTGCGCTCACCCATCCCGTCGAGGGTCGCGAGACTCACGTGCTCGCCCGCGTACCGGATCTGTTCGTAGATCTCGTCCGCGATGACCGTAATGTCATACTTCACAGCGAGGTCACGAACGCCCTCCATGGCCGCCCGTGAGTAAACCGCGCCGCTGGGGTTGTTCGGGGAATTGACGATCAGGAGTTCGGTGTCCGACGAGACCGCCGCTTCGAGGGCGTCGAGTGCCGGTTCGAGCTGGAAGTCGGTCTCGCGTAGATCGACCCGGGTCAGGTCAGCGCCGGCGATCTCGGCCATCGCCGCATACGAGACCCAGGCGGGATCGAGGAGGACGACCTCGTCACCGTCCTCGACGACCGTATGGACCACCTCGAAGAGCGCCTGTTTCGCCCCGGGCGTGACCATCACGTTCTCCGGACCGTAGGGCATTCCCTGGGCGGCGAGGTCCTCTGCGATGGCCTCGCGGAGTTCGGGGATCCCCTTCGATGGCGAGTAGTGGGTCTCGCCACGGGTGATCGCGTCCCGACCGGCGGCTTTGATGTGCTCGGGGGTCTCGAAGTCCGGTTCGCCGACCGAGAGGTCGACTACGTCGACGCCCTCCGCGGTCAGTTCGGCGGCGAGCGAACTCACGGCGAGGGTCGCACTCGGTTCGACACGAGTGACACGATCGGTGTAGTTCATCGGTCCTCCGCGAGTGCGATCGCACTCTCCACGGTTTCGGCCCCTTTGTCGATGCGATCGCGGGCTTCCTCGGCAGTCATGCCCGGGCCCGTGACTCCGAACGCGACCGGGGTGTCCCGATCGAGGCTCACGTCGGTGAGTCCCTGCGCGCAGGCGTTCGCGATGACCTGGTCGTGGTCCGTGTCGCCCGTGATGATCGTCCCGAGGACGGCGACCGCGTCGATGCCTTCACGGCGCGCGAGTCGGTCTGCAGCCAGCGGGGCATCGTACGCACCGGGGACGTGGATCGTCTCGCGTATCTCGACGCCCGCGTCGGCGGCGGCCTCGTTGGCGGCGGCCTCCATCTGTTCGGTTATGTGTCGGTTGAATTCGGCGACGACTAACCCAAGAACCACCATGGCCGACCGGTCGGTCGCCGCGCTCAAAACGCTACCGTTCCCCCGCTTGGACCGATTACTCCGAGTACCCTTCCTGCATGAACGCCCCGTCGGTCTCGTACATCGTGACGAGTTCCTCGATGAACTCCTCGATTGATTCCCCCTCCTCGCAGTGGCCCTGGAGCCGTTCGTAGAGGTCGGCGTCGATTTCGATTGTGGTCCCCATCACGCTAGTCTTTGACGGGCACCACTGTAGGTTCTTCGACGGATCGACCCGGACCCGCTCACTTTTTGTTTCGGGGCCTGAAATCCCTGCCATGAATCTCCGCAGGGTCGATCGCCGCCACGTTCTCGCGGCGCTCGCCGTTCTCACTGCGTTCGGGCTGCTCGCCCGGTTCGCGGTCCTGGGCGGGCGGGTCTTTCACTGGGACGAAGCCCGGGTGGGCTACTGGACGCTTCGGTATCTCGAAACCGGCGTCTGGGAGTACCGACCGATCGTCCACGGGCCGGTGCTCTTTCACGTCAACGCGTTTCTCTTCGAGACCGTGGGAACGAGCGACGCGATCGCCCGTTCAGTCGTCGCCCTGGTGGGCGGGTTGCTCCCGCTCTCGGCCTACCTGTTCCGTTCGCGACTCTCGAATTCCGAGGTGATCCTCTTCGGCCTGATCCTCGCCGTGGAGCCGGTTTTGCTCTACTACGGGCGATTCATGCGAAACGACGTGCTGGCCGCCGGGTTCGCGCTGGTCGCGCTTGGGTTCCTCCTTCGGTTTATCGACACCCGTCACGAGTGGAACCTGTACGCGGCCGTCCCGGGGTTAGTGCTTGCCCTTGGGACAAAAGAGATCGCACTGGTCTACGTGGGGGTCTGGCTGGGGGCGCTCCTTCTCCTGCTCGATCATCGCCTCTTCGTCGCTCGCGAGGAAGGCACGACCTGGCTGGCGGTTACTGAACCGCTGGCGAAACGACTCATTCGGGGTCTCAAAGGGTACCGATGGCCGATTACCTTCGCTCTCGCCGAATTCCTCTTGCTCGTCGTGTTGCTGTTCGCGCCGCGCCCGGAACTGTACCAGGCTCTTGCCGCGCCAGGTAAACTGCCAGGGGTCGTCCACGCGGCCACGGTGGAGAGCGCTCGTGCCCTGTTCGGCCAGTGGATCGCGGGCGGTCACGAGCACAGTTACGTTGCGTTCCTCGGCGAAGCGCTGTTGACGACCGCCACAGTGAGCCTCCCGCTCGTTTTCTTTGCCGTCTTCGGGTTTCTCGCGGATCGGTATACTGGCGACCGCCCGCGGGATCTCGTCTCGTTTGCGTTCTACACCGGAATCACGATTTACCTGCTCTATCCCGCGATCACGGACATCTCGGCCCCGTGGAGTCTCGTTCACGCGTTCGTTCCGCTCGCGATTCCAGCCGCGGTGGGGCTCCGGATATCCCTGGACTGGGGGTTGGATGCCTGGGACACCGAGGACTGGATCGGAATCGCGCTCGTGGCGATCGTCCTCCTGTCCGTCGTCGGACAGGTCGGATTCACCGCGTACGACACGTCCTATCGGGCCCCCCAGGACGACGACAACCCGCTCGTACAGTACGGCCAACCGGCCGGGGATCTCCGGCCCACTCTCATGGACATCGATGCCGTTGCACAGTCAAACACTGGGACTGACGTGGTGTTCTACGGTGATCACTTCGCCGTGACCGACGAGTCGGTGGCCGATCAGTACCCCGCGAACTCGAACTGGCTGAATCGGCTCCCGCTCGCATGGTATCTGGAGCGGTCCGGGGCGACGACGGCCAGCGCGACCAGTCCGAACGGACTGCCGGAGAATCCGCCCGTCGTCATCGCCCGGGTCGAACACTACGGTGAACTCGCGGATCATCTCGAAGGCTACGAGTCCCGGACGTACGAGTTAACCTCTCACGGGACCGAAACGGTCGTCTTCCTGGACCCCTCGGCTCTGGATAATCCACGAACGTGGTCATTTCGCTCCTGACTCGGCAACGTTTATCCACTTCCGTTGACAACCGTTCCACCGAATGACGAATTCGCTTCCCGAGACGACCCTCGGAATCGTGGGTGGCGGTCAACTCGGCCGAATGCTTGGGGAGGCCGCCAGTCCGCTCGGGGTCGAGACAGTCGTACTCGATCCGACACCGGACTGCCCGGCCTTTCCGCCGGCTGCTGATCAGATCGAAGCGGCATTCGACGATCAGTCCGCCGTGCAAGCGCTCGCAGAGCGCGTAGATGCATTGACCCTGGAGATCGAGCTTGCAGATCCCGAAAGTCTGGAATCGGTCGCCGAATCGACGGACACGCCCGTCCACCCGGCCCCCCATGACCTGCGGGTGACCCGAGACAAACTGACCGAGAAGGAGACACTCGATGCGGCTGGCATTCCGGTCGCGCCCTATCGGGGGGTGGATTCGGCGGCCGAACTCGAGTCGGCTCTCGCGGAACTCGGCTCGCCGCTGATGCTCAAGGCCCGGACTGGTGGGTACGACGGGCGTGGCAACGTGGTCGTCGACAGCGTCGATGCCGCAACCGCCGCGTTCGGCTCGCTTTCGGGGCTCGTGGCGGAGTCCCTCGTGGATTTCGAACGGGAACTCAGTGTCATCGGGGTCCGGGGTGCCGGGGAGACCGCGATTTACCCCGTCGGAGAGAACATCCACGAGGAGGAGATCCTTCGTGAGACACTCGTGCCCGCCCGGACAACCGAATCACGGCGGGAGCGAGCGAGTGAGGTCGCCCGATCGGTCCTCTCGGTTTTCGAGGGGCGTGGTGTCTTCGGGATCGAACTCTTCGAAACGAGCGATGGCGAAATTCTGGTCAACGAAATCGCCCCGCGACCGCACAACTCCGGGCACTACACCATCGAGGGGGCCGTGACCTCCCAGTTCGAACAGCACGTTCGAGCGGTTCTGGGTCTCCCGCTTGGGTCGACCGCCCTCCGGGAGCCCACGGCCATGGCGAACCTGCTCGGTGACAGCGGTAACTCGCGCCCGGTCTCCCTGCTCGGGGTTGATGACCTGCTTGGAATGGATGGCGTTCACCTTCACTGGTACGGCAAGCGGGACGTTCGCCCGCTACGGAAGATGGGCCACGTTACGGTGACCGGGTCGGATTTGGCTGCAAACCACGAGCGAGTCAAAGCGGCGAGGGAAACACTCAGGTTCGGGCCGGCGGATACCTGAGCTATGACCGACGTTGCTGCCCTTCGAAAGTTGTTCGAGGCCGAAGCCGAGCGGGACCGTCCGGAGAGCGACCGGCCGGACGTGGGTATCATCATGGGAAGTGATTCGGACCTGGATGTGATGGCCGGGGCTGGGGAGGCCCTGGAGGAACTGGGATTTGTCGAACTCACGGATTACGACGACCCCCCAGAAGCCGAATACACCTACGAGTCCTGGGTCGTCTCGGCCCATCGGACCCCCGACCTGCTCTATGCGTACGGCGAAACTGCTCCGGACCGCGGGCTGGACGTCATCCTCGCCGGTGCGGGCGGCAAATCCGCCGACCTGCCGAACATGACGGCGTCGATCGCGTATCCGATCCCGGTGATCGGGATTCCAGTTCAGGAGAAGTCCGTCGATTCCGTGCTCGGTATGCCAACCGGCGCTCCAATCACCGCTGTCGACGCGGGGAAGTCATTCAACGCGGCGCTCTCGGCAGTTCAGATCCTCGCCCGGACCGACGAAACACTGCGGGAGCGGCTGGTGGAGCGCCAGGAAACACAGGCTGCTGACGTGGCGACGGTGTCAGAGTCGCTGCACCGCCAGGGAACGACGGCGTTTCGGGAATCGCGGTAAGTTACTTTTTGACGGCTCGACCGTTCGTGAATCGCTGCTTGAGGTCCTGAACCAGGAGTTTTGCACCAAGGCCGGCCAGGGCGAGCCCGTTCCGGAACCCGTTGCTCGGCCACCAGAGTTCGTCCGCGCCAGCGATGCTGTTCTCGCCGAAGTCGTCGAAGGCCGAGTATTCGTCGAAGAGTGCCTTGAGCTCCTCGTCCCGTTCGGATTCGGGGGTGTTCTCGTACACCTCGTCGACCCGATTGACGAGTTCCTCTGAGGTCTCCAGGCGCTCCATCATCGTCTCGTAGGTATCTTGCTCCAACAGCCCGTGTTCGTACTTCAGCGTGTTCATCTTCCGGGCGGCCTCGTAGGTCGCATCCGCGATGTCGTCCCGGCTGAGGTGCTCGGTTTCGTAGCTCAACATCCGCTTCCAGCTGGGTTCGAGGAGGAGCTGGCGGTAGTCCTCCAGGGAGTCGGCGTGGACCTCGAAACCGTACTCCTCGCGCTGCTCGAAGGCCGGGCTCCCCGGGTCGAGGAACGGGGCGTAGGGCGCGACGAACGGGATGATCCGCTCGTCGTCGATGTCCTCCAAAATGTGTTCGGCGTACTCGACACAGCCCACGGCGTCCTCGTAGGTCTGGTCCGGGAGGCCGATCATGTAGAAGAGATCGATGTTCTGACAGCCGTTGTCCAGGGCCGCCCGCATCGTGTTCTCGATGGCCTCGTTCGAGACGGCGAACTTCCCCATCTCCTTGCGGACTCCGGGGACGTGGGATTCGGGGCTCAACTCCAGGCTGTAGCTCTCGACGGCCTCGTCGATCATTCGGAAGTACTCCTCGTCGGCCGGGCCGAAAAGTTCGAAGATGAACTCGTTTGGGACGTCCTCGTCCGCGAGTCTGTCGAAGAATTCCTGGGCGTAGTCCCAGCCGCCCATCCGCAGGTCGTGGACGACGAATATCGGGCCCTCCGAGAAGGAGCGAATCGTCCTGATGTCCTCGATCAGCTTTTCGGGCGATCGGAATGCCGGCTCTTGCCGGCCGTGGACGTCGCCATACGAGTTTGCGCCGCCACAGAACGAGCAGGCGTGCCGACAGCCTCGCGAGGTGAGCAACATCGTGATGGGCTTGTCGAGCCATCCCCGGTGAGGAATTACCTTGCGGACACTCCCGTACTTGAACACGGACTTGACCGCGTAGGTATAGGAAGGAATCGAGGAGTCGTCCAGGGCCTCCGGCATGTAGGTCAGTTCGTTGACGACCGTTTCGCCATCCTCTTGGTAGGTCAGGTTTGGAACCTCGGAGAGGTCACCGCCCGTTTTGACCGTCTCGACGAGCTTTGCGACCGGCTCCTCGGTCGAATCACCTCGAACCACGTAGTCTACGGAGGGGTACTCGATGAGGTCTTCGTGGAAGTACGTCGAACTGAGCCCCCCGAAGACAACCGGGGCCTCCGGGTGGTGTTTCTTGATGAGTCGGGCGACCTCGATCGCCCCGTGGGCGTGTGGGAGCCAGTGGAGGTCCACGCCGAACATCCAGGCGTCGGATTCGGCGATCTCTCGTTCGACGTCGAACTCGGAGTCGACGAGCATCTCGTGGGCCAGATTGACGATCTGAGCGTTGTACCCGTTCCGCTCCAGGGTGTCCGCGATACTCGTCAACCCGATCGGATACATCTCGAAGACCGGCGATGACGGGATGACGTCGCTGATCGGTCCGATAACTTCCGGACGCTCCCGGAAGTCGTAGATACTGGGTGGGTGAAAGAAGGTCACGTCCGGTTTGGAGACGAACATGTCCGTCACCCCATCGAGACCGAGCGTCTTCATTCCCATACCGTTCCTATCGGCTCAAGTACCAAGGCCCTGGTGGTTTCACTCAAGAATCTCTGGTTTCGCGAGACGCCCAATACTGCCCGAAAACACGGGCTAAATCGTGCTACCGATTCTCTAGCTGTCCCGATCTTCCCGATTCATATCACAGATTCGGGATGCCGTTCGAATGGGGAGACACCCATCAGGCCCACGTCTCTGCGTGCCTGGTGTCTCGATCCCGTCGGCTGTCGAGGGTAGAAAATCAGGCACATACCCAGGGCTCATCCGCATCGATCTGACGCCCAACTCGGTTAGTTCTCAAACACCAGACACGAGCGAACGCGAATTGAATGATGTCACCACGACCCAAATGTGTGTCAATCCTCTGCATATGGTAACAGCTGAAACACCCAAAAATACGGGTTACACGGGAACTATCGCAAGAATCAATGTTTATAGTGGGGGGAAACAAAGCCCCGAGTGTTACGAATCCACTTATGAATCCATGGATCGCTGTCGGCATGTTGGCCGTCGTCGCGATTGCCATCATCGGGGCGATGATGGGCATATCGCGACTGCTGCGCCCTGACGTGCCGGAACAAAGCAAACGGACGACCTACGAAAGTGGGGAAGTACCGACTGGTAACACACACGTGCGGTTCAACATCCAGTACTACATGGTCGCGCTGTTGTTCCTCGTGTTCGACATCGAGACCGTGTTGATATTCCCGTGGACGTCGATTTACCGGGATATCGCTGGGACGGAAGGCCTGCTGTGGGCTCTGGGGCCGATGGTCCTGTTCATCGGCATTTTGATCGTGGCCCTGGCATGGGCCTGGCGCAACGGCGCGCTCGGCTGGGTGCGGAACCCGCGCTACGAACGGAGGATGTCGAGACATGAGTAGAGAACAGCCACGAGACGACGTCGTCGAACCGGCCGCCCCCTCGACCGACACCCGGGACACCCGGATCGGCGAGGGCGTGGACAACCGGTTCAACTCGAAGCTTCGGGAGGCCCTCGGGTCGACCCCGTTCATCTTGACCAAACTGGACAAGTTCATGAACTGGGCCCGGGGGTCCTCGATGTTCATGCTGCAGTTCGGGATCGCTTGCTGCAGCATCGAGATGATGCACAGTTACTCGGTGAAACACGACCTCGACCGCTTCCACTCCGGCGTTCCGCGGGCCTCCCCGCGGCAGGCCGACGTGATGATCATTCCGGGGACGATCGTCTCGAAGTTCGCCCCCCGGATGAAGCGGGTCTACGACCAGATGCCCGAACCCAAGTTCGTCGTGAACATGGGCAACTGTTCGGCCTCCGGCGGTCCGTTCCAGGAGGGGTACAACGTCGTGAAGGGTGCCGAAGAGATCGTTCCGGTCGACATCCACGTGCCGGGTTGCCCGCCGCGGCCCGAGGCACTCATCTACGGCATCGTCAAGCTCCAGGAGCGCATCGCCAACGGGGAGTCTTCGGCCGTGACGGTGAAACCCTACGAACTCGAACAGTTCGGGGATCTTGATCGTGACGAGGTCGTCGACCACCTCGCAAGCGAGATCGACGAAGAAACGCTGGTCATGCGGTACAACTGGGCTGATTCACCATGAGCACGCAGGACGAAACAGAGACGGAGCCGGACGTCGATGCGGTGGATTACGACGCCCTCGAGGAACTCCTGGGGGACAGTGTGGTCGATCGCGAGACCCATCACAACGCCGAGGCCTTCGTCGTTCGTGGCGACGCCGTACAGGACGCACTTTCCACGCTGAAGGCCGAAGGCTTTGACCATCTCGCGAGCGTGAGCGCCCAGGAACTCGAGGATCGCTACGAATCGATCTATCACCTTCGGCAGTACGACGACGCCCAGGCCGAAGTGAGCGTCGTGGTCCCCACGCCACGGGAGGATCCGTCCCACGAGAGTGCGGCACCGATCTACTCGACGGCGAACTGGCACGAGCGCGAGGCGTATGACCTCGTGGGCATGAACTACGAGGGGCACCCCGATCTGCGCCGTATTTTGCTTCCCCAGACCTGGCAGGGACACCCCCTCAGCAAGGACTACGATCAGGACAAACCCCAGATCGTCGCCCTCGAGAAGCACAAGAACCCGATCGAGGAGGACATGCAGGTCGAGACCGATGGCGACGATCTGGACACGATGTTCCTCAACATCGGGCCCCACCACCCCGCGACCCACGGCGTCTTGCACCTCAAGACGGTCCTGGACGGTGAGCAGGTGGCCGACGTCGAACCCGACATCGGCTACCTGCATCGGTGTCAGGAGCAGATGTGCCAGAACAGCACGTTCCGCCATCAGATCATGCCCTATCCGGACCGGTGGGACTACACGCCGGCGGGCATCCTGAACGAGTGGGCCTACGCGCGTGCGATCGAAGATCTGGCGGACATCGAGGTTCCGTACTACGCCCAGGTCATCCGGACGATGGCCGCGGAACTCACTCGCATCTCGGCTCACCTGCTCGCGGTGGCGACCTTCGGACTCGACATTGTCGGGGACTTCGCGGCCGTGTTCATGTATGCAATGCGGGACCGGGACTACGTGATGGACATCCTGGAGGACCTCACCGGGCAGCGGATGATGTACAACTATCTCCGCCTCGGCGGGGTCGTCTGGGACCTGCCCGAGCCCCGGGAGGAGTTCTTCGAGAAGATCCGCCAGTTCCTCGAGCAGCTGCCGGAGAAGACCGACGAGTACCACAACGTCCTCACGCAGAACGAGCTCTTCCAGATGCGGACGGTGAACACCGGCTACCTGGCCCCCGAAGTCGCCAAGGACTACGGGGCGACCGGCCCGGTGGCTCGTGCATCCGGTGTCGACTATGATCTTCGGCGTGATGACCCCTATGGCATCTACGACGAACTCGACTGGGACGTCATCACCAAGGAAGGTGGGGACAACTACGCCCGCCTGATGGTCCGGATGCAGGAAGTCGAGGAGTCCGCGAAGATCATCGAGCAGTGTATCAACATCCTCGAGGACTTCGACGAAGAGGAACGCGAGATCCAGTCCAACGTTCCGCGCAGCCTCAAGCCCGACCCGGGCCAGGAGATCTACAAGGCCGTGGAAGGGGCGAAAGGCGAACTCGGCATCTACATCCGCACGGACGGAACGGAGAAGCCCGCTCGCTTCAAGATCCGTGGTCCGAGCTTCGTCAACCTCTCGGCTCTCAAGGAGATGTCTGAAGGTGAACTGATCTCCGACCTGGTCGCGACCATCGGGAGTCTCGACATCGTGCTGGCGGAGGTGGATCGCTGATGGCTTCGTCCGCACCGCTGGTCGATCACATCTCCGGGTTGTTGAACCTGGAGGGGCTCCTTGGAGAGGTCGTTTCCGGGATCCTCGGTTCCCTGATCATCGCGGTCATCGTGTTGCTGTTCGCGGCCCTCGCGGGCCCGTACATGAAGCGGAAGATCACGTCGGCGTTTACCGACCGGATCTCCGTCGACCGGGTCGGTCCCTACGGGATCGGAACGATCGCGGTGGACGCGATCCGCCTGCTCACCAAAGAACGGATCGTTCCCGAGAACGTCGATCGGCCGGCCTGGGACCTCGGTCCGATGCTGGTCGTCATCTCCGCGACGATGGGCTTTGCCGTCATCCCGTTCGGGAGCGGCCTCCATCTGGCCGATCCGTCGGTCGGTGTTGTCTATCTGTTTGCCGTCTCTTCGATCGCCTCCCTGGGGATGGTTTCGGGCGCGTACGCGTCGAACAACAAATACTCGTTCCTGGGCGGGCTCCGGGCGGTCTCACAGAACATCGCTTACGAGATTCCGCTCGTCCTGACGGGCGCGTCGGTCGTCATCTTTGCCGGTTCGCTTCGGATTTCGGACATCGTCGCTGCCCAGGCAGTCGACCTGATCTCGCTGGGGCCGATCGCGATTCCGGCCTGGTTCGGCTTCGTCAATCCCTTCGCGTTCGCGCTGTTCATGGCCGCGAACATGGCCGAGATCGGTCGGAACCCCTTCGACCTGCCGGAGGCGCCGAACGACCTCGTGGCGGGGTATCAGACGGAGTACTCGTCGGTGTACTTCGTTCTCTTCTACCTTGGAGAGTTCCTCCACATCTTCCTGGGCGCCGGGATCATCACGACCCTGTTCCTCGGCGGCCCGACGGCCCCGATCACCGCGCTGAACTTCATCCCCGGTATCGTCTGGTTCATCGCGAAAGTCTGGGGCGTGTTCTTCTTCACCCAGTGGGCCCGGTCGGCGGTCCCACGGGTTCGGCCTGACCAGCTGCTCGACATCGGCTGGAAGGGCATGCTCGGACTGGCCTTCGTGAACCTGCTCCTGACGGCCGTGATCGTCGGGGTGATCGTATGATAGGCGTACTCAAATCTCTCGCGACGACGATGAAGCATGCCCTCAACGGGGACACGATCACCGTTGAGTATCCCGAAGAGGCACCGGAAGTGAGCCCCCGGTTCCGGGGCATTCACAAGTGGAGCCAGGAGCGGTGTATCTGGTGTCGCCAGTGTGAGACGGTCTGTCCCAACGACACGATTCAGATCGTGATGGACGAGGACCGCAACGGCGAGCAGTACAACCTGCACGTCGGCCAGTGCATCTACTGCCGGCTCTGTGAGGAGGTCTGTCCCGTCGAGGCGATTCTCCTGACGGAGAACTTCGAGTTCACCGGAGACACCAAACACGACCTGGCTTACAACAAAGAACAGCTCAAGAACGTACCGTGGTACAAGGACATGGACCCGGTCAACGCTCGCGAATCTGATCGCGAGGCGTGGGTCGACGAGGGTGAAGGCGAGGTGGACTACCAATGATCGAGCAACTCACCTTCCTCCTCTTCGCGCTGTTCACGGTCGGCAGCAGTCTGGGCGTGGTCCTCGTGGACGACGTCTGGCACTCTGCCCTCTTCCTCGGGGCTGCACTGCTCAGTGTCGCCGTGCACTTCCTGCTCCTGAAGGCCGCCTTCCTCGCGGCCGTACAGGTGCTGGTCTACGTGGGCGGCGTGCTGATCCTGATCGCCTTCGCGGTCATGCTGACCCGCGATCCTGACGGAGGTGTTGGCGCATGACGACCCGGCCGGAAATTTCCACGAACATCGACGTATTGCCCGGTATCGCGGCCCTGGCTCTGTTCGCCGCGATGGCCGCAGCCATCCTGACTGCCGATTTCGGCGCCATCGTTGGCTTCGAGTCGGCCGCAGAAATCACCCGCAGCATCGGCTATTCCCTCTTCAACCTCGATCGGGCCGCACCGATCGTGGGCGGGGAGGGTTTCCTCTTGCCGTTCTTCGTCGTGGCGTTCGTGCTGGACGCCGCGCTGGGGGCGGCCGTGATGCTCTCGCGACGTGATGGAGGTGAGAACTGATGGTAGTCGAAACACAGTACTACGTGCTGCTCTCGGCGGCGATGTTCAGCATCGGTGTGTTCGGCCTGCTGACTCGCCGTAACGCGCTTCGGTTCCTCATGTCGGTCGAGCTCATGCTGAACGCGGCCAACGTCAATCTGGTCGCCTTCTCGGCCCAGTGGGGGAACGTTACCGGACAGACGTTCAGCCTGTTCGTACTCGCATTGGCAGCCGCTGAAGTCGCGGTCGGTATCGGGATCATCCTGGTGCTGTTCCGCAACTTCAGGGACGTAGACGTAACCGAACCCGCAACGATGAGGTGGTAAGATGGCAGGTGCATTTGACTTCGCCGCGGCGATCGCGCTGTTGCCGTTTGCCTCCTTCGTGGTCGCGATCCTCGCGGGGTACTTCACCCCGCGGCTCCTGCCGAAAGGCGGCGCGATCCCGGGGATCCTGGCAACGCTCGGCTCGCTGCTCGTGTCGGTGTGGCTTCTGGTCACAGTCAGTGGTACAGAGCAGTATTACAACGAAGAGATATACACGTGGACGACCGGGCTCGCGGGGGAGACCTTCGATCTGTCCTTCGGACTCCTCCTCGATCCGCTGTCCTCGTACATGCTGGTCATCGTCGCGCTGATCAGCTTCCTCGTGCACGTGTTCAGCCTCGGGTACATGAACGACGAGGGCGAGATCGGCCTGCCCCGGTACTACGCCGGCCTCGGGCTGTTCTCGTTCTCGATGCTCGCCTTCGTGATGGCCTCGAACATCCTGATGGCCTTCATGTTCTTCGAGCTCGTGGGCCTGTGCTCCTGGCTGCTTATCGGGTTCTGGTTCCGCCAGGAAGGGCCGCCGAGCGCGGCCAAGAAGGCGTTCCTGGTCACCCGCTTTGGGGACTACTTCTTCCTCATCGGCGTGGTGGCCATCTTCGCGACCTTCGGCACCGGCCTGTTCGCCCCGCGTGGGGACGAACTCGGCTTCCCGCAGCTCGCGACCGAGGCCCTGAGCGGCGAGATGCCCGCCGTCGTCTCGAACTTCCTCGGGACGATCGGCATGGAGCCACAGACGTGGTTCGCGATCATCGGCCTGCTCGTGCTGGGCGGCGTGATCGGGAAGTCCGCGCAGTTCCCGCTACACACCTGGCTGCCCGACGCGATGGAGGGCCCGACGCCGGTTTCAGCGCTCATCCACGCAGCGACGATGGTCGCAGCCGGTGTCTACCTGGTCATGCGGATGTACGGCTTCTACGCACAGCTTCCGACCGTGCTGGCGCTGATCGCGCTGGTCGGTGGCTTCACGGCCCTGATGGCCGCGACGATGGCCATCGTCAAGCGGGAGATCAAGCAGGTGCTCGCGTACTCGACGATCTCCCAGTACGGATATATGATGCTCGCCCTGGGGGCCGGCGGCTACGTCGCCGCGACCTTCCACCTGATGACACACGCCTTCTTCAAGGCGCTCCTGTTCCTGGGTGCGGGGTCGGTCATCATCGCGATGCACCACAACGAGAACATGTGGGACATGGGTGGTCTGCGCAAGCGCATGCCCGTGACCTACTACACCTTCCTCTCCGGCTCACTCGCGCTGGCCGGCATCTTCCCCTTCGCCGGCTTCTGGTCGAAAGACGAGATCCTCTACGAGGCGCTGATCCACGGCCTGGGAGGCCAGCCGCTGATCCTCCTGGCGTATGCCTTCGGACTCGTGGCCGTGTTCTTCACCGGCTTCTACACCTTCCGGATGGTCATCCTGACCTTCCACGGTGAGGCCCGCTCGGAGACGGCCGAGGACCCCCACCCCGTTCGCTGGAACGTCAAGTTCCCGCTCGTGGTCCTGGGCATCCTCGCGGCCGTGATGGGCCTGGTGAACATGGCCCCGGTCAAGGAGCTAACCGGCTGGGACATCACCTACCTGCATCACTGGTTCGAGACCGGTCTGCCGCAGGTCTCGCTCCACGAGTACCATCACCTGCTCGAATCCGCGGCCGGCTATCACGCCGTGGATCTCGCACCGTTCCTGCCGGCGGCGCTCTCCCTCGGGCTGGCCCTCGCCGGGGCGCTTCTGGCGATGGTCCTCTACCGCGGGCCGGCCCCGACGGCACACACGGACAAACTCGGATCGATAAAGACGCTGCTCTACAACAACTACTACCAGGACGAGTACCAGGTCTGGCTCGCTGAGGGCCTGACCTTGCCGCTCGCACGAGTCGCGGACAAGTTCGATCAGGGTATCATCGACGGTGTCGTCAACGGCATCTCCTCGGTGGCCCTGTTCGGTGGCTCGCGCATCCGGCGGCTCCAGACGGGGCGGGTGACCAACTACGCCGCCCTCCTTACGCTGGGGCTGGTGGTTCTCGTCGTGGCAATCGCCCTCGTTGGGGGGTGGTTCTAAATGATGATCGAGGCACTCATTCTCGTGACGGTGGCAAGCGCCGTCGCGGTCATGTTCGCGGACGACGAGCGAGCCGGTCGCCTCGCCTTCGGGCTGAGTCTGCTGCCCCTGGTTGGGTCGCTCCTGATGTTCCTGGGCTTCGATGGCTCCGGGAACGCACTGCTCGGCGGCGAGATCGCCTACGAAACACAACTGAGCTGGATCACACTCGGGGACCTGGAAGTCGGCTACCACGTCGGTGTCGACGGGATCGGGCTCTCCCTCGTGGTGCTCACCACGGTGCTGATGAGCCTGGCGCTGCTCTCGGCCTGGACGCCGATCGACGAGCGCCAGTCCCAGTTCTACGGCCTGATGCTGTTCATGGAGGCCAGCCTCCTCGGTGTCTTCACGGCCCTTGACTTCCTGGCCTGGTTCGTCGCCTGGGAGTTCGTCCTCGTGCCGATGTACTTCCTCATCGGCATCTGGGGCGGCCCGCGTCGCAAATACGCGGCGATCAAGTTCTTCGTCTACACCAACGTGGCCAGCCTGGTGATGTTCATCGGCTTTGTCGCGCTGGTCTTTGGCCTGCCGGTCAACACGTTCGACCTGCCGACGATCGCCCAGTCCCTCCAGGCTGGTGAACTCGGTTCGCTGGCTGGCATCGCGCCCGAGACGCTCAAGGCCGTGGCCTTCGTCGCGATCTTCGCCGGCTTCGCCGTGAAGGTCCCGATGGTGCCGTTCCACACCTGGCTTCCGGACGCCCACGTCGAGGCCCCGACACCAGTGTCGGTCATCCTGGCGGGGGTCCTCCTGAAGATGGGGACCTACGCGATGCTTCGATTCAACTTCACGATGCTCTCCGATCAGGCCCAGGCCTTTGCGGTTCCGATCGCGATCTTCGCGGTCGTGAGCGTGATCTACGGGGCCATGCTCGCCCTGGGACAGCAGGACCTCAAGCGGATCGTGGCGTACTCCTCGGTCTCCTCGATGGGTTATGTCCTCCTGGGACTGGTCGCGTACAACCTCTATGGCCTGGGTGGCGCGACCTTCCAGATGGTCGCCCACGGCCTCATCTCCGGACTGATGTTCATGTCCGTCGGTGTGGTCTACAACGTCGCCCACACGCGTATGGTGGGTGACCTCTCCGGGATCGCCGATCGGATGCCCCTGACGGCGACGGTCTTTACGGCCGCGGCCTTCGGGTACATGGGCCTGCCGCTGATGGCTGGCTTCGCCGGGGAGCTTTACATCTTCCTGGGCGGTATGCAGTCGACGGCCCTGCCCTACGCGCCGATCTTTACCGCGCTCGCGATGTTCGGCATCGTGATCGTGGCCGGCTACCTGCTCTTCGCGATGCAGCGGGTCCTCTTCGGGCCCTTCGAGGCGGACACCGACCACGAGATCGTTCCGGCACCGGTCACTGACCGGATCGCCATCGTGGCACTGGTCCTCCTCGTGATCCTGCTCGGGACCGCGCCCGACCTGATCTACGGGATGATCCAGGACGCGGTACAACCGATCCTCACAATCGGAGGTGGACTGTAGATGGTCGAACTGCCCTATCTGACGCCGCAGTATCTGTTCGCGATCACGGCCATGGCGCTGTTGATCGCCGATACGATCTACCCCAAGTCCCGTCGGCCCGATCTGCTGGCGGCGATCGCTGGCATCGGCCCGGCGCTCGTGGCACTGAGCAGCGCGTGGTTCCTGGCTGCCGGGACGGGTCAAGCAGCGACTGTCCCGGCCCTGTTCGAGGGCATGGTCGTGGTCGACGGGATGAGCCTGTTCTTCACGTTCATCTTCGGGGCCGTAACCCTGCTCGTGGTGATCGCGAGTTACGATTACCTCGAGGGGTCCGAACGGATGGCGGAGTACTACTCGCTCGTCGTCCTGGCGGCCCTCGGGATGAGTCTGATGGCCAGCGCGAACAACCTCGCGATGGTCTTCATCAGCCTCGAACTGGCCTCCCTGCCTTCCTACGGGCTGGTGGCCTACCTCAAGCGTGACCAGGGAAGTGTCGAAGCCGGTCTGAAGTACTTCCTCATCGGCGCGCTGTCCTCGGCGATCATGGTCTACGGTATCAGCCTGGTCTACGGGGCGACCGGCACGCTGCATCTCGCCGGTGTTGCCGAAGCCATTCCCTCGCTCGGTGGCCTTGACGGCCTGCTGGGCCTCGGACTGGTGATGGTGCTGGGCGGCTTCCTCTTCAAGACCGCCAGCGTCCCCTTCCACTTCTGGGCGCCCGAGGCATACGAGGGTGCACCAGCGCCGATTTCGGCGTTCATCTCCTCGGCCTCGAAGGCGGCCGGCTTCGCCGTTGCCTTCCGTGTGCTCGTGTGGGGCTTCCCACTTGAGGCCGTCGCCGAGACGGTCCCGTGGGCCTGGGTGCTCGTGATCCTCGCGATCGTCACGATGACACTCGGGAACTTCGCTGCCGCGACCCAGGAGCGGGTCAAGCGGATGCTCGCGTACTCCTCGATCGGGCACGCGGGCTATGTCCTCATCGGGCTGGCCGCCCTGGCCGGGCCCGGTGACCTGGCGACGGACTCCCTGGTGCTCGGAGCGGCGATGATGCACCTGCTGGTCTATGGCTTCATGAACACCGGGGCCTTCCTCTTCGTGGCCCTGGCCGAACACTGGGACGTCGGCCGGACCTTCGAGGACTACAACGGCCTCGCCCGGAAGGCACCCTACGTGAGCGTCGCGATGACCATCTTCATGTTCAGCCTGGCCGGGCTCCCGGTCGGGGGCGGCTTCCTCTCGAAGTACGTCCTCTTTGCCGGGGCCGTCCAGGCTGGCTTCTGGTGGCTCGCCGGGATCGCCGCGATCAACAGTGCGATCTCGCTGTTCTACTACTCACGGGTCGTGAAGGCCCTCTGGATCGAGGACCCGGCCGAAACGCTCTCCATCGGTGAGACGCCGACTGGGATGTACGCGGCCGTTATCGGTGCCGCTGCTGTAACCGTCGTGTTGCTGTTCGCCTTCGACCCCGTCGCCGAGACGGCGATCTCGGCGGCCTCACTGCTGCTCGAAGGCGGCGTCTGACCGGAGAGACAACTGTTTTCACTCCGGACGACACACGTTTGGTCGCATGGTCGACCGGCTCGTGCTGGGTTGTGGGGAACTCTGCCGCGGTATCATTACCGACATCCGCGATTGGCAGGGCGACCTGATGGTGATCGACCCGGACGAGCGGGCAGTCGATCACCTCCGGGACGTGTCGGTCAACGCGGAGGTTGGTGACATCACCGATCCGGACGCGATCGGTGATCGAGGGGTCGATCCGGACGTGATCGTCGTGCTGACGGAGTATCGACCCCGTGCGACCGCGGCTGCACACGCGGCCCGTGAGGCCTATCCCGGGGCCCACCTGCTCTCCTTGCCGGGGGAAACGGGCGACTATACACAGATTCCGGCGGTGGTCGACGGCGTGATCTCACCGGGTGGCCTTCTGCTCGACGAACTCGACGAACGGTACTTTGCGGCCGAACCCGATCGATTGGCAAAGCTCCGAGACACGTTGCGGGTGATGGACGGCACACTCACCATCTGCACGCACGACAATCCGGACCCGGATGCGTTGGGTGCTGCGCTGGCGCTTCGGGCGATCGCAAAACGATTTTCGGTGCCAGCCAAGATTTGCTATTTCGGGGATATCACTCATCAGGAGAACCGAGCCTTCGTCAATCTGCTCGACGTGGATCTGGAGGCGTTGGCGGACCCAGCGGAGTTCGAGGCGGATCACCTCGCGCTGGTCGATCACAGCCGCCCGGGAGTCAACGATCAGCTCGCCTCCGAAACACCGGTCGATATCGTGATCGATCATCACCCGCCGTCGGAACTCCCCGAGGCGTCCTTCGTCGACGTTCGATCGGACGTCGGAGCCACCAGTACGCTGCTCGTCGATTACCTCCGGGGATATAGCATCGATGTCGCGACCGAGGTGGCCACCGGACTCCTCTACGGGATCCGTGTCGACACGCGGGACTTCGGCCGTGAGACCACCGAACGAGATTTCGAGGCGGCTGCCTGGCTGCTTCCCCGGGCCGATCTGGATGCGCTGGTTCGGATCGAGAGTCCCTCCCTGAGTCCGACCACCCTCGAAACGATCGGCGAGGCGGTTCGGAAACGGCACGTCGCAGACGGGGTCCTCACGACCTGTGTTGGGATGATCCAGTCGCGTGACTCACTCGCCCAGGCGGCGGATCGACTCCTGGGATTAGAGGATGTCACAGTGACGGTCGTCTACGGCTACACTGACGATACAGTACACCTTTCCGGGCGAGCGCGAGGTGGGACGGCCGATCTCGGACAGGTGTTCCGGCAGGCGTTCGGTGACCTCGGGAGCGCTGGGGGCCACGAGTCGATGGCGGGCGCACAGCTCTCACTCGGGATTTTCCAGGCCCTCGGGGACGAACGCGTGCAAACCCAGCTCACCGAGATCGTCGAAGAGCAGATCGAGGGCCGTCTTCGGGCCGCCCTGAAGGATCTGGACGCAAACGTTGCCTGAAACGGGGGTCACAGGCCCGAGAGTCGAACGAAACCTATTTTTGACGCTATCGAGTTTCCCCAATCACACCATGGCAATCCGTACCGGAGCCACGCCGGAGCCACGATTTGTACCCGTCCCCACGGAAGGGAGCCGGAACCACTCGATTCGAGGTGACCGCTAATGGAGTTCGCCGAGCGCGTCCACGCCGTCGAACCCGCCGCCCCGTTTGTCATCTCGAATCTGGTTTCCGAACTCGAGGAACAGGAAGACGCCGACATCGTCGACTTGAGCGTCGGTCAACCCGACGTCGAGACGCCCCAGCACGTCATCGACGCGACCAAGGATGCCCTCGACGCCGGGCACACGACCTACACACCCTCCAACGGCCTGCTTTCCCTGCGCGAGTCGATCGCGGGCTACCTCCAGGACCGGTTCGATCTGGATTACGGGCCCGAGAACATCATCGCGACCCCCGGTGGCAAGCACGCCCTCTACGAGACCCTGCAGGCCATCGTCGATCCAGGTGACGAGGTCATCGTCATCGACCCGGTCTGGTCCTCCTACGAGCCGATGGTCAAGCTGGCCGGTGGCGAGGCCGTCCACGTCGGGACCGCGCCGTATGACTTCCAGCTCGAACCGGCCCTCGATGACCTGGAAGCCGCGGTGAGCGACGACACGGCCCTGATCATGCTCAACTCGCCGAACAACCCCAGCGGGATGGTGTTCTCCGAGGCCGCCTTCGAGGGCGTCCGTGACATCGCGGTGGAGTACGATCTCCCGGTGCTCTCCGATGAGATCTACGCCGAGTTGCTCTACGGCGACAAGGAGCAGCGCAGTCTCGCGACCTATGACGGCATGATGGAGCGGACGATCACCATCAACGGCTTCTCCAAGACCTTCTCGATGACCGGCTACCGGCTGGGCTTCATGGCCGCGCCGACTGATCACACCACCCAGGCCGGGAAGGTCCACAGTCACTCGGTCTCCTGTGCCTCGAACTTCGTCCAGCGCGCGGGCATCGAGGCCCTGGAGAACACCGACATCGACGCCTTCACGGGCGACATGATGGAGACCTTCGAAGCCCGTCGGGATCTCCTGGTCGACCTGTTGGAGGAGCGGGACATCAACGTCATGGTCCCCGAGGGGGCCTTCTACGTGATGTTCGAGATCGACTCCGATGACGACATGGAGTATTGCAAGGACGCCGTCCGCGAGGCGGGTGTCGGCCTCGTGCCCGGTCAGGCCTTCAACACGCCGGGCTATGTCCGTGCGTCACTCGTCGAGACCGAGTCCCGCATCCAGGAAGGGATCGACCGGCTTGAGGACGCCGGCTTCCTGTAGTCGCAAAATTTCACCCGACCCCGACCTTCAAACCCACCCCACAAGGAGACATATCCATGGCAGACAAACCGACTGTATACGTCACGCGTCGCATTCCCGACGCCGGTATCGAACGCCTCGAAGAAGATTACGACGTCCACGTCTGGGAGGAGAAGACACCGCCCTCCAAAGAACATATCATCGAGACCCTGGCAGACCTCGAAGCGGAGGGACTGCTCTGTCTGCTCTCCGATGACATCGACGGTGAGGTGATGGACGCCTCGCCGAACCTCGAGGTTATTTCCACCTTCTCGGTCGGCTACGATCACATCGACATGGACGCGGCCGCCGAACGGGACATCCCCGTCGGACACACGCCGGGTGTCCTCTCGGAGACCACCGCCGACTTCGCCTGGTCACTTCTGATGACCACCGCCCGCCGAACCGTCGAGGGCCAGGACTACGTCCTCGATGGCGAGTGGGAGACCTGGGGGCCGACTCTGCTGACCGGCCCGGACGTCCACCACGCGACCCTGGGCGTGATCGGCATGGGCAACATCGGAACGGAGGTCGCCCGCCGGGCGGCCGGTTTCGACATGGACGTACTCTACTCCGACGTCGAGCCCAACGAGGACGCCGAGGCCGAACTCGCCGAGGCCGGCGTCGACGCCCAGTTCGTCGACCAGGACGAACTGCTGGCGGAGAGTGACTTCGTCTCGCTGCATGTCCCCCTGATGGACGCGACCCACCACCTCATCAGCGAGTCGGAGTTCAAGCAGATGAAAGAGGAAGCCATCCTGATCAACACCAGCCGCGGCCCGGTCGTGGACCCGGACGCGCTGTACACGGCCCTGGAAAAGGACTGGATTACCCGTGCCGGGCTGGACGTAACCGAGCCCGAGCCGCTGCCGGCGGATCACGAACTGACCGATCACGTCCCCGAAAAGCTGGTCGTGACCCCGCACATTGCGAGTGCGAGCATCCAGACCCGAAACAAGATGGCCCGAATGGCCGCGGACAACTTGGCCGCCGGTCTTGCGGGCAACTCACTGCCGAACTCCGCGCACCAGGACTGAAAAGAGGGAAGAACGGCGGGCCCCAACCCCGCGTATGAACCACGAGACGAGACCACGATCGAAGGGAGGGGACGATGGATTCGCCGCTTGAAACCGACCTCGAGAGTAGCTCCGATCGCCCCCGGGTCGAGGAGTACATGACCCAGGACGTGGCCACTGTTTCGGCCGACGAGACCGTCGGGGCCGTCGCCAGGCGGATAATCGAGAGCGAGGATCATAACGGCTTCCCGGTGACCGACGGTCGGCGGGTCGAGGGATTTGTTTCGGCCCGCGATCTCCTGCTGAAGGATCCGGACACGCCACTCTTCCGAGTGATGAGCGAGGAGCTCATCGTCGCCCATCCGGAGATGAAGGTGACCGACGCCGCCAGAGTTATCCTCCGGTCGGGCATCCAGAAACTCCCCGTAGTCGACGACGCCGGGAACCTGGTCGGCATTATCTCGAACGCCGACGTGATCCGCAGCCAGATCGAGCGGGCGACTCCGGAGAAGGTCGGCAAACTCAAGCGGACCCTGGAGACTATCCACGACATCGAGGCCGCCGAAGAGCGCCGCACCGTCTCACTTGCGGATCTCACGCCGACACAGAGCACGGTGTACGCCGACGAACTCGAAGGCCGCGAGTACGAACTCGAACGTGGCCTCGCCGAGCCTCTGGTCGTCATCGACAACGGCGGTGACCTGCTCCTGGCGGATGGTCACCACCGGGTCATGGCGGCTCGCCGGGCTGGAATCGAGGAGATGGACGCCTACGTCATCGTGCTCCCGGGACGGATCGATCTGGGGATGGCCCGGACCGCCCGCAAAGAGGGATTGGAAACGCTGGCTGACGTGGATATCGTCGATTACGCCAGACACCCGCTGGTCGAAGCGACCGAACGGCTGACAGACGAGTGAAAGCTCAGACCGGTTCGAAGACGACGAGCCGATCGCCGTCGGTCTCGGTTTCGCCGATCGTGATCGTCACGTCCTGCCCGTTTTCGACGTCCTGTGGATCGAGTCCGCGAACCTGGCCGGTCACGTTGACGGGCCCGAAGTCCACGATGGCGGTCGCGTAGGGCGTATCATCGAGGAATCGTGGCGTCGGGACGTGAACGACGTTGTGAGCCACGATCGTCCCGACCTCGGGTAGTTCCGACTCTGAGAGTTCAGATGCGCCACAGTCGGGACAGACCTGCCGTGGTGGGAGCGAGCCGTGTCCCTCGGGACATTCCAGGTAGTAGGGCTCGCCCTCCGCAATGGCATCGAGGAAGTCGTCGTAGCCGGCGTCCCGGGCGGGTTCGTCGCTCATTCGACCACCTCCAGAACGTGAACGGCAGTGCTGGCGACGGTGCCGCCGGCGTTGTGTGTCACCCCGACCGTGGCGTCGGCCACGGCGTCGGAATTGTGATGGGTGCCCGCCAGGAGCTTCGCCATCTCGACGACCTGGCTCGCGCCGGTCGCCCCAACTGGATGGCCCTTCGCCTTCAGACCGCCCGAGAGGTTGACCGGGAGGTCACCCGTGGCCGTCGTCTCGCCGCGACGCGCGGCGGCGATTCCCTCACCGGGTTCGAAAAAGCCCAGCGCCTCGATGGCCAGGGCCTCGGCGATGGTGAAACAGTCATGGACTTCCGCGAGGTCCACGTCGTCGGGATCGATGCCTGCGTCCTCGAAGGCCTCCGCACCCGCATCCTCGGCGGCGGGCGTGCGTGTCAGTTCGTCCCGGTCCTGTAACGCGAGTCGGTCGCTGCCCTGTCCGGTTCCCGTGATCGCGATCGGGGCGTCGAGGTCGTGCTCCTCCGCGTAGGAGTCACTGACCAGAACCATCGCGGCGGCGCCGTCGGTGATCGGACAGGCGTCGTAGAGGTGGATCGGCTCCGCGACCGGCGGGGCTTCCATCGCCGTCTCGACGTCGATCTCTTTCTGGAACTGGGCGTACTCGTTCCCGAGTGCGTTCTGGTGGTTCTTCACGGCGATGTGAGCCAGATCCTCCCGTGTGCCGCCGTGTTCCTCGAAGTAGGCGTCCTCCATGAGTGCGTACGCGCCCGGGAAGGTCATGCCGGCCCGCACCTCGTAGAGATCGTCGGCGGCGATCGCCAGCGCGTCGGTCGTCTCCGCCGTGGGCAGGTTGTTCATCCGCTCGGCCCCGCCGACGAGCACGACATCGGCCTCGCCGTTGCGGACGTTTTGCACGGCCTGTCTGACCGCCACGCCACTGGAGGCACACGCACTCTCGTATCGGGTCGAGGGGGCGTCGATGCCCAGGGCTTCGGCGGCGAGCGGGCCCATATGGCCCTGGTGCTCGGCGAGTTCGCCCATGAAGTTCCCGAAGAACACCGATTCCACGTCTTCGCGGTCGACTCCGGCGTCCTCCAGGGCCGCCTCGCCTGCTTCCCCGAAGAGCGCTCGACTCGTTCGCTCCGGATGGACGCCGAAGTGGGTCAATCCACCCCCAGCGACTCGTACCCGCGTCATGAGTACCCGATACTTGTCGACGGGCGATAAAAGTCATCGGGTATTGGGGCGAATCGGACAGTCGACTGTATACCATTGGTTGTGATAACACTCAAGCCACTTGCCGGTCACCCCTTGGAGTGTGCCCGAGGAACTGACCGCGCTGACCCACGTCGGGCCAGCGACAGCGGGCGTCCTCGAAGCCGCCGACATCGAGCCTGAAGACATCAGCAACCGACGGGTCTCTCACGCGCAGCTAATCGAGGTTGGTGTCAATCCGGGTGTCGCCGCCCGAATCCGTCGGGAACACTCCTTGCCGTGGTCCTTCGACGGTGGCGGGGACGACCTGGACCGTCGCGCCGAGCAGGTTCGTGGGCTTCAGGACGGCGAGCGCGAGTGGGTCGCCGCGAGCGCGAACGGCTGGGACACTCCCGTGGCCGGTGAGGATGTCAATACGACGACGGAAGACGATTCGGGCTGGGAGCGCCGCCCCTGGCCCACCGAACCGGACTCGGAAACCGAATTCGAGGCCGAAGCCGAGTGGCGCGAGCGAAGCCGGCCGACACCACTCTCTGAACTGCCCGAACTCGACGAGTCGGCGCTTGGGGCGCTGGCGGAGGCTGGGATCACGTCTGTTTCCCGTCTGGCGACCTGTGACTTGGAACGGGTTGCAGACTCACTGGGGCTCGAAACCGAGGACATCCGGTCGTGGCAGCGCGCGGCCCGGGCCCACGATGGAGATGGGTTCAGTTAGACTATTATACGTGTCTCCCCCAGTTTTCCCTGATGCGATCACTCGAAGGTTCCCCGATCGCGAGGGACGGCAAACTGCTGGTCCTCGCCTACGATCACGGACTGGAGCACGGCCCGACTGACTTCGATCCGGTGCCGGAGACGATGGACCCGGAGACGGTCTTCGATCTCGCGACTCACGACGCGGTCACCGGCTTCGCCGTCCAGAAGGGCGTCGCCGAGGCCTACTATCCCTCTTATGAGGACAGCGTGAACCTCGTCGCGAAGCTCAACGGCACGTCGAACCTCTGGATGGGCGAGTACGACAGCGCGGTCAACTGGTCGGTCGAGTACGCAAACGAGCTGGGGGCCGACGCGATCGGCTTCACGCTCTATGGCGGCTCGAATCACGAGGTCGAGATGGCCGAGGAGTTCGCGCAGGCCCAGGAGGCTGCCCGGGAGCACGATCTGCCCGCAATCATGTGGTCCTACCCGCGTGGCCAGGGTGTGAAAAACGACACCAAAGACGAGGTCATCGCCTACGCCGCCCGCCAGGCCCTCGAACTCGGTGCCGACGTGGCCAAGGTCAAATACCCCGGAAGCCCTGAGGCCATGGAGTGGGTCACTGAGTCGGCCGGCCCGGTCAAGGTGATCATGAGCGGCGGGTCGAAAACCTCCGACCGCGAGTTCCTCGAATCCGTCCAGAACGTACTCGACGCTGGTGGCGACGGGCTGGCTGTGGGCCGGAACGTCTGGCAGCGCGAGAACGCCGAGGCGATGCTCGACGCCCTGGAAGCCCTCATCTTCGAGGAGACCGGGGTTGACGCCGCACTCGATCGGATGTAGATGGCGACGGACACAGATCCAATCGAGGCCGTCTTCGAGGTCGTGGCGAGTGTCGCCCCCGAGATCCGAGCTGGCCTGCCAGGTCGTCGAACCACCCTCGACTCCGAGAACGTCACCGGCGATACCCAGCTGGCCGCCGACGTCTGGGCCGACGAACTGCTCTCCGACCGGCTGAGCGAGATCGAGGGGATCGGCGAGTACGCCAGTGAGGAACGGGAAACCGTTGCAGACGTTGGTGACGGTTACGCCGTCGCCCTGGATCCCCTCGATGGCTCCTCGAACCTCCGGTCGAACAATCCGATGGGCACGGTCGTCGGGATCTACGACGGTTCGCTTCCCACCTCGGGCCAGGACCTGGTCGCGGCCGGGTTCGTCCTGTACGGGCCGATCACCACCATGGTTATCGCCCGGGAGGGACAGCCAGAGGGATACGTTATCGAGGACGGCACTCGGCAGTCGACGGGGCCGGTAACACTGCCCACTGATCCGACCGTCTACGGGTTTGGCGGCCGGGTCCCGGAGTGGTCCGACGCCTTTGGGGCGTACGTGAGCGAGGTACAGGACGAGCTGAAGCTTCGGTACGGTGGGGCGATGATCGCGGACGTAAGTCAGGTGCTCACCTACGGTGGCATCTTCGGCTATCCGGCACTTGCTTCCCGCCCGAACGGAAAGCTCCGACTACTCTTCGAATCCGCGCCGATCGCTTACGTGGTCGAACAGGCAGGCGGAGCCTCTACTGACGGCGAGCAGTCGCTGCTGGACATCGAGGCGACGGCGCTCCACCAGCGGACGCCCACCTTCGTGGGCAACGAATCGTACATCGCCCGGCTGGAAGAAGCGTTGTAGGCGTTTTCGGCCTGAACTTTGATGCCCCCGGAGCCCCACGTTTCTGGGGTATGACCGGGATTGCCTACGCGGACTTCGTGGATACGGACTACCAGCCAGCGCCCGAGGAACTCGTCTGTGATTTTGCCATCGAACCCGCGTCGGGGTTGTCGATGGAAGACGCAGCCGGGCGTGTCGCCTCGGAAAGTTCCAATGGAACCTGGGCCGCACTGGCGGTCGGCGACGACTTCACCGACGTGGGCGCGACAGCCTTCGAGATCGGTGACGGAACGATTCGTGTCGCCTACCCCGAGACGCTGTTCGAGTTCGGAAACATGCCCCAGGCCCTCTCCTGTGTCGCGGGCAACATTATGGGGATGAAGGCCGTGGACTCGATTCGCCTCCAGGACTGTTCGTGGCCGGCCGACTTGGCCAGGTCCTTCAGGGGCCCCCAGTTCGGTTCGGCCGTCAAAGAAGCGTTCCTCGACGCCGAGGACCGGCCCGCACTGGCGACGGTCCCCAAGCCGAAAGTTGGGCTCTCGACGAAGCGCCACGCCGAGATCGGCTACGAGGCCTGGACCGGCGGCATCGACCTGCTGAAAGACGACGAGAACCTGACCGACCAGTCCTTCAACAGCTTTGCCGACCGGGTCACCGAGAGCTTCGAGATGCGGGATCGGGCAGAGGAGGAGACCGGAGACCGCAAGGATTACCTGGTAAACATCACCGCCGACGTCGAGACGATGAAAGAGCGGGCCGACTTCGTGGCCGACCAGGGCGGGAACTTCGTCATGGTTGATGTCATCACCACCGGCTGGGGCGCGGTCCAGTCGGTCCGGGAGCACACCGAAAAGCGCGGGCTCGCGATCCACGCTCACCGGGCGATGCACGCGGCCTTCGATCGGCTCTCCCACCACGGCGTCTCGATGCGCGTGCTCGCCCAGATCGCTCGCCTCACGGGTGTCGATCACATTCACACCGGGACGGCGAACCTGGGAAAACTCGAAAACGAGGACACGGCGGGCATCAACGAGTGGCTACAATCCGACCTGCACGGGATGAACGACGTCCTCCCGGTCGCGTCCGGCGGCCTCCACCCTGGCACGGTCGAACCACTCCTGGACGCGTTGGGCACGGACCTCATCGTCCAGGCTGGCGGTGGCATCCACGGTCATCCCGACGGGACTCACGCCGGCGCGAAAGCGCTCCGCCAGGCGGTCGACGCCTACATGGCCGGCAAGTCAGTCACGGAGGCGGGCGAGAGCCACGACGAACTCGGCCGCGCACTCGAGGAGTGGGGCGCAGAGACGCCTATCTGACCCGATAGCTTCCCGGCCCGGTCACGTGACGGCCGAGGTCACTCTCGCGACGGTAGTCGAAGGAGCGAAGCGATCGCAGGGTCGATTCGAGCGTCTCGGCGTCGCCGGCTTCCCACGCCGCCGGATCGCGGATGGGCACGATGATCCAGGAGCCGTTCGTGATTTCGGTCCCGTGGAGCGCCGTCGATCGCTCCCCTGGGGCCATCGAACTGTAGTTCCGAAGCACGAACTCGATAGCCTGCTCACCCACGGGGAGCAATACGTGGGCCGTGATCGCCCTGAGTTCGGCGTCGAAGAGGGCTTCGGCGGCCTCGCGGGCCGCGGGCGTCGGTTCGCCGTTCTGGTAACACGGGTACAGATAGGACGTATAGATGCTACCCGCCGCTCCCGCATCGAGCAAGCCGACCGTTTCGAGGACGACTCGAAGCGGTTCGAAGCGGCCGTCCTCGAGTAGGTCGGCTGCAGTCGGTTCGGACGGCCGATCTCCGATCAAGTGAAAATCGGCGTTGGGATCCCCGCTTCCCGGGATGAACTCCTCACAGGGTGGAGCGAATCCGAAGGGATTTCGCGTGCGATCCGTGATGACCTTCACACGCTTTGAGACGGCGCGAGGTAAAAAGAGCCCGTCGGTTGGGTCAGACCTCGGCCTCGGCCGGCGCGTCTGCACCGGGGGTCGAGAGCGTGTAGAGGTTCTGCCGAGCGTCCGGGATGTAGATGTTCTTCTCGACGATGGTTCGATCCTGTAGCCGCTCGAGGGCGTCTCGGACCGTCCGCTGAGAAAGCCGGGATTTGTCCACGATCTGTTTCTGGGTCAGACCGCCGTTGTATTCGAGGACCTTCAGGACGAGCTTGGCACTCGGGGGCAGGTCTTCCACCTGGGTTTCAGCTACCACCATGGTATTTACCCCAAAGTACGGAGGGGCTTTATACCTAATGGGTTCGATCGGTAACCTGGTTACCTGACGGTAACTTCGTTCGACGATGCGAAAAAGTGCGTTACTCCTCGGACTCGTCCCCTTCGTCGTCGGTCTCGTCTTCCGGCTGGAACTCGGCGGAATAGCCGGCGTAATCGACGGCGTCGAGTAGGTCCTCGACGTCCGCGTCGCCCTCGACGACGGCGGTATTCGCCTCGTGGTCGGCACTTGCTTCCTCGACCCCGGAGACCTCTTCGAGTGCGGTCTCCACGATGTCTTCACAGCCGTCACAGCTCATATCCTCGACGCGAAGCGTGATGGACATGGAAGCGGGTTGGGGATGGGGGGCTTAGGGCGTTTCGGGTTCGACCGAGTCAGCGCCGGAGCCGACCCAGGAGCTCGTAGTCGTGATCCGGCGTGTAGTTCCGGAACGTCAGACTGTTCGTGAGCACGCTCACGCTCGAACTCGCCATCGCGGCCGCGGCCGCGACTGGCTGGAGCAAGCCCAGGGAGGCAAGCGGAATCATCACCGTGTTGTACCCCAGCGCCCAGAAGAGGTTCTGCCTGATCTTTCGAAGGGTCGCCACGGAGAGCCGGATGGCTTTGAGCACGTCAAGGGGGTCGTCCCGGACGAGAGTGACGTCCCCGGCCTCGATGGCGACGTCCGTCCCGCTGCCGATCGCAGCCCCCACGGCGGCCTCGGTGAGGGCGGGTGCGTCGTTGACGCCGTCCCCGACCATCATCGCGTCGCCGCTTGCGTCCTGAATTTCTCTGACGACTGAAGCCTTCTCGGCCGGGAGGACCTCCGCACGGATATTCGCCGGCGGAATGCCGACTGCCTCGGCGACACTCCGAGCGGTCCGCTCGTTGTCCCCGGTGAGCATCCAGACGTCGATCCCCCGGTCCTGAAGCTGTTCCACGGCCGCTTTGGCCGATTCTTTGACCGTGTCGGCCGTCGCCACGATACCTGCGACCTGTCCGTCGACGGCGACGACGATTCCAGTCTTGCCGGCCGCTTCGAGTTCGGTCAGTTGATCCCCTAGGGCGCCGAGTTCGATCCCCGCCTCCTGGAGCAGTTTTCGGTTGCCCAGGTGGAGTTCTCGGCCGTCGACGGTCGCCGTGATTCCACGACCGGGTTCGTTTTCGAAGGTTTCGGGCTCCCCGACGTCCAGGTCACGATCCGCGGCTGCGCTGACGATGGCCTGTGCGATCGGGTGTTCGCTCCCCGACTCGGCACTCGCGGCCAGTCTGAGTAATTCGTCCTGGTCGATCGATTGCTCGGTCAGGAGCCCCCCGTCTGCACGGGTTTCGGGAACGATCACGTCGCTGACTGCCATCGATCCCTCCGTGAGCGTGCCGGTCTTGTCGAAGATGACTGTCTGGACGTCCCTGACCCGTTCGAGCACGTCCCCGCCCGCGAAGAGGACGCCGTTTCGCGCCCCGATTGCCGTCCCGACCATCGTGGCCGCGGGTGTCGCCAGGCCGAGCGCACAGGGACAGGCGATGAGGACCGCACTCGCGAAGACGACGATCGCGAATTCGAAGGTGCCCACAGTTCCGCCGACGATTGCGGGTCCGCCTGCGATGAGTCCCCAGATCGGGAGCATCTCCACGAACCCCGCAAGCTGCTGGGGAAAGAGGAACCAGAGCCCGCCCCAGATGAGTGCGTTGATGATCACTGCCGGAACGAAGTGAGCGCTGATCCGGTCGGCCAGTCGCTGGACGTCCGGCTGGCGGGACTGGGCTTCTCTGACGAGTTCGACGATGCGCTGGACCGTCGAATCCTCGCCCACGCGGGTCGCACGCACCCGTAACACGCCGTTCTCGTTGATCGTCCCCCCAAGTACCTCATCGCCCGGACCCCGTTCGACTGGCACCGACTCGCCAGTCACCATCGACTCGTCGACGGCGCTCTCGCCGCCGATCACCTCCCCGTCTGTCGGAACCCGCTCGCCGGGGCGGACTTTCAAAATGTCCCCGACCTGGACCTCGGTTCGGTCGACCTCACGCTCGGTTCCGTCCGGGGCAATGAGCGTGGCCGTCTCGGCCTCCATCTCCAGGAGTTCCCGCATCGCGTCTCCTGCCTGGCCCTTCGAGCGGGCTTCGAGGTAGTTGCCCAGCGTGATGAAGAGCAGAATCAACGCGGCCGAGTCGAAGTACAGCCCCCCTGGAATCGCGCCCAGGAGGACCGCGACGCTGTAGCCATAGGCTGTCGTGGAGCCCAGGGCGATGAGGACGTCCATGTTCGCGGTCCGGTTGCGGAAGAGGGCGGTGTAGGAGTTGCGATAGAACTCCCGGCCCAGGACGACCTGCACGGGGGTCGCGAGGCCGAAGGCGATCCAGCCCATCGGAACTCCGAGGATCGACTCCGGGAAGGAGCCAGACGCGAAGAGTTCGCCAGCCATCATCAAGAGCAGTGGGATCGAGAAGGCCGCACCGAACGCCACGAGCCGAAGTTGTTTCGTGATCTCCTGATTGCGAGCGGCGTCGCTGGCTGACTCCCCACGCTCTTCGTCGTCTCCTGACTCACGAACCGGGGAGTACCCGGCGGCTTCGATCCCGTCGAAGAGGTCCGCCTGAGTGACTGTCGCCGGGTTGTAGGTCACTGTCGCGTCGTCTGTCGCGTAGTTGACCTCCGCGCGTAGCACGCCGGCCATTCCTTCGAGGTTGGAGGCGATCGTCTCGGCACAGTTCGCACAGTGCATGTCCGCGACATCGATCCGGAGCCGGTCGGTCACCCCCTCGTAGCCTGCGTCCTCGATTGCCTCGTAGATCGCGCTCAAAGAGACACCTTCGGGGTCGTATTCGACCCGTGCCTCCTCGGTCGCAGCGTTTACGTCAGCCGACGCGACCCCGTCGAGTGATTCGAGGGCGCTGGTAACGGTGCTGGCACAGTTCGCACACGTCATGCCACGCACCGAGAGCCGTTCGGTGAGCATACGCCCTGATAGGGGCTCGTATTTCATCTCGATTGTTGCTCAGAAAACGAAGGAAAACGGGGCCGGAAATTTTGAATCGAAAGTCAGGCATCGGATTGCAACTCCTCGTAACGCTCCACGTACCGGGATTCACACGACGGACAGCAGAACTGCTTGACCTCGCCGCCGACACGGGTCGTGACTCCTTCGCTGGTGACGGTGTTGCCACACTCATCACAGACCAGCGCGAAGTCGCTTGCCCCGACGGTTGGTGACCACTGGCTCTCTCGCAACAACGAGACGGCTACGTCACGCACCCCTTGCTCCTCGAGGACTTGATCGAGCCACGGGCCGACCGCTCCGGGGGCGTTTGCGTGAACGAGCACGTGTCCGTCGACGGTCACGTAGACGTGTTCCACGGCATCGAGTTCCTGGACGGCGTCTCTGATACTGGCAGCGGACTCCGGGGCGACCTCGAGATCTACCAGAACCGGCGTCCCCTCCCGGAGCTGTCGGCGATCGATGTCGGCCGTAAATCGACGAATGACTCCCTGTTCTTTCAGCCGGGAGACACGGTCCGAGACTGCGGGCGCGGAGAGGTCCACGGCCTCGGCGATTTCGCGAAATGGTCGTCTGGCATCCGCGACGAGCAGTCGGAGGATTTCCAGGTCGGTCTCGTCTAGATCGTGCATACCCGGCTTTCGTGACGGCGCCCAATACGTGTTTTCGGGCCGGGTCGACATTTGATCGCTGCCGTCCCCCGATGGTTTATGGTTCGGGAACGGACAGACACGGTATGGAACGGACTCGACGGCGGGGGGTGTACTACGTCCTCTCTTTCCTGGGCGCCCTCGTTCTCTACACGATACTCTACAAGTTCGGTATGAGCGCCTTCGAAGGCGAACACCGGACTGTTATCCAGGCCTTCCAGATCGTCGTCGAGAGTTTCACCACCACGGGATACGGTGAAGACGCGCCGTGGAGTTCACCCCAGATACAACTCCTCGTCGTGTTGATGCAGTTCACCGGGATCTTCTTCATCTTTCTGACGCTGCCACTGTTTCTGGTGCCCTGGATCGAGGAGCGGCTCGAAGACACGATTCCCCGGACCTACCAGGGGGAAGACCACGTCGTCATCTGTGGATTCAGTGACCGATCGGACGTGTTGATCGACGACCTGGAGGTCCACGGCCTCGATTACGTGCTCCTGGTCGAATCGGAGGAACGGGCCCGCTCGTTGTCTCGTGAGGGCTACGACGTGGTCCTCGGCGACCCGGAATCAACCGCGACGTTCTCGAATTTGAACGTTGAATCCGCCCGGGCGGTCGTACTTGACGGGCCGGACGAACGAAACGCGGCGATGGCGCTCTCGGTTCGAGAACTGAACGACTCGGTCCGGCTGGTGGCGTTCGTCGAGGATCCCTCGCTGACGCGGTACCTGCTTCTGGCCGGTGTCGACGAGCCACTCCATCCCCGCGAACTTCTGGGTCGAGGCCTCGCGGACAAGGTTTCGAGTGTCATCACGACCCAGCTCGGTGAAACCGTCGATATCAGTGCTGACCTGGAAGTCATCGAACTCCCGGTGTTCGCCGGGAGTGACGTTCACGGTGAGACACTCGGCTCGGCCGGGATCCGGGAACAGACGGGGGCCGCAGTGATCGGTGCCTGGGTCGACGGGAAGTTCGTCCCGAACCCGACCCCGGAGACGACACTGACAGACCGGACCGTGCTGCTGGTCGCTGGAACGGAATCTCAGCTCGAAGCGGTCATGGATCGCACCCGGGCCGGCGACCGTTTGGCACACGAGGACGTCGTGATGGCCGGGTATGGTGAGGTTGGCGAAGCCGTCTGTGACGCACTGCAGTCCGCGAACGTCACCTGTCGAATCATCGATCTCGTGGACCGCGACGCGGTCGACGTCGTCGGGAATGCGACCGAGGCCGCGGTCCTCCGGGAGGCTGGTCTCGCGGAGGCTGGGGCCTTTATCGTCTCGCTGAACTCCGACACCGACGCCATTTTCGCGACCCTTGTCGCCCGCGAGTTGAACCCCGAACTCGAAATCATCGTCCGGGCCAACGACGCTGACAACGTGGCGAAACTGTACTCGGCCGGTGCCGACTACGTGTTACCGTTGCCGACTGTTTCCGGGCGCATGCTCGCCTCGAGCATCCTCGATGAGGATGTCATCTCCTATGACACCCAGATCGACATCGTCAGGATGCAGGCGCCCGGCTTCGAAGGATCGACGATCGAAGAGGCCGCGATTCGAGAACGGACCGGCTGTACGATCATCGCCGTCGAACGCGGTGAGGAAACCTACACCGATGTGGGCCCCGAATTCGAGATTCGTGACGGTGACTCCCTCGTGGTCGTCGGGACGGACGAGGACTTGCTTCGGTTCCAGGAACTGGGGGACGTGGGATCGTTGCGGTGATCGTGTGGGCGCGTATCCATGTACACTTATGTTCCGTGGGCCTACATTCGGGAACACACCGTCTCGATGGAGGGTACCCTCCACATAGTCAGGAACAATGAGCTATCAACTCGGTGACACCGTGCCCGCCCCGCTCGCGGACTCCGTCGGCCCGGGGACCAACATCCTCGTCAGTGGCCCCGCGATGTCCGGCAAGCGAGCGTTGATGCTCGAGGTACTGGGCCACGGTGCCAGACAGGGCGATGGATCGGTCGTCGTGACGGCAAACGACGGCGGCGCGCAGATCTACAGGGAGTACCGCGAGATCGCCCCCGTCGATGAGGCCTACGTTCGTATCATCGACAGCATCGGGTCGACCGGGAATGGCGATCTGGAGGGGATCGTCGAATCGGTCAGTTCGCCGGGCGATTTGACCGGTATCGGGATCGAGTTTTCCCAGATCTCGAAGGACGCTGCGGGCAACGGGGTCGACCGAATTCGGGTGGCCTTCGATTCACTTTCGGCCCTGTTGATGTACGTCGACCTGGAGCGGCTCTTCCGGTTCTTGCACGTGTTCACCCGACAGATCCAGTCGAAAGACTGGATCGGCATGTTCGCAATCGACCCGGACTCTCACGAGCCGAAGGTCATCAACACACTAAACCAACTGTTCGACGGGGTGTTCGAGATCCGGGTTCCGGATGACGGCGGTCGGGAAATACGGGCCCGCGGCTTTGGAAACCCGCCAACAGAGTGGGTCCCCCTCGATTGAGTTCTCCGCAAAACTCAGGCCCGGTCCTCGTGGCACGTTGCGACCGAATCCACGAGTGACTCGCGATCGGCACTGTAAGTCAGATGGCTCACACACGAACAGTCAGTCGCCCCGATACCCGCGATCGCTTCCCCCGAAAGCGAACGGGCGATCTCACACTCCCGGTCCGCTTCTGGGGTGATCCACACGCCCTCCCAGTTCGTTTCCGCGGCCCCAAGGAGGTAGTCGACGTGCCAGTGTCGGGTATCGTTTTCGCCAGCCGCTACCCGTCGATGGCGATCGACCCGGGAGAGGCCGCCGGGGCCGAATGCACTCCCGGTGTAGGCGTAGTATCCCGCGTCGAGCGAACGTTCGCCGGCGGCCCCGAACGTGATCGGTCTCACGGTGTCGAGTTTCACGAGGACCGTGTAGGTTCCGGGGCCCATCAGTGCTCGTAGTCGCGTTCAGCGATTTGCACGACACGATCGTCTCGGAGCCCAAACTTCGTGTACCGGTAAGCAAGAAAGAGCTTGAGCGCCGGAACACCCACCGAGAGCGCCGAGCGGATGTTCGGGACCGCGCCGGCCTGGTTCTTCAGCATTCGATTCCCGATTCCAAGGACTCGGTCCCAGTCCGCGGGCCCGTAGCCACGAACCATATCCGAAAGCGCGACGTTTCTGCGCATTTCCGGCCCGGCTGCGTCCTTCCAGGCCCGATTGTACGCCGACAGATTCTCGGACGCGGCGAGTTCGCCAGCTAGTGTTCCGGTCCGGAGAGCCAGATGGTCACCGCCCTCGTGGAAGGCAGAGGTAGCTCCCATCGCCCCACCGACGACGGCGATGCCCAGATCGGTCGGTGAGTCGATCGGCCTGGTCGAGGAGATCGGATAGGTCTCGGTGCCGGCGTCTTTCCCGTAGTTCTCAAGCCGGGGCATCTCGGACTCGATATCGTACTCCGCACCGTAGACGGTCTCCAGGAAGCGATCGAGGAACTCCCGGGGCGAGGGCATCGACTCGTCCTCCGGCTTCAGGAGTTCGTAGGCCTGCGGATTCGGGACGTCGTCGAGTGACATTCCGATCGGCATCGTGAGCCCCACGCGGGCGACCCGGTCGCTGTTCGGGAACACCCACGGGTAGGCCGTGTGGCCGGGGAGCCAGCCCCACCAGAACTTGATCCGATCCGCGTCGAAGGCGTCCGCCGGGAACCGGCGGTACTCCTGGTAGGCGATATGGTTGGCCTCGGGCGGGGACAGGAGTTTCGACGCCGCCTTCTCCGGCGGCAGGTACTGATCAAGTACCCCCATCGTGATCCGCCGCTGGGGGCCATCAGCGAGTACCAGGTAGTCGGCCCGTATTTCAGAGCCGTCCGCGAGGACGAGATTGTGGGTTGGCGTGCCTGTGTGGGTCGTTTCGACGTCACGGACGCCGGTTCCAACCCGGTAGTCGGCTCCAGCGGCTTCTGCCTGTTCCCGGTGCCAGTCGTCGAACTTCGCGCGGTCGAACGCGAAGCCGAAATGCGGGTACTCCGAGTTGATGCCCGTATTCGAGAGGGTGACTGATTCGGTCGGCCCGACGAACTCGGCCCCCGAGAGTGTCTGGTGGATCACCTCCTCGGGAAGCGTGTCGGGATCAAGACCAGCGATTTCGGTCCAGTAATCGAGAAATCCCGCCGCGTCCGTCGAATCCGGGCCGAGACGGTCTCTGTCCGCCCGTGGGACCCCTTTTTCCAGTACGAGTGCGGACGCTCCACGCGTTGCTGCCGCCCGTGCCGCCGCCGTCCCGGCCGGTCCCCCGCCGACGATAGCGACGTCGACCTGCTCCATATTCCATCAAGGAAAAGCGCGATTAAGAATGTTCGCCACTCGGGTCGGGCTGTGCCAGCACCACTAAGTAGGGGGGTTTCGAACCCCGGACAAATGGTAGTGGGCAGCGGGTACGACTGGAATGCGATCTTTCACGGTGGTGGCTCCCTCGAGACACAGGTGCTTTTGACGGCACTCGCTCTCGGAATCGCGGTCTTTCTCGTCGCCGTGTTAGTGCCGGTTCTCGTGCGGGTGGTCTTTCTGGGGATCGAGTGGCTCTTCGGATTGATGGGGCTGACGGGAGTCTACAAGGCCATTCACCGCCCGGAAGCGAACTGGGGCCCCGAGTCGTTGACTGTCAAACTGTTACGGGTAGTCGTAGTCGTTCTCGCTGGCATCGGTTTGCTGGGTATCTGGGGCGAGATCCAACCGGTCCTTCGGGTCCTTCAAACCTTCTCGATCCCGTCATCGCTCGTGATTCAGAGTGTGATTACTGTCCTGCTCTTTGTCGGTGCCTACACTGGGATGGGAATCCTCCATCACTGGGTCGAGGAGCTGACGGCCCGATCGGACCGTATCTCGGCCCATCAAGAGGAGATCTCGCTTCGGGTCGTTCAGATTATCTTTCTCACCGCAGCCGCGATCGCTGCACTTTCCCTGTGGGGAATCGATCTCGGTGGGCTGCTGGTCGGGGCCGGCTTCCTCGGTATTGTGGCCGGTCTGGCCGCCCAGCAGACGCTTGGCTCGCTCATTGCCGGTTTCGTCCTCATGCTGTCCCGGCCCTTCGAGATCGGAGATTGGGTGGAGATCGGTGACCACGAGGGGATCGTCAGTGAGGTGACGATCGTCAACACCCGACTCGAGAACTTCGACGGCGAACTCGTCGTGCTACCGAACGATGCAGTCGGTAACGCGACGATCGTGAACCGCTCGACCAAGGGCCGCCTGCGACTTCGTGTCGAGGTTGGAATCGACTATTCGTCCGACCCGGAACACGCCATGAACGTGGCGAAAGAGGCCTTATCAGAGGTGGACAACATCCTCTCTGTCCCTCGGCCCAGGGTCATAACCAGTCGATTGGACGACTCGGCGATCGTCCTCGAGTTGCGGTTCTGGATCGACAAGCCGAGTGCCCGTCGCCGGGCCAAGGCGATCAGTGCGGCTATTCGGGCCGTCTCGGGGGCGTTCCAGGAGGCCGGGATCAAGATTCCTTTCCCCCAGCGGGAACTCTCCGGGCGGGAAGAAACTGGTGGGTTCCACGTGATCGAGAGCGGTGGGGAGGACTGAGCGGACAAACGGTTTTATCGCCGGCTTTCGTTGGGTCAGTATGGACTACGGCCGGGCGTTCTATACTGCAGCCCGTGTCTACGTTTGGGGGTTGCTGTTGGCAGCAGTGGCCACCATCTCCGTTCTCTTCCTGCCGTCGGGGCTCCCGAGTCCACGGCTGGCTGGCATCTGGTTCGCACTGGGCGGGTTCGGGTCGTTAGTGCTTGTAACTGCGGTTCTGATCTACTTCCTGCAAAACTGGTGAGAAGACCCGTCGAGACAAAAGAGGTCAGTCGGCCGCGATATTGAAGGCGGTGACCGCGCTATTCAGATTCCTGTGGCGGTCCCTGGTTCCCGGCCCCAGGGTTCTGGTTGCCAGGGTCCGTTGGTGGTCCGGTCTGTCCAGATGGGCTGTCACCGTTCCTGTCGTTCGATCCGGGGGTGTTCTCAGCAGGCGGTCCCGTCGAGTCGTCCGCTGGCGGTCCCACCGTCGAGTCGTCCGCTGGCGGTCCCATCGTCCGGTTGTCCGCTGGCGGTCCCATCGAGTCGTTGGCTGCGGGTCCTGTCGAGTTATCGCCAGGGCCCATCGCCCCGTTACCCGGGGCCTCCCCAGGTGGGCCTGCGTGTGCGGGTGGGCCCTGTCCCATGTGCTGCCCGGGGTTCGGTCCAACGACCGATCGAGCGACAGCTGCGGTCTCCGGCCCGCTCATGTTCCGGGCCTGTGATCGAAGGGTTTCGAGCTGGGTCGAGTTGATCCCGTGGGCCTGCCTGACCTCCTCGGGGATCGACTCGCTCGTCGATTCCGTCTGGTTGATTAGCCGTTCCATGGAGTTGATCTGGGCCTCTAGTCGGGAGACATGCGCGTAGTATGCGCCCTCAGGGATGGTTCCGTTCTCGTGGGCCTGCTCGAATTCTTCGGTCTGATTTCGGAGATGGGTCAGTTGGCGTTCGAGCTGTTCGGTCTCGTTCGCGACGAGCCGTGCTTTCGACTGATTCGAGTGGGCAGCCGCGACCGAGAGGCCGAAGGCCCGTTCCGAGACACTCCCACGGATCTCAGCCTGCTGGGTGCTTACGATGGCCGAGAGCTGTGCGCCCGGAGCCACCGTGGTTTCGTTGGTCTCGTTGAGCGAGTCGGTTTCGTTCGTCTCCGTGTCGTTCACCGGTTCAGTTTGGTTCAAATCCGTCGTGTTTTCTGTCGTCGTGTTGTCGTCGACCGTCGTGTTTTCCGTTGTCGTGTTGTTCTCCGCTACCGTAGTGGTCGTTTCAGTCGTGTTATTCGTGTCCGCATAAATCGGGCCAGCGTCGACGGCCTCCTGGTCCGCCGTTACGGCGCCGGCTGCTCCAGCTCCGGCGACGATACCGAGGACGACCATGATCGCTGTGAATACAGCCAGTGCACGTCTCATCGACTTGCCGTAGCAGCCACGGACAGTTATACCCGGCCGGTCCTGAACGCGGTTTGGGCCCAATTAAGCCCGATTTAGACCGATTCGTCGCTGGATTCGGGGAGTTTGACGACGTTCTCCCGACCGATCCGGAACTTCTCGATTTCGTCTGCCTCCGACATGTCCGAGAGTACCTGGCTCGTCTTGGCCTCCGTCCAGTCGAGCGCCTCGACGATTTCCTGTTGTTTCGCGCGACCACCGACCGAAGCCAGGTACTGTTCGACGCGTTCCTCGTTGCTCAAAAGCTCCGATGGCGGGCTCGGTTCGCCGGATTCTGCCTTCGGTTCGGCCGGTTCGGTGACCGGCCCCGCGCTGTCAGTTGCCTCCGGTTCAGTCCCACGATAGACGTACCATCCGCCAAGCAGAACCAGGGCGAGGAGAATCAGTCCGATCGGGACCCAGGGAAGGCCGTCCTCGGCCGCCGTCGTCTCGGTCGTCGTCAGATCCGGGCTCGTCGTGGGTGTGGGTTCGAGTGTGAGCGCGGGCTGTCCCGTCTCGAACTGGCGTGGACCTTCCCAGACCACTTCTCCCGCACTCGAACCGGTCGGAGCGGGGTCAACTGTGGCCCGCTGGTAGGTCTCGGGCCACTCGATCCGCAGTCGTGTCTCCTCGTCGAGGAACAGCCCCGCTAAGGCGTCCCCGACCTGGATGTCCCCGTTTGTCACGTTCGCAAAGTTCTCCCAGGTGGCGGTGTAGGTCACGGTCCCGTACTGGTTCCCGAGTGTCGGACTCGTCCGGGCCGTAACGCCGAAATCACGGACGGTCATCGACCGGCCGGTCGATGTTTCCGCCGCGGATACCGTGTTCTGCATGCGGTCCGCAAACCGGGACACGTAGGCCGATTCGTTCTGCTCGATATCATTCGCCAACTCATCGAACGCCTGGGAATCGTTCTCGTCGTCCAGTCTGATTGCGTATTCGATCTGGAACGTCGCCGTGCCGTTCTCGGCCACGTCCGCGCTAATGATCACGAGATCCGATTCCATCTCCCCGATCTGCTGGGTGTCCGACCCGAGCGTCGTCCCGGCCGTCGCCGGACCGGCGAGGACACCCAGGAGGAGGACAGTCAATCCCAGTGCCCGAAAGCTCCCCCAGTCCATATCACATAGGATCCCTCCAGGGTTGAAATCCTTCCGTTCGGGGCGAAGCCGAGGTCCCGCGGAGGCTAAGTAGATGGGCCCGAAGCTACCAGGTAATGAAAGTCGTTGGCGTTGCCGGCCGTCGAAACACCGGGAAGACGACACTACTCGAACGGCTCCTCGAGGCGGTTCCCGAGTCGGTTCGTGTCGCGACGGTGAAATCGATTCATCACGACATCGAGTTCGATACCGAAGGAACGGATACACATCGACACCGCCTGGCCGGCGCAGACAGGGTCATCGGCATCACTCCGACGCAGTCTGCGGAGTTCCGACCGGTGGGCAAGGAAGACGGGGTAACGCTGAGGGATCGGCTGGTCGAACTCCACGAGCAGGGCGTCGACTGGGTGTTCGTCGAGGGGTTCAAGACTGCGGCCCTTCCCACGATTCTCGTGGGCGACATCGAGGAAACCGCAGTCGAGGGTGACCGACTCTTTCGCGTTCCGGACGGCACTGCTGTCGACGGGGACGAAATTTTCGACCGGATTCGTGACATACCTGATTGGAAACCGTCGTGAGGACTCATCCGGACGGGCCGGAATACGGCTATCAGCACCCCCGACAGCAACCCTTTTGTCCGGCTACCCCAAAACTCCACTAACAATGTCGGATTCGATGAGCGAGTATCTTTCCCAGGACATGCAATGTGAGGGGCTTCTGGAATGTATGCACGGTCTCAAGGAGCTCGACAAGGAAGTGTTTCTGGAATTGACCGACGCCGAGGAACCGCTCACGGTGGATGACATCGCCGAGGCTGTGGATCGGGAGCGTTCAACGGCCTATCGATCCGTCCAGCGCCTGCTCCAGTCAGGGTTCATCCAGAAAGAACAGGTGAACTACGAACAGGGCGGGTACTATCACGTCTACCGGCCCACGGATCCGGATCGGATCGCCGATGACATGCAGCGGCTCCTCAACGACTGGTATGCGAAGATGGGACAGCTTATCACCCAGTTTCGGGATCAGTACGAGGAACGAGCGGTCTCCGAGAACTAACTCCCCGGGTGTTTTGTAACCGGCGTTCGGAGGACTAGCCATGGCTGTACCGCCATCGAAAACAGACGAGGACGAGACAGCCATCGCCTTCGGTATCGCCGCCGTCGACGGCCTGCTCGATGAAACCGACCTGGACTTCCCCGCCGATCGCCAGGCCGTCGAGGCGGCACTGGGAAACCGGGTCGTCCCATACGATCCCCGGGGAAACACCATCGAACTCTCACGGGCACTGGACGACGTCGAAACGCGGCAGTTCGGATCGCGACAGGAATTGCTTAACGCGCTCCATCCGGTCTTCGAGGCCAGGCGGGACGGTGCCGGCCTCCAGGGATGGTTCCGATCGCTGTGGCCCTTCTGATCACAAGACCGTGTTCAAGGCTTCGAGGAACCCGTCGGCGTAACTCCCGCTGGTCACGATATCTGCCGCGTCCTTCGCGTCTGCGGTCGCGTTGGCGACGGCGACACCGGTCCCAGCCACCTCGAAGAGTGACACGTCGTTGGGACTATCGCCCACTGCCAGGGCCGTTCCAGGGTCGAACTCGAGGTTGGCGGCGAGTGCCTCGAAGGCCTCGCCCTTGCTCACATCGGGCGACTTGACGTGATAGGCATACTCGGAGTCGACGACCTCCAGTCCGTGCTCCGCGGCGATCGCTTCGAGCGGTTCGAGCGGGGACTCACGACTCACCGCGATTTCGGTTTCACGCCACCTGTTTGCCAGGTCCAGTTTGCCAAACCCCAGGTCGTGGCCCTGGCGCTGGTAGGCCTCGGCGACAGCGTCCGCGGCGGCTCGATCGCCGTGTACCTGAAGGGTGTCTTCGGCCACGGCGATCCCGCCGTTTTCCGCGACGACCATCGGTTCGAGACCGGAATACTGGGCCAGTGCAACGGGGAAGGGGAGGGCTTTGCCCGTCGCGATGATGACTGGGGCCGGCCAGGAGCCGAGGGCGTCGATGATCCGGGGGTCGATCGACCGGTCCGGCCGGCTCAACGTGCCATCGATATCGACCGCGAGTGGCGGGGCCATAATCGGCCTACGCCCGCGACCCATTTGACGAATGTGTTTCAGCCCGAGAACTCGCCAGTCGAATCGCGGCCGAAAGTGTCCGATTGACGGGGACGTGAATACCGTGTTTCTCGGCTCGGTCGACGATCGCGCCGTTCAACGACTCGATTTCGGTCCGTGTCCCCCGCTGTAGGTCCTGGGACATCGAGGAGCGATTCGTCGCCGTGTCTTGGACGACCTGGATGGCCTGCTCGATCGGGTCGGCAACGTGATATCCCTCGGCTGCGGCGACCTGGGCGGCCTCTTCGATCGCCGCTTCGAGGAGTTCGCGTCCGGGCCCCGATCGAAGGTGTCCGTTTGGCACTCGACCCAGGGCCGTCACCGGATTGATGCCCACATTGATCAGCACTTTCTCCCAGATGGCCGTCCGGATATCTGATGCGGCCTGGATGTCGAATCCGGCAGTCCTGAACGTCTCGGTTACCGCATCTAGCCCATCAGTTCCGTCCCAGGGGCGGCCGATACGGGTCTGGCCCCGACTCTCGATACGGACCCGGCCCGGTTCCGGGATAAAGGCGGCCATCGTCGTCGTCCCGCCGATCACCTGGTTCTCGCCGACGACCTCGCGGATCGTCTGGATGTTCCCCAGTCCGTTCTGCAGTGTGAGTACCTCCGTGTCCGCGAGGTACGATTCTACCTCGGCCATGGCGGTCGCGGTGTCGTAACTCTTGACGGCCAGGAGTAGCAAGTCCGCCTCGGCCACAGTCGACGGGCTGGTAGACACTGAAACCTCCTGGGAACGGGCCACATCCGTTGGAGAGTCGATTTGCAGCGACCCACGGCGGAGTGCCCGCAGGTGGTCGTTCTCGTGTCCGATCAGTGTCACTGTGGCCGAACCCGAGAGCGTCCCGGCGAGCGCAGACCCGATTGCACCGGCTCCCAGGATTGCCACGTGCATGGGCGAGGATTGGTCGGTACGGCCCAAAGCCTTGCCGGGGAAGGCTTTTCGGGGAGAGCAGAGAATGGGGGGTATGGAGCGCTCGCGAGGGCAGATCATTCTCGTCGCGGCCTTTGCCCTCGCGGTCGTCTTCGTCGCGCTGGCGCTGATACTCAACACGGCGATTTTCACCGAGAACCTGGCGACCCGCGAAACCGTCGACGAACACGACGCCATCGATCTGCGAGCCACGGCAACAGACACCGGCGACGTACTGCTGCGAGCCACCAACGAGAACGAGAGTCTCAATCACGACTCCAGCACGCTCGTCGGGACCTATCGGGACCGAATACGGGCGTACAGCCAGGCCGAGATCAATCACTCGCTTACCCGGGGGGCAGTACATCACGTCCGCCTCGACGGGACACACAACGGGACGATGCTGCGCCAGACCAATGACACCACCTTCGAGTCAGCGGGCGGGGATAACACTTGGCCGGTTAGCTCGGGAGTCACGAACGTGCGGCGGGGACAGATCACCGTCACGAACGCCTCCACTTCCACCCCGGTGGTCTTCAACGCCACCAACGGGTCCGCGAGCTGGTCAGTCTCGGTTCAGGGGTCGGCTGATGGGTACAACGTGACCGTCGATCCTGTCGCGGGAACCACCGCAGATCGCTCGGTCGACGGTCCAGCCGTCGTTCTACGACCGACGAACGGGACGGTAAACGGGACCGAGATGGACAATCTGCGGGTTCAGTCCCAGTTCGACGGCCCCTTCGATCTATGGATCCGGAACGGTTCGACCGCAACCGGAACCTATCGTCTGATCCACGACGTGCCGTACGCGGACCTCGACGATTCAGCCTTCGACGGCGTCGATGATCCGACGGCCCACCCGGCCATTTACAACGCCACGCTCTCGGTCGAGCTCTCCCGGACCGATCTAGAGTACGCGACGAACGTCACCGTGGAACCGAACGGCCCCGAACCGCGGTAAAATTAGGTTAATCCGGTCGAAATTCGGGTTCGCTCCGAGTCTGTCTGGACGTCTACTTCGTAGCCGAACGTCTCTAGCAGGGCACGGGACGAACGGACGTGATCGGTCAGGGTGGGCGTCGTGATCCCCCCACCAGCTCTGGCCAGGAAGGGGAGCAGTTGATCGGCGAGATGGCGATCCACGGCCCCGGTTGCGTGGTGAAACCGGCGCAGCTCCTGGGCCGCGGCTTTGCCGACATCTTCGGCGGGCCAGCCAGGTTCGCCAAGGGCGTCGAATCCCGCCAGTGAATGTTCGTATTTGGCAACTACCAGCACGACAGTCCCGGTCGAGTGGGACTGGACTGATTCGCTGCGTGTGGAGATGGGAACGTCGATTTCGCTTTCCAGGGCGTCTCTGGCTCCATTTACCTGCCGTTTCGAAACCTCGGCTTCCTGCAAGTCTGCAGTCGCGATCGAGTGGATGGTCACCCCCTTCAGCTCCCCGCGTTCCTGACAGTTGATCGGAGCCACGTCTGATGGCGAGACCTTGAGAGTTGCGAGACCCCCATCCCGTGGGTAGAAGCCCCGGCGCTCGACGTCGATCTCGGCAGCGAGCCCAAACCGCTGTAGAAATGGGAATTTCACGAACCGATGGTACCCGATCGGGGGCGACCACTTCACGTCGGTGCCGCCAGTCGCACGGACAGTAAACGGGGTCTCGGTTGCCATTGCCAGCGGGAGCACTGTGTCGAATACAAGCGGAATACTGCCGGCAGTCCCCACCTCGATTTCGACATCGCCACCCAAAATCGGTCCCGGTCGGAAGACCACCGTTTCGGACCCGACTTCGACACCCTCGGAGTCCGCGTCGGTGAGTGTCCCCACGGTCTGGAGCGCGGCGACATGCTGGGCTCGAAGGCCCGGCTCGTCCCGGCCGCCACGAACGTTGTCGATTCGGACGGGAACCCCCTCGATCGCGGCCAGTGCCACCGCCAGCCGGACGAGTTGGCCGCCGCCCTCCCGACCGTCGATCCGTTTCATAGCTTGCCTTCGCAGGGCCAGCCATTCAACTTGCGGGTGTGACTGCTCACCGGGTGGTCCGAAATCGTTTGTGTGGGCCGGCCTTTCCCACGGTATGGACGACGATTCGTCAGCCCCCGACTGGATCCAGGCGGTCCGGGAGCACCGTGCGGCAAAGTCTCGGGCCTTCGAGTCTGCGGATTCGCCGCTCAGTGAGTCCGCCCAGCAATCCTTCGATGGGCTGGATTTCTTCCCGATCGACGAAAACTATCGGGTGACGGGTCGGTTTGAGCCACTGTCGGACCCGGAATCGGTGTCCCTCGACGCGACCCGGGGGCCCCCGGTGTCCTTCGAGCACGTCGGTCAGCTCGGCGTCGAGATCGCGGGTGAACTCCAGGTTCTCGCAGTGTATCGGGCCCCGGGGGTCGACGCGCTGCTCGTTCCCTTCCGGGACGATACAAACGGCACTGAGACCTGGGCGAAAGGCCGATACCTGAATCTCACTGCGCCCGCCGCGTCTGGACGAGTGTCGGTGCCTGTCGATTTCAATCTCGCCTATCTCCCGCTCTGTGTCTACGACGAGACAGTCAGTTCGGCGATCCCACCGATGGAAAACGAGATTTCAACGGCCGTGCGGGCAGGTGAAAAAGGCAGACCGACAGGAGAGTGACCCAGTGCCGAATTAGGCAGGGACGTCCGCGGCTTCGAGCAGTTCCTGGTACCGATTTCGGATGGTTACCTCGGAAACGTTCGTGACCTCGCTGACCTCGCTCTGGGTGACTCGGCGGTTGGTCAACAGGGACGCCGCGTAGATCGCCGCGGCGGCCAGGCCCACCGGGCTCTTGCCGCTCGTGACGCCCTTTTCCTGGGCTGTCGTGAGTAGCTGGCGAGCCCGTCGCTCGACCTCATCGGCGAGGTCGAGTTCCGAGGCGAACCGGGGCACGTAGCTCGCGGGGTCGGCCGGCTGGACCTCCAGACTGAGTTCCCGGACGATGTAGCGGTAGGTGCGCTTGAACTCCATCTCGTCGATCCGGCTCACGTTGGCCATCTCGTCCAGGCTCCGGGGCGTTGACATCTGGCGGGCCGCGGCGTAAAGCGACGCCGTGGCGACACCCTCGATGGAGCGGCCGGGGAGCAAGTCCTCCTCAAGCGCTCGGCGGTAAATCACGGAAGCCGTCTCCCGTACTTCCTGGGGAAGCCCGAGCGCGGAGCTCATGCGTTCGATCTCGCCCAGTGCCTGTTTGAGGTTGCGCTCTTTGGAGTTCCGGGTGCGGAACCGCTCGTTCCAGGTGCGCAACCGCTGCATCTTCTGGCGCTGGCGCGAGGAGAGTGCCCGCCCGTAGGCGTCCTTGTCCTGCCAGCCGATGTTCGTGGAGAGCCCCTTGTCGTGCATCATGTTCGTCGTGGGGGCGCCCACGCGGGACTTCTGGTCCTTCTCGGCGGCGTCGAAGGCTCGCCATTCGGGACCGCGATCGATTTCGTTTTCCTCGACGACCAGTCCGCACTCCGAGCAGACGGTCTCGCCGCGCTCCTCGTCCGTGTCGAGTCGTCCGCCACACTCTGGACAGACGTGCTCGTCGACGGACTCCTCTGTTTCTGTTTCCGATTCCGATTCGTCTACCCGTGTTCGCTGCCGCTCGCCGCTATAGGTTCGGATTGTGGCATCACTCATGGTGGAAGGACGGAGAGGGGTGGGATCGACTCCCCTGTTCCTTACTCTAAGGTAGGACCGAAACCCATATAAGTCTTTTGCAAAAATCGGTCATGATTCTACATACTGATCCTCGGGGAGGGGCGCTCAAACCCGAAAATACTGCCGCTTTTGGACGCCCTAAAAATTATGCGGAGGTTTACCAAACCAAACCACGACACTTAAATTTCCACCGGTGGGTAGCTGGCAGCCGTCCCACGTTTCTGTCGGTTTCGATCCCGTAGAATCTACCCGTCGAGATTCTCGGCGATGCTCGAAAGCGAGTCCTCGGGCCGACCGCTCTCGTAGGTCGCCCGCTCTCCCGGTTTCCGAAGCCCGTACCGGTAGCCAGGGTCCACAATGTCAAATTCGACGCTGCGACCGATTTCGAGGTCACTCGCCTCGACCCACTCGACGAGGGCATTCTCACCGGCGGATCGGTCTCGGGCCAACCGGGGTGTCTCGGCAGCGTGTCGAATGACCGGTGTCCCGTCGCCTCGCTCCTCGATCGGGGCACGGTACTCCCGACCGTCGAGGACGAGTCTGATTAGCGACCCTGATTCCACGTCCAGACTCCCTGCGATTCGTATCTCCGAACGGGTCGTTCGCCCCCGGCGCTCGATGGTCGCCGACCGGGTCTCGACGGTGGGGTGGTCGTGAGCGATTCGTTCAACCATCGCCCGTTCTTGGCGAGCGGTCCCGGTGAACGTATCGGTCGAGTCCGTTCCTGGCGGTCGGGTCCGAAGGAAACCGTCATGGGCTCGCCCCCCAAACGAAGGGGCGATGACGAGCGACGAGACTGCGTTCCTTCGGGCGTCCTGGGTCAACGTCCTGGGGAACGTCGCGAAAATCGCGGTCGAAGGAACGCTGGGGCTCACGTTCGGCAGTCTCGCGCTCGTGGCCGACGCGGCCCACTCGCTGGGCGATCTGCTGGCGAGTCTCGTCGTGCTGATCTGGGGGCGGCTGTCATTCCGGGGCCCAGACTCCAATCACCCCCACGGGCACGAACGGGTCGAGCCACTGACGGCCCTTTTCGTCGGCGTGACGCTGGTCGGGCTGGCAGTGAAGATCTTCTACGACGCCGTCACGGCTCTGGTTGAGGGCCCACAGATCCGCTTCAGTTTGTTGCTGGTGTTCGGACTTGCGTTTGCGATCGCCGACATGATTCTGGTCTACTGGTATACCGACCGGGTCAACCAGCGGTTGAATTCCACGGGGCTGAACGCGCTGGCCAAAGACGCCCTGAACGACATCTACACCTCGTTCGCAGCCGTGCTAGGGATCTTCGGTGCGGGTGTGGGCATGCCGATCGTCGATCCGCTGGCCGGTGGCCTGGTGAGTCTCCTCGTACTCAAGGAGGGGCTTGGCATCGCCCGCGAGAACGTGCACTATCTCACCGGTGGCGCGCCCCCACAGCAGGAGATCGAATCGATCAGGCAGACCGTCCTCGATCATCCCTCTGTTCACGGCGTCCACGACCTGCGCTGTCACTACGTCGGCACGAGTATCGAGGTCGAACTTCACGCCGAAGTCGAGGGTGACCTCACGCTCGGGGCCGCTCACGACCTCGAGACGGAGCTTCGCGATCGGGTCCTCGAACGGCCCTCGGTCGGGGACGTGCACATTCATCTCGATCCCGGGGGAATGGGCGAATGGCAAGAATCGGCGTGAATCAGGGAAGTGAAAGCCCACCCACGCTCTCCCAGACGACCACGACCGAGGGCAACACCAGCACCGACGTGAGATAGGAGTAGACGATTGCGATCCCGGTGACAAAGCCGAACTGACCGAGAATCGGTGTCACCGCGATGACCAACACTCCGATCCCGGTCGCGGTCGTGAGCATCGACCCGGTCAGGGCGCCGCCGGTCCCGAACACCGTCTCGTCCAGGGCATCGTGGAGGTTGGAGCCGTCGTACTCGTCGGCGAACCGGTGGGTCATGTGTGCCGAGTAATCGATTCCCAGGCCGATCGCGATCGAGAGCACCGTCGCCGTCATGGCGTTGAACGGGATCCCCAGAGCGCGCATCGTCCCGATGATGAACGACACCGTGAGGACGATCGGCACCAGATTGACGATCCCGAGGGTCGCACTCCCTTCGAGCACCCGATAGATGAAAAGCAGGAAGATCGCGGTGAACCCAAGCGCGACGGCCAGACTCCTGACCGCCGAGTCCAGAATGGTGTCCGACACCGCCTGAAACACGACGATCTGGCCAGTGGCCGTCGCCGAGAGCCGGTACTGGTCGGCCAAGGTCTTCGCGTCTGCGGAGATCGCTTTCTGTGAGGACTCGGCTTCGGTGTCGTAGACGATCCGGGCCGAGCGGTAATCCTCGGTCAGGTACTGACTGGCCTGGCTGGCGTAGGGCGAGGCGAATAGTTCGTCGTAAATTGTCGTGAGATCGTCGTCCGGCACCCCGTCGTCGTTCCGATCGTTCCGCTCCACGAGCGCATCGAACTGTGGGTCAGCCGCGCGATAGTCGTCGATGACATCGATGATGCTCGTCGCGGCTGCCTGCCGTCCGTCCTGCAGGATCGCGTCCGGTGGGTCACGGTTCGCGTGTTCGATCGACTGCAGGGCCGTGTCCCGTCGCATCGAATCCGAGACGTAGACGGTCACCGAGTCCCTGGCAGCGCTCTCGAACTCGGCCTCCAGGAAGTTCAGATCGCGAGTCACGGTGTAGGTCTCCGGGGCGAAGGGTTCGGGGAGCGAGGCGAGATAGTCGGGGACCTCCTCGGGCGGGAGGAAGTCCTCCTCGGAGAACGAGGTGTCGATCCCCGTACCGTACGCGCCGGCTGCCAGTCCGGACACGAGTAACACGGCGAGGAAGATCCGGGGCCCACGGCGGGCGATCAGTACACCCACGTCCAGGGCCGATCCCAGGACGCTCCCTTCACGGCCGATCGGTGCGCTGGCGAAGGCCGGGAACCCGGTGCGTTCCCGATATCGATCGACCTCCAATTTGAGTGCTGGGAGGAAAATGCCGAAGATCAGAAACGTGAAGATGATCCCGATCGCCGCGATCAGGCCGAAATCACGGAGCGGCGGCAGTGAACTGGTGAGATTCGCGGCGAAGCCGATAACCGTCGAGCCAGTCACGATGAAGAAGGCGACGATGAGCTGACGGGTCATGACGTTCATCGACTCGGCGATGCCCACGCCGGTCACCCGCTCTTCCCGATACCGATTGACCGAGTGGATGCCAAAATCGATGCCGACCGCTAACAACAGCGGCGGGACCGCTGTGAGCATCTGGGTGAAGGGGATCCCGGCCAGCCCCATGAACCCGAAGGTCCAGACGATCGTCATCACGAGTGCCAGCAGGCCCACCGCCAGATCGAGGGGGTCACGATAGGCATAGATCAGGAACGTGACAATCAGGAGGATTGCGGCGGGGATCACGAGGATGAGCGAGTCGAAAATCACGCTCGCGAATTCCGCGGAGATGATTCCGGATCCGAAGACCCGGATATCACCACCGCCAGCCGCGACCACTCGCTGGGTTTCGAGCTGGATCGATTGGAGGGGACTGTCGCCGCTCGTGCCGGCCCCGCTTGCCAGTCCGGCCGGGACTTCGTGGGTGATCACGGCGATCGTCGCTCCCGCGGTGGCCGACTCCCGGTTGAAGTCGGTACTCAAGATCCCGGTCAGTCCGGGCTGGGCAGTCGCTGTCCGAACGGCGGCGTCGATCTGCTTCGGTGTGGCCCGCTCGACGGTCCGGATCTGGTCCGCGACGGACCTCGCGCTTGGATCGAGCGTGGTCGCGATCGTGCTGGCGGCACTCCGGGTCGCGGTAACGCGCAATTCGGTCCGGTCTTCGAGCCGTTGCTGGGTTCGCAACATCGTCAAAAGCGCCGGTTTCGAGAGGGCGTTCTCCGAGACCTGTATCAACTGGGTCGTCCCCTCGTCGGCAGCGAAAGCGGGCCCGAACTCCCGGTTCACGTCCTGGAGGGCCGCTTCGGCATCGGTCCCCTCGGAAAACTGACTCGTCCCGGTTTCGGTCGAGACGTTGCCCAGCCCGGCACTCATCAGGAGGGTGATGACCAGGAAGACGAGGATGACCGTCCTGGAGCGCTGGGAGACGATCCCTGCGATCTGTTCGACGATCGCGTCGTGGTCCACCATCGGTCAGCGTCGCCGGTACCAGTAGACGCCACCAGCAAGCAGTGCGATGCCTACCAGGACGGCGACGATCGGCAGGAAGCCCCCACCTTCCTGTTCCGTGACGGTGACCGGAACCTGGACGGTTTCCGTGAGCTTCGTATCCCCGCTCTCCTCGTACTGGACGTCCATCGACAGTGGATAGTCCTTCGTCAACGCGCCTGCCCCCGCGGCGACCTCGAAGGTCACCGTCGAGGATTCGCCCGGCTTGAGTGCGCTGATGTAGCCCTCGTCGTCATCGGCCGAGAGTGGGTCGTCCGCGAAGATCTTCGGGTTGACGTCGCTGACGGGCAACTCACCGGTGTTTGTCAGTTCGACGGCGATTTCCCCACTCTCGCCGGCCGCGATCGTGGCGTTCGTGGCCGTAATGTCGAACCGATCTTTCCGTGGTTCGATCGTCGTTCGAACGTTGTAGGGCCCCATCTCGAAGTCACGGTCGTCCTCCTCGTACTGTACCTGGAAGGCGAGTTGTCGGGGGATCGCTTCGGCGTTCGAGGAAACCTCGATCGGGTATCGGACCGTCGTGGACTCGTTCTTGGCCAGTGCCCCGATCGCGTATTCGGTCTCCAGGGGATGGATGTTCTGTCCGGCCCCGGGCAGGCTGAGCACCAGGTCTTCGACGTTCGGTCCGTTGTTTGTAACTTCGAGTTCGAGCACTCCTTCTTCGCCGACCCGGAGCGTCGAATCGGTGCGTTCGAGGACGAACCGATCACGCTCGTCCGCGACCGGTGCCATGACCGTCGTCTCGCCGGTTCGTTGGAGGTTCCCGTTCGCGTCCGCATAGGAAAGCGCAAGTGAGAGTCGCTGGGGCGTCGGTTCGGCCGTGGGTGCGATCGTAATCGGGAGGGTCACGGTCCGAGTTTCCCCGACAGGGATGGTTCCGACGCCGTACTGGGACATCTCGGGTTGAACAGCCGGCCCGGTCTGTCCCAATTCGAGGACTGCGTTTGCCATCTCTCGGGGGCCCGTGTTCCGCAGCGTTGCGACGACCTCGCCCCGTTCACCGACCCGTAACGTGCTGTCCAGAGCGGTGACGTCGAACGACCGGTCCTCGGTGACGAGCACTTCAGCCGTGGCGGGGAGCGCGGTCATATCGATTCCATTGGGCTTCTCGTACTCGACGACACTCCGAATCGCGTGCGCGCCGGGATTCGTTCCGGAAACTGCGGTGGCGTCGACGGTCACCGTTCGGCTCTCATCCGGCTCCCACTCCGCGACGAACTGTGTTGCCATTCCGGACTGGCCGCCGACACGTAACCCAGATCCTTGTGCTGTGGTTTGCACGGTGGCGTCGTGGGCCGTCTGAGTCCCGACGTTCTTCAGGCTTACTGCGAGTTCGTTCGTCCCGCCCGACGGCACGGTTCCGTTCACCGAATCCACGGCGAAGTGTGCTCGATCCTCGACGATTACCTCCGCGTCGACAGTTTTCCAGCCGGTGTTGTTGACGGGCCCGTACTCGTATTCGAGATCGATCTCAAGATCGTAGGTTCCCGGCTCGATATCTTCCGGGACTTCGACCGTGAACGCCCCGGTCACCGGCTGTCCGTAAGCAATCGGCTCGATGAATTTCGTGCCCGAACGAACGGTGATCGGAGTCGAACCACTCTCCATCTCGGCGGTCACGACCCGGGCCGGCGGTGCGTCATCGTCGTCGTTCGTGAACGTCACTATGACCTGTTGTGTCTGGCCGGGCGCGACCGATGGCTCGGAAACCGTCGCGTCGATGTCGGGTTCTTCCTGTGCTGCGACTGGAACCGAGGCGACAGTCAAGCCGATAACGAGAACGAAAAGCAGGGGGAGAAGTCGTTTCATGGCTTGGAGTTGTTGGGACAAATGTCGTATCGAACGGGCATAAATCGTCGCATATCCACAATTTCGGATCGGCGATGGATGGCTCGACGCGACCGTCAAATGTAGGCGGGCGACGATGTTAATAGGCTGTGCGACATATCTCGAAGCAAGGATGATGGATGACTTGACAGGGTTCCAACGGGACCTACTGACGGTTATTGCCGGGTTAGAGGGGCCAAACGGGCTGGAAATCAAATCGGAGATGGAGGACTACTACGAGTCAACGATCAATCACGGCCGGCTGTACCCCAACCTCGATACCCTGGTCGAGCGGGACCTCGTCGAGAAGACCAAACAGGACGAACGGACCAACGCCTACCACGTCACCGACGACGGGCTTGCCTTGCTCGAGGAACGCCGCGAGTGGGAGTCTCAGTACGTCCAGCCGACAGCTTAACTTTCCGTCCGCCCCTCGTAAAGTCGCTCAGCAGCCCGACGGACCGCCTCGTTGCTCGATTCGTCCGGTTCCCATCCCAGTGCGCGAACCTTCTCGATCGAGAGTCGCATCTTTGGCACGTCGCCGGTCCAGCCACGGTCGCCACCGGAGAACTCATACGCCGGATCGAGCCCCATGACGTCGCTGACGATGTCCGCGATTTCGATCACCGAGGTCGTGGTTCTGGTCCCGAGGTTGAATACGTTTCGCGCCCCGGTCGCCTGTTCGACGACTGTGAGCATCCCGTCCACACACGCCTCGATCGACATGTAGGACTTCTCCTGGCGGCCGTTGCCCTTGATCTGTAAGGTCTCGGGATCGGCCTGGAGTTTCTCGATGAAGTCGACGATTACGGCCCCGGACTGGAGTCGCGGGCCCACGATGTTCGCAAAGCGGAAGATCCAGGCGGTCAGGTCCGCGCTGTGAACGTAGGTGGAGACGAGTGCCTCCTCGGCGGTCTTTCCCGCGCCATACGCGCTGATCGGTTCCTGGGGGTAGTCTTCCGGTGTCGGCCGGGGGGCCTCCCCGTACACGGTCGAAGAGGAGGTAAAGGCGATGTGTTCGACACCGACCTCGGCCATACGCTCCAGAATCGAGAGGGTCATTCCGGTGTTCTCCTCGAACTGCGAGCGGGGGTTCGGGTCGTTCACGTCCTTTCTGGCGGCCAGGTGAAAGACCACGTCAGTCTCGGCGTCGATGGCATCGGCGACGACGCTGTCCCGGGTGAGGTCGCCATGGACGAACGACGCCCTTTCGGGGATCCACTCGCGCCGGCCGTTCGAGAGGTCGTCGACGACGGTAACCGACGCGTCCATGGCGAGCAGGCGTTCTGCGAGATGAGAACCGACGAAGCCCGCGCCACCGGTCACGACTACCTGGCTTCCGAACAGATCCATACGGGCGGATCCGAACCGGCGGTCAAATGTTTTGCGGTACTCGCAGGGGAATCACAACATATTCCCCCTGCAGGGCGAATGCTGCGGTATGCAGGACGACCGTTCGGTGACGGTGCTTCGCCTGGGACACCGACCGGGTCGGGACGACCGGATGACGACCCACGTCGGGCTCACGGCGCGCGCACTGGGCGCGGACGAAGTGATCTTCCCCGCGAACGCCACCGACGCCCTGGAGACGACCCGGGACGTCACCGAGCGGTTCGGTGGGCCCTTCGAAGCGAGGCCGACGGACTCGCCGGTTGGTGACGTGCGGGGCTGGGACGGTCCCGTCGTCCACCTCACGATGTACGGGGAGCCGGTCCAGGAACGGGTGGGAACCATCCAAGCCGAATCAGTTGGCCAGGATCTGCTGGTGGTCGTCGGCTCGGAGAAAGTTCCATTCGATGTGTACGAGGCGGCCGACTGGAACGTCGGCGTGACGAACCAGCCCCACTCGGAAGTCGCAGCTCTGGCCGTGTTTCTCGATCGGTATTTCGACGGTCGGGAACTCGATCGGACCTTCGAGAACGCCGAGCGCCGGGTCGTCCCGACGGCACTTGGCAAGGAGGTCACAGAGCCAACGGATAGTGAGCCCGAGTAGACGGCTCAAAAGACTTACCTACCGTGGCGGTCCCAAACATATACAATGGCTTTTGAGGAGCTACTCGAGGACCCTGTCATCCAGAAGTACCTCAACGAGTTGGTGGGGCCCAAGGGCATGCCCGTCGCCGCGGCCCCGCCGGACGGTGAGGTGACCGACGAGGAGCTCGCGGAGCGACTGGGGCTCGAACTCAACGACGTTCGACGCGCCCTCTTCATCCTCTACGAGAACGATCTGGCGTCGTATCGCCGCGTCCGGGACGAGGACTCCGGCTGGCTCACCTACCTCTGGACGTTCGAATACGAACACATCCCGGGCAATCTCCATGAGGAGATGGAACGGCTTCTCGAGGCGCTGGAGGAACGCCGTGAGTACGAGTTGAACAACGAGTTTTACCTCTGTCCGGAGTGCTCGATCCGTTTCGAGTTCGGCGAAGCGATGGATCTGGGCTTTACGTGTCCGGAGTGTGGATCCCAGCTCGAAGCGATGAGTAACGACGAGTTGATCGGCGCCGTCGACGAGCGCATTGGCGAACTGAGAAGCGAACTCGGGCTGGCGACATAATGGTCGTCCTCGCATCCAAGGTATACGTTCACGGCGGGGCCCGGGAACGGGCGCTTGATTCACTCGAATCGCTCGTCGGCAACGCCATCGGCGACCTCGACGTGCAGTTCGAGGTCGGGCTCAGACACGATGACTTTCCGACGGTGACTGTCGAGGGACCCGACGCCGTCGTCGCCAGGAATTTGCTCCGTGAGGAGTGGGGCGAAATCGTGCCCGACCCCGAACCGGGCACCGTCGCGACGGGGACACTCGAATCGTGGGATGAAGACGGCTTCACGCTCGATGCCGGGGACACGGTCCGGATTCCGGCCACGGAGATCGACCTCGGCGGTGGCTCTCCGTCACAGATCCGCAAGCGGTTCGGGCTGGTTCAGCACCTTCCGATTCGCTACGAGGCGGGTGACACACCTCGAATCGCCGACGTGGAACGTGACCGACTGTACGACTGGCAGCGGGCGGAGACCGGGCGGGTCAACGTCAACAGTGCGACGCGGGCGGAAGTACGCGCCACGGTCAATCGGGCCGGTCATGCCGGGGACATCATCACGGTCGAACGGCTCGGATTGCTCGAACAGAGCATCGTCTGCAAGCCGGGGACGGACCCGCCAGGTCTGCTCGCAAGCATCGGTTCGTACCTCGATTCGGAACTCCTTGCCGTCGTCCCATGAAACGTCTCCTCGCCGCGCTCGCACTGGTTGGCCTGGTCGCGCTGGCGGGCTGTACCGGCGGGGTCGTCGATCAAAACGCACTGGACGAACAGGCAACGTACGACTGGAACAGCTCCGCAGACGTGTCGGTCAACGTTACTGGTGGAAGCTATCAGTCGGTGACCAGGCTGGGCAACCAGTCGAACGTGAGTCTCTTCGGGCCCGGAGAATTCGGCGGTGAATCCGCAATTCCCGTGTCGGCGGTTCAGTATCAGTACCCGAATGGAACGGTCGTCAACGCCTCGGCGGTCGAAGTAGCCGAACGGGACGATCGAACCGTCATCGAAGCGCCCCGTAGCGGCGGGAAAGTCGCCTACCGGGCGACAGTACAGTCCAATCGCCTCTTCCTCCCGGTGACCGTGAACGGCAGTTACGCCGTCACGCTGCCCGAGGGCAGGGACGTGAGTCTGCCGGTCATCGGTCGGGCGACCCCGGGCGACTACGAGGTCGACCGAACTGGAGACCGGGTGACACTCACCTGGTCGAACCCGGACAGCCAGCTCATTACCGTCGAGTATTATCAGGAGCGGAATCTCTACATCTTCGCCGGGCTGGTGGGGCTGCTGGGTTTGATCGCTGCCGCTGGCATGCTGTACTTCCGAACGCAACTGCGGCAACTCGCGCGCCGAACTGGCGAGATCGGACCGGACGACGGGCGAGAGTGACTACCAATGACAGCGGAGACCGAACCCGAGTCGATGACTGTTGCCCTATTGACCGTCGGCGACGAGCTGTTGGCGGGTGAGACGGAGAATACGAACGCGTCCTGGCTCGCACGGCGACTGCAGGATCGCGGTGCGAGCCTCAGACGGATCGTCGTCGTTCCCGACGAACTGACGGCGATCGCAGAAACGCTCTGCTCGCTCGTGGCCGAGCACGACGCGGTGATCGTCACTGGTGGATTGGGACCGACCCACGACGACGTGACGATGGAAGCCGTTGCACAGGCCTTCGACAGTGAGATGGAACCACATTCGGACGCGATCGAGTGGTTCGAGCACGAAACCGAGTACGCCATCCCGGACCTGGTCGAGGGCACGACTCACCTGCCGGCCGGCGCCGAGTTCCTTCCGAACCCGGAAGGAGTGGCCCCCGGCGCGAAAGTCGAATCGGTGTATGTCCTGCCGGGTGTTCCTCGCGAAATGAAGGCAATGTTCGAGTTGATCGCGCCGGCCTTCGATGGACCGACAGCGACCACCACGGTACTCACGTCCGAGAAACCCGAAAGCCAACTGGTCGATGTCCTCGCCGAGACGACCCGACGGTTCGACGTGCAGGTCGGGAGTTACCCCGACGAGATGGTCACGATCCGGATTCAGGGGACCAACACGGAAGCGGTGGAGTCGGCGGCCGCGTGGCTCGATTCGCGGTTGTAACACCAGTCTTGCAGGCTGCTGGGATCGGCGAGATTTTGAGGGTGCCTCCCCGAGTAGTGGCCATGCGAAGGATCGGTTTCGTCGTGAATCCAATCGCCGGAATGGGTGGTCGCGTCGGACTCAAAGGGACCGACGGCAACGTCGAAGAAGCCCGGGAACGGGGCGCTGAACAGCGCGCGCCGGAACGTGGTGCGGCCGCGCTGAAAGCCCTCGCGGAGCAGGACGATTCGGTGTCCGTGGTGACCTGGGGGGCCGAGATGGGGGCCGAGAAGGCCGCCCAGGTCGGTGTCGACGTCGAAGTTCTGGGTGAGCCTGCGGGCGAGGAGACATCCCGATCGGATACGATTGCGGCTGTCGAGGCTTTTCTCGACCGGGACGTAGATCTCGTCCTCTTTGTTGGTGGCGACGGCACTGCCGTGGACGTGTACGAGACAATCGCAGCGACGGACGAGGAGACGCCGATGCTCGGCGCGCCGGCCGGTGTCAAGGTGTACTCCTCGGTCTTTGCCGTCTCACCGGAAGCGGCGGGGAAAATCGCGGCCTCGTTCGACCGAACCGAGACCCGTGAGGTCAACGACATCGACGAGGATGCCTACCGCGAGGGCGAGGTCCGGGCCGAACTCAAGGGATTGGCGACGGTACCGGTCGCGGAGGATCTCCAGTCCTCGAAACAGATCCTGGGTGGAGACGTCCAGGGGCTTGCGACCGGGATCGCCGAGGAGGCCGACCCCGACACGACTTACGTTCTGGGGCCTGGTGGGACTCTGGACGTCGTCAAATCGGCGTTCGGGATCGATGGAACACCACTGGGGGTAGATGTAGTTCGAGATGGCGAACTCCTGGTCGCCGACGCCTCGGAGGATGAAATCCTGGAGGTGCTCGGTGAGAAAAACGAAGTCGTCGTCTCGCCGATCGGGGGGCAAGGGTTCATCTTCGGTCGTGGGAACGATCAGATCTCACCGGCGGTCATCCGTCAATCCGACGTGACCGTCGTCGCTTCTGGTGAGAAGATGCAGTCGACAGACGTGTTGCGAGTCGATACTGGCGACTCGGAGCTGGACGAATCCCTGCGTGGCTGGATGCGCGTTCGGGTTGGCCGTGTCGAGGAACGAATGGTAAAGGTCGTCTAAGCGGACCCGCATCGCTACCCGAACTATGGGTCAAGTATAAGGTCGCCAGTAAATGTATAAGGTGTATGGATACCAGGAAGGTCCAGCGGCTCGGCCCCTCCACGCTCGCGATGACGCTCCCGGCGAAGTGGGCCCGGGAGAACGGCGTCGAGAAAGGCGATGAGGTCACCGTGCGGACGAGTGCCGAAGGAACACTCTCTGTCACGCCTGAATCGGCTCGGGGCGAGGAGACCGAGGCGACGATCACGGTCGGTGATTTCGACGCCGACGCCGTCGAACGGGCGATCATCGGCCAGTACGTCCTCGGTCGACGAGTTATCCACGTGACCGCCGAAGACACCCTCGAAGGCCCGCACATCAACGCGGTCTACGACGCGGAATCCCAACTGATGGGCCTGGGCGTCATCGAGGAGACTCCCGAGCGAATCACCATTCGGTGCTCGGTTGACCCCGAAGACTTCGATCTCGCGAATCTGCTCACGCGACTGGAGAACACCGGTCGAACCATGCGCAACGAGGCGATGAAGGCCCTGGCGAGGAACAACCACGAACTCGCCGAGCGGGCGCTGAACCGGGAGCGCCAGGCGAACAAGATCTTCGTCCTGCTCCTGCGACTGATCTTTACTGCCTATCGAAATCCCTCCCTAGCTCGCACGATGGGCCTCTCTGATGGTTTTCCGCTCATCGCCTACCGCTCGGTGGCGAAGAACCTGGAACTCATCGCCGACAACGCGGAGAACATGGCCGAGATCGTGCTGGACGCCGACGACGATCGGTTAGGACTTGACGATCCGACAGTCCGACGCATTCGGGACCACACCGAACGGGTGGACGAACTCACGGAGATGGCCGTGGAGGCGATCGTCTCCCGGGACTTCGAGACTGCCAGGGAGGCCCAGGCCACGTTTATGGAGCTCTCGGAACGCGAACTGGGCATCATGCGGGACCTCCCCGAACTGTCGAAAAAGCGATTGTTGCAGATCCGCGAGGTGCTCGTGGCGTTGCAGCAGACGGCGGAACACGCCGTCAGAATCGTCGAAATCGCCTCGAACCTGGCGCTCAACGAATCCTCCGAGTTCACGACTATTTCCTGACCCGCCCCGTCGACGGTTCTGAAAGGGTTTTACGCGCTGAACGGGTACTCACAATCGATGAGTGACTTCACGGAGGACGAAAAGCGGATCTTGTCCTACCTCCGGGAGAAGGCTAGTCGGGGCCAGGAGTACTTCCGGGCTCGGAGCATCGCCGATTCACTCGGCCTCTCCTCGAAACAGGTCGGCGTCCGCCTGGCCCGACTCGGCGAGAAAGCCGAAGATGTCCGGATCGAGAAATGGGGTCGATCGCGGTCCACCACCTGGCGAGTCGAACGCGCTTGATCCCCGGAAGGGGGACGTTTTTGGGACCCGGCGTGCAAACACCAGTATGACCGCTCGGGTCGAACGGGAGTTTACCGTTTCCGCGTCGCCGGAGGCCGTCTGGGAGTTCATCTCCGATCCCGGGAACCGGGCCCGGGCCATCAGCGTCGTCGATCGGTTCGAGACCAAAGGAGAGACGACCACCTGGTTCATCGAACTGCCGATTCCGATGGTTCGAAAGACCTTCCGCGTGCGGACCCGGACCGTGGAGCTCACCCCGCCGGAGTACGTCCGCTTCGAGGGTAACTCCTCGGTGTTCGACGTGCTGGGTGAGCACCGAATCGTGCCAGGCGAGGAGGAAACGACCATTGTCAACACGTTTACCGTGGACGGTCACGCACCTGGGGTCGAGTCCTTTTTCAAACGGAACCTGGACGGGGAGATTCGGAACCTGGAGACCGCATTGAAATCACATCTCGAAGAATGAAATTCGGGGCGCTCCAGATCGAAGTCAAGGGCGGGGATCCCACAGGAAATCTCGAACGGGCGGAGCGAGCCATCGAGACCGCCGTCGATCGGGGCGCCGATCTTCTCTCGTTGCCGGAGCTCTGGAGCGTGGGCTACTTCGCAACCGAGGCGTACGAACGTTTGGCGGAGCCACTTTCCGGGCCGACGCTCGACCGGATTGGGACACTCGCTGACCGACACGACGTGGCAATCGTCGCCGGCAGCATCATCGAGGACCTGGAACAGACAGCGGGTGAGACACCCGCCGAAAGCGGGCTAGCCAATACCGCGGTCCTGTTCGACGAGTCTGGGGCGCGACAGGCTATCTACCGCAAACACCACCTCTTCGGGTACGAATCGAGGGAACAAGAACTGTTGACTCCTGGCGACTCCCTCGGCATTGCCGAAATCGGCGGGTTGACAGTTGGACTCACGACTTGCTACGATCTCCGATTCCCGGAACTCTACCGGAGACTCCAGGAGGAGGGAGTTACGCTCGTCGTCGTTCCCAGTGCGTGGCCGTATCCTCGCATCGAACACTGGACGACTTTGACTCGTGCCCGTGCCGTTGAAAATTTGACCTATCTCGCTGGCGTGAACGGCGTGGGGAGGGCTGGCGGTCAGGCGTTGATCGGCCGCTCGCGTGTCATTGGCCCGTGGGGTACGATTCGTGGGAGTGCCGGGACCGAACCGGACACGCTCCTCGTCGACCTGAACCCAAAACGCGTTCAGACGGTCCGGGACCGCTTTCCGGCCCTCGAAGACCGGCGGGATATGTGAAAGCTGCTCGAACAGGTTTATAACGACGGAGGTCTCAGTGTCCACTGCCGGTCACCGACGCTTTTCTCGTCGACGACCGGTATGCCCGCCACAGCCCGTCCTCCCCCCCCCCTCCCCGGGCCACAACGGGCTTTCCCCTCCGCCTTCGGCTTCAGGATGGTCGATCCGAAGCGATCGTATTTATCTCCCCTTTCACAGCCGCCGCGTCGAAGTCGTGATCCGGGCGGATGTTGACGAAATCGAGAAAGTCCACGGCTTCGAGCACGACCTCGATTCCGTACTCGGATACAGCCCCATCCACAGCGTCGGCAGCGCCGACGAGCGGTTCCAGTGTTCCGAGTGCACAGGCCAGGTCGTACGCCCGTGCCTGGGGGATTCCTCGTTTCCGGACGGCCGTCGCATCGATGAAGTACACCTCGCCGTCGAGAACGAGGACGTTCTCCGCCCGAAGATCGCCGTGTGTCAACTCGTTGTGATGCATCGCCGAGAGGGCCCCAAACAGGTCCGGGAGGACCTCTCGCACCCCGTCAGGTGAGAGCTCATCCAACGTTTGGAACCCATCCAGATAATCCAGAACGACGACCCCCACGGCCCCGACTTCGAAGGCTTCGATTGGGGCCGGCGCGTTGACACCCGCCGCCCGCATCTGTCTCGTCGCGTCGAGTTCGTGACGGGCCATCGCGCCCGGGTCCTCGAAGTGTTCGAAAAAGCCCTCGCTCCCGCTCGAAAACGCACCAATGTTCCGTGCGCCGGTGAAAACGGCGTGGACGAACGCGTTCCGGGGCGTGATGATCTTGACGAACCACTGGCGGTCGACCACACAGGGGATCGACAGCCAGTTTTCGGCCTCGAGGAATTCGATCCTGACGTAGTCCCGATCGTAGCGACTGGCGAGTTCCCGGCCGACCGCTTCCAGGGTATCCCAGCCGACAGTTCCTCGAACCAATTCGCGAACGCTCACGGACGAACTGACGAGGTGGATTCCTAAAACGGTTTCCTGGAGCGGACTACTCGGACCCCCGCTGTTCGAGGATCCGGTCGATGATGGCCCCCGTCGAGAGGATTTCCTCGTCGTATCGCGGTTCACGACCCGTGACACGGTCGACCCGGCAGTCGATCCCCCGTTCGGCGAGTGCCTCGCGAATCCCGTCGGCGTCGTGGTGTTGATCGAACCCGAGCGCGATCACGTCGGGATCGATCTCCTCGATGGGGGCGAAGATGTCGGTCTCGTGGCCGACGTGGGCGACGTCGACCGTTTCGAGGGCTGCGATCACGTCCCGCCGCTGTCGGTTCGACAACACCGGCGGTTCCTTGTGAGTGACGTTCTGTCGGCGGGCGACGATGACGTGAAGCTCATCGCCCATGGCCTTTGCTTCCTGAAGATAGTGGAGATGACCGGGATGGACGATATCGAACGTTCCCTGAGCGACGACTCGTGTCATGCTATGGCAATTTCCCCCTCATTGATAGTCACGGCGTGGTCCGGCTGCTCGGCCGCCCCAGTCGTGATTTCGATACCGGAGCGGTATCGGACATGACGCGGTCTTGTAGGCGGGCCTTGCTAAGCGTACCGATTGAAGCGTGGAACCTCGAGCCCGATGGCCTTCCAGTCGGAGCCGCCAAACTGTCTCGGGGCCAGGATATCATGACATAGTATTAAGAAATAGCTGCGCCAAGATTGAGTCGTGGTATGATACCAATTCAACTCCGGTTCGCCGTCGAACCGTACGTACCGCTCCTATTGACCGCTCTCACGAGGGTTTTTCTGTTCCTGGTCGTCTTCGGGCTGCTGTATTGGCTGGGTAAACCCATCGTCACGCGGGCGGTCCGATCGGCACTCGAGCAACGCGGGTTCGAAGAGACCCTCATCTCCCTCGCGGTTAGCGTGGCCAGCGGGGTCACAGTGGTATTCGCGATCGCGATCGCCGCGACCGTGGCCGGTTTCGGTGTCGTGCTCGCCGCGTTCGCGACTCTGGCTGGCGCCCTCGCCCTGGCTGTTGGGTTTGCGGCCCGGGATCTCATCGCCAACTTCGTCGCGGGGATTTTTATCCTTCAGGACAAGCCGTTCGTCGTCGGCGACTGGATCGAATGGAACGGCAACAGCGCCGTCGTTCGGGACATCGAGCTCCGGGTGACGAAACTGGATACCTTCGATAACGAGCTGGTCACGGTCCCGAACAGCGAACTCGCAAGCAACGCCGTCTTCAACAACGTGGCGAACGACCGGCGCCGAATCGCAGTCGGCTTCGGGATCGGCTATGGCGACGATATTCAGGAAGCCCGTGCAGCCATTCTCGAGGAGGCTGCGCAGATCGACGGCGTGCTCGAAGAACCGGAGCCGAGCGCTCCGGTCGTGGAACTTGGAGACTCCGCGGTCGTCCTTTCGGGGCGGATCTGGATCGATCCCCAGGAAGACGGGTACGGTGGAGTCCGAGCCCAGTTCGTCGAGGCCGTCAAGGAGCGCTTCGACGAGGCGGGGATCGACATGCCCTACCCGACGAACGAACTCACCGGCGAAATCGATGTTAATGACCTCGGGGCTCCGGCCCCGAGTGACTGACCGAGTTTCGGCCCTCGTGGGACTTGTATTCGACTCCCGGCCGTTCCGTGGCTCATCCGACGGGTTCTCGATGACGATGGTTTTGGAGCGTCGATTGTAGCCTGAGTTTGTTCTGATCTGAGATGATTAGACCCACGAAAATGTGATGGGAACCGGAAGACCTTCCCAGAGATTTGGTCGGCAGCCGAAGGGTGGCCGAGTCGGCTCGCCCGCCCGATCGGCCAGAGCGTGATCGACCCGAGTAGTTCCCAGAGGGCGTTCAAGAAAGCACGCACGAGAATTGCGCGGTAATAGATGTGCTCTCTCTGTCTACCCCCCTTCCTGGCCGAACGTTTCACTTCCCGGAAATTTTTGTACCCATCCTGCCGTTTCTTCCTGTAGAACGTGCCACATGATGACTCGCGGTTGCTGACGTGGATAAGAGAGTCCGGCCCCGTCCTGTTTGGAGCGCTCGCCGCGCTTGGACTCTTCCTTTTTGCCGTACAGTTGCTTGGGGCCTCGACCGAAGCCGCGGCGGGCCCCCTGGAACGACTCTTCAGACGAATCGTCAGCGGTGACGGTTCGGCACTCGGCGTGAGCTGGCTTGCAACGTACGTGGTGACAAACGGGTCGATCGTCGCTGCAATCTCGGTGTCACTCTTCGACGTATCAATTATTAGCAGTACGGAACTGTTTTTGATGGTGATTGGGTCGCGATTGGGGAGTGCGGCGATGGTCCTGTTTGTCGGGGCGCTGGATTATTTCCAGAAACATCGGTATTCGCTGGGTCATGCCACGGAACTGGGGCTTTTGACCTTCACCGTCACGCACTCAATATACCTCCCAGCGACGGTGCTGGGCTACCTCGTATTGCCATCGCTGGAACACTCGGTCGGCGGTCTCATCGTCGGGAGCGTTCCCGGATTTCAGTTGTTGGTCGTCTTTCAGCCCATTACTCGCGCCGTCGTTTCGTCGCTCGGCGTCTGGCCGGGGCTCGCTATCGCTGTCGGGGTCCTCTTCGCGAGTCTCACGTTGTTCGATCGGACACTCGGTCGGGTCAATACCACGTGGCTCCGCGAGGGGCTTTTCGGTCGGTTTCGGAACCGCTGGGTGGCCTTCGGTATCGGCCTGTTGGTTACTGCTGTTACTACCAGCGTGGTGTTCTCCCTGGGTGTGATCGTTCCACTGTACAATCGAGGCTACGTGAAACGCCGGGAGATAGTACCGTACATCCTCGGTGCGAATATTGGGACGTTTGCCGACACCCTCGCGGTAGCTATTTTACTGGAATCATCGGTGGCGCTACTGGTCATCATGACCGTTTTGGGTACGGGAAGCCTCGTAATTACTGGGTTCCTGGTGTGGTACCCAGCGTACTACCGGGCCGTCGCGAGTATCCACAACCGTCTTGAAACTGATCGACGGGTGCTCGGAGCGTTTTTACTTGCTCTCCTGCTCGTGCCCGTCTTGTTGGTGGCTCTGCCCGTGTAGCACAACTTTCGAGGCCCGAGTTACTTCTTGGGCCGGTTCGAATTGGGAACTATGACCAGTATCGAACGCGTGCTCGTGGCTTTCGATGGGACACAACTTTCCCGGTAGGCCCTCGAGCATGCCCTCGACGTGTATCCCGAGGCATCGATTAGAGTGCTTCACGTGATCGATTACGTAGAAGAGAGTTACAGTGCCAAACTGTTGGTCGGGTCCGAACGGTTGCGCGAGCGGGCCCATGAACGCTCCGAGCGGTTACTCGAACAGGCAGAAGAAATCGCGAACGTAAAGAATCGGTCCATTAGCACCACGACTACAATTGGGCCGGCTCCCCGGGAGATTATCGAGTTCGCAGACAGCCACGACATCGATGTCATCGTTCTCGGGAGTCACGGTCGATCGGGCCTTTCACGGGTGCTTCTCGGATCGGTAGCTGATACGGTGACACGCCGTGCCTCGTCGGCAGTCTGTGTCGTTCGATAATTTGTGTTGCCGCTTCGATTTAGCGGATCCGGGCCGGCCCCAGTAATTTCAGGGGTCAGGCCGGTTCGGGCGTCGATTCGCCCGTCTGTTCCTCGGCCGTCGTGTTTAGTCGGTACAGGCTCTGCCTTGCATCTCGCAGGTACACGTCCTCGGTGATGTAGTTACACTCGTCGAGTCTGTCAAGGGCATAGCGGACCGTCCGGGCGGAGAGGTTCGTCTCCTCGACCAGGGCTTTCTGCGTGAGCGGGGCGTCGTACTCCAGGACCGTGTAGACCAGCTTTGCGCTCGGCGGGAGGTCGTTCAGACAGGGTTCGGGTGCCATATTCGGACAAAATTGCCGGTTATGGGTAAGCAGCGAGCCCAATTGTGTGGGCACCTCAGGAGCGATCCACATCGACTCCCGTGATCTCGAATCGAGCGCCGCCGGATTCGCTCTCGGTGACGGTTAGCGTCCAGTCATGTGCGTTCGTGACTTGCTCGACGATACTCAATCCGAGGCCGGTCCCGTCAGCCGCAGTCGAATATCCGATTTCGGCAATCGATTCCCGCTCGGGCGGTGGAATCCCTGGGCCATCATCGGCGACGTAAAATCCGTCTTCGAGATCGCCGACCGTTACCGTGACCGTGGGCCCGGCATGCTCGACGGCATTTCCCAATAGGTTCTCGAACAACTGTCGAAGCCGGCTGCGATCGGCGGCGATCGCTTTGTGTGTCGTAACCTCGATCGATGCCTCCCTGGTTTCGATGGTGTCCCAGCTCTGTTTGACTACCGTCTCGATATCGACGGACTGTTTCTCCCCGACGGTGTCTCCCCGGCGAGCGAGTTCCAACAGGTCCTCTATCAGGTCGTTCATCCGGGTGAGTGATTGCTCGATCGGTTCGAGGTGATCGCTCTCACAGTCGACTGCGAGCAGTTCCAGACGGCCCTCCGCAACCATAAGTGGGTTCTGTAGATCGTGGCTCACGACCGACGCGAAGCGTTCGAGTCGATTCTCGCGGGCCTTTCGCTCGGTTATGTCCCTCGCGACGCTCAGAATCGCCTGTTCGCCCTCGTAGGTGATTAGGCTGGAACTGATTTCGACGGGGATCTCCTGGCCAGATTTCGTCCGGTGGATCGTTTCGAAGACCTGTTGTTCGTCATCGGGCATGCCCTCGATCAACGCGGCGATCTCCTGGTCGGACATTCCCACGTCGAGGTCTTGTGGAGACATTTCTCGAAGCTCGGCTTCGGAATAGCCGAGTGTCTCCACTGCGGTGTCGTTCGCGGTGATGAACTGACCCTCCTGGCTGATCACCCACACGCTGTCGTTCATCCCGTTGATCAGTTCCTCGTACTCGTCGCGAGCTTGCTCCAGTGCTCGTTCTCGCTCTTTCTGGGCCGAAATGTCCGTGTACCACACGTAGGAACCCTCGATCCCTGCTTCGTCCGCCCCGTACGGAATTAGTTGAAAGAGAAACTCCCGTGGCCCAGCTTTCGTCAGTCGAGTCACTTCCCCCGTGATCGATTCTCCGGATTCGGCTCGTTCTTTCCGCTCGACGTGGGTCTCGATCTCGTCTTCGGGGATGAGAACCTCGTTGACGGGTTCACCGATCAGATCTTCCCGTGGATACCCGAAAACGCCCTCGAACGCCGAATTCACGTCCGTAAAGCGATGTGTGTCGTCCTCGGCTGGCCGTGAGGCCGCAATCGGTGTCGGGGCGTTCTCGAAAAGGGCCGTCCGCCGGTCACGCTCCTCTCGCAGTCTCTCCTGGATGGTTGCAGCGTGAATCGCGTGCCCGATGTCTGTTCCGAGCTCGGAAAGCAATTCTCGGGGCGCTCCTTCGAACGGCCACTGGGTATCCGAATAGAGCACGAGCACTCCATACGTACTCGTGTCGGTGGCCAGCGGCACTGCCGCCATTGCCTCGAATCCCTGTTTTGAGGCGGCGGTCTCCCATGGCCCGCCCGGATCGACTCCATCGGTTCGAACTTCGATCGTCCCTGTCTCGATAGCATCCTGGACGAGGCCCCCTTCGCTCGCAATCTGCTCGGCGTCCGGGTTCGTCTCGGATATCTGGATCGATTGGCAGTTGCCGCTCGTTCGGGGACGAAGTTCCCGGCCACTCTCGACTGTCTCACCGACCCAGACCGCGTCGAACGGACTCTCAGCGGCCATGGTTTCACAGATCTCCTCGCTGATTTCCTGGCGGGATCGCGCGCGGATTAACCGCTGGTTCATCTCCCGGCGCATGGTTCGTAACCTGTCGAGTTGCTCCCGGCGATTTTCGGCGCGACGTTCGGCGACGGCGTTTACGATTCGGGTGGTCAGTAACCCGTCCTCGTCCGTGGCCGGGCGTCTTTGGACGAGGGCGGTCACACCTGCTGTGGCCGCTTCTTCGGCGACCGCTTCGGGCCCGTCTTCGGTGTACAGAACGAACGGAAGCCCGGGATCCAGGTTCCGAATGTCCCGAAATAATGCCAGTCCGTTCGATTCGGGGAGCGCGTAGGTGGAGACCACACAGTCAAAATCGTCCCCAGAGAGGGCATCCAGCGCCTCGGTGACGGTTGTCGCGATCTCGGTCTCGAACGGTGAGGTCGCTGTACCTAGATTCTCAGCACTTGGGACCCCAAAATCGGGATCGGCAACGAGAAGGACTCGAATGGGGTGAGAGGGGACGTCCATTGCTGGTAGCTGGTAGGTTCTGTTGGTGCGCCTGTAGTACTTTCCCCAAACCGGGGGCTATCGTGATACTAGAAAAGCTCCGGGACGGATGGGGGCAATCCCGGAAGCATGGCAGGCAAAGCGGGGGTGAGGGGGGTGGGCTCGTTCGGGCATTGAGCCCGTTTCTAACTAACCGTTCATTCAGCCATAAGCTTTCTGTTCACCCTGGGTTCCTCTTCTACCTGGTTCTCGGGCTTGTTCCCATGGCAAGGCAATGTAATATTGCCAATTGACACGGCACCCTCCATTGGGCGGGTACCGAACCGCTGAAAACAGGGATACGGAATTCCATCGGTGGCACACTCGACAGGGGCACCCAAGACGGACGAAGAGCGGATCGAGGACCTCAAGGACCGATTCGTGGCTGGCGAACTCTCGAAAGAGGAGTACGAAAAACGCCTTGAAGTGCTTTACAACAGCTAAGCGGCCGGACGTACCCGAATATGTTCGTCGGGCATCCTTTTCAGTCTGAAGCCCTCCGACCAGTATGGAACAATCTGACTGGGGCGGCGACCTGACGAAGACCACGACCGTGACGGTTCGCTGTACCGGCCACGTTCGCGATGCGGTGGGGGCCCACGAACTCACCTACTCCTTTCCCGGCGACACCCTTGGAGATTTTCTGTCGGCCTTTTTCGAGGAGTATGACGTCGAGGAGTTGGTGCTAGCGACGACGCCCGAAGAAGAGACCACCGATGGATGGGCTGACCCGCCTGAAAAACTCCCTGGTACCTGGCGGAAGAATCCACCAGGCGAACGGACCCGTCGGTTCGCTCGGATCACGATCAACGGGACGTTCAACGTCCATCTGGACGGGTTCCGGACGAAACTGGAAGCCGAGGATCGGGTGGCGATGATGAACCCCTTCGTCTTTTGCTTCTAAGCTGAACCTCACTCGACTTCGACGGTGTCCATTCGGTCCCGCACTCGTTCGTCACTCGGGGGCGTTTTCCCGTGCTCGGTCGCTGCGTGTCGTTTCACCTGAGAAATGACCTCCGCTGGGTCTGCTGCCCGGATCAGGAACACACAAGCGGGGGCCTGACACTCGAACTGATATGCCATGATCGGGTTTTGGGAGATGACCGGTTACTCCTGCTCCCGAACATCTTCGACAGAACGGCTTCCAAGGTCAGTTTTGGTTTGATGTGCTGTTGAGGAAGCCCCTTCGAGGTGACCCCCGGGATTGTCACCCGCTGGCAAACCCAATCACTTTCCCATCGGTCTTACCTTCGAACTGGCCGTCTCTGCTGATATGAAGCGCCCAGATTGTGTCGACGAGATGCCCCCGCACACACAGATGGTCTACGAGACGCTTGCGAAACAATCGGTCATGACCCAGGCAGAGCTCCTCGACGCGACTCGTCTCCCCTTCCGAGTGGTGCGTGATGCGATTTCCGACCTTCACGATGCCAACGTGATCGAGGAAGACATCTATTCACACGGCAGGCGACGTCTGTATCGACCGAAAACTGCGGAGACACGAACTGCTGACGAACGGGTCGCAAGCGTCTGAATCCGCCGGGGGATTAGAGATCACAGCTTCCGAATCGGGCTCACTTGCACGACCACTTCGAGAACGCCAATCCTCTCTCTGCTTCGAGATATCCCGATCCTTGCTACCTCACGTACACTTTAGTATCGCCCGGCTGTTGTTATCTTAGGGCATACGCTAATGGCAAACGATACCCACAAGTTCGGAACGAGTGACTGGTGGCCGGAGCAGCTGAATCTGGAGATTCTCGATCAGAACGCACAGTCGGTCGACCCCTACGGCGAGGAGTTCGATTACGGCGAGGCCTTTGCGGAACTCGATTTCCAGGCGGTAAAAGACGACCTGGAAGCGGTAATGAAAGACTCCCAGGAGTGGTGGCCGGCGGATTACGGTCACTATGGCCCGCTTTTCATCCGGATGGCGTGGCACAGCGCCGGCACCTATCGAACCTCCGACGGTCGTGGCGGCGCGGCCGGCGGCCGACAGCGTCTGCCACCGGTCGATAGCTGGCCAGACAACGTGAACCTCGACAAGGCTCGCCGGTTGCTCTGGCCGGTAAAACGGAAGTACGGCCGTAAACTTTCCTGGGCGGATCTGATCGTTCTTGCCGGCAACGTCGCCCTCGAATCGATGGGATTCGAGACCTTCGGATTCGCCGGGGGGCGTAAAGACGATTACCAGCCCGACGAAGCCGTCGACTGGGGGCCGGAGGAGGAGTGGGAGGCAACCTCCGAGGAGCGGTTCGACGAGGAGGGGGACCTCAAGTGGCCCCTCGGGAACACCGTGATGGGGCTCATCTACGTGAACCCCGAGGGCCCAGACGGGGAGCCTGACCCCGAGGCCTCTGCCAGGAACATCCGCGATTCGTTCGCGAAGATGGCGATGAACGACGAGGAGACAGTTGCACTCATCGCCGGTGGACACACCTTCGGGAAGGTTCACGGGGCGGCTGATCCCGAGGAGCACATCGGTCCCGAGCCTGCGGCGGCTCCAATCGAGAAACAGGGCATGGGCTGGGAGAACGATTACGGCGAGGGCAAGGGCCCGGATACGATTACCAGTGGCATCGAAGGTCCATGGAACACCACGCCAACCCAGTGGGACATGAGCTACGTCGACAATCTGCTGGAATACACGTGGTGGCCCGAGAAGGGGCCCGGCGGCTCGTGGCAGTGGACCACACAGAACGGCGAGCTTGACGATGCCGCACCGGGGGTCGCCGATCCGTCGGACACGGAGGACGTGATGATGCTGACGACCGACGTCGCGCTCAAACGGGACCCGGAGTACCGGGCCATTCTGGAACGCTTCCAGGAGGACCCCAGCCGGTTCCAGGAGGCCTTCGCGAAGGCGTGGTACAAGCTTATCCACCGCGACATGGGCCCACCGGAACGGTTTCTCGGACCGGAGGTTCCCGAAGAGGTGATGATCTGGCAGGACCCCACACCAGCGGCCGACTATGACTTGATCGGAGATCAGGAGATAAACGAGCTCAAAGCCGAACTACTGGACTCGGAGCTCTCCATCTCACAGCTGGTCAAAACTGCCTGGGCGTCGGCAGCGACGTACCGCGACAGTGACAAGCGAGGTGGCGCGGACGGCGCTCGCATCCGCCTCGAACCCCAGAAGAACTGGGAGGTCAACGAACCGGCGGCCCTGGAAACAGTCCTTCAGACTCTCGATGGGATCCGGACGGAGTTCAATGATTCACGGTCGGACGACGTTCGGGTGTCGCTGGCCGATCTAATCGTCCTTGGCGGTAACACGGCCATCGAACAGGCGGCTGCGGAGGCAGGCTACGATATCACCGTCCCGTTCGAACCGGGCCGGACCGATGCGTCACCGGAGCAGACCGACGTCGAGTCTTTCGAGGCACTTCGACCGACCGCCGACGGGTTCCGAAACTATCACGGGGACGGTGCCGAACGCAAGCCCGAAGAACTCCTGATAGACCGGGCAGACCTGCTGAACCTGGCTGCCGACGAAATGACGGTCCTTGTGGGTGGCATGCGTGCGCTGGGCGCGAATTACGAAGATTCGGATCTGGGGGTCTTCACTGACGAACCGGGAACGTTGACAAACGACTTCTTCGTGAACCTGCTCAGCATGGACTACGAGTGGGTGCCCGTCTCCGAATCCGAGATCGAGTTCGAACTCCGTGACCGTGAAACGGGCACGGTCGAGTGGCGTGGATCCCGCGTGGATCTGGTCTTCGGTTCGAATGCACGACTCCGGGCAACCGCGGAAGTGTATGGCAGTGACGACGGCGAGGAGAAGTTCGTGGAAGACTTCGTGACTACCTGGCACAAAGTGATGACTCTCGACCGGTTCGACCGGTAGAAGTTCACTGGGTCGCCCCGGCACATATCGTCGTCCGCTGTCGGTCGTTGGTGGGTACACGGCCGAAGCGTGCGAAATGAATGGGTCGGAACGGAGCCGAAAGAACAGGTGGGTCTCGGTGATTGCACAACTGTCTTTTCCCTCCCCATGAAGTCTGGGACAGGAGTTGTCCGTGTGAAGATGCTACTAACCGGAACCGTTCGCTTGGCCGCAGTTCCATGAGCGAGCGCTCCCGTCTGGCCCTCGTAGTTTGGAGTGTCCTCGTCTCCCAAGTATTCCTGTATCCAGGGCTCGACGAGACGGTTGTTGCGCTCGGTGGGAGTGGTGGGATCCTGGACGGAACGTGGTTTCTCGTCGCGGAGTTCGGTGGCTTCGTCGTCTTCGCCGTTCTCTGGGGCGTACTCAGCGACGTGCTGGGATCACGACGCCCGCTCGTCGTGCTGGGCGCACTCGGCGGCGCGGGCAGTTACGTTGCCGTCGCACTTGCTCCGTACCTGGGCCTTGGATTCGGGTTCGTCATCCTACTGCGGTTCGTCGGTGGGGCATTCACCATCGGAGCGTTCTCGCTGTCGATCACGAAACTCATGGATCTCGGTGGTGGTCACGGGCGGAACATGGGTGCTGCTGGCACGGCTATCGGATTTGGTGCGGCATTGGGGTCGATTGCTGGCGGGCAACTCGCGAGTGTCGGCCCGCTCGTCCCGATATACGGTGGCGGGGCCCTTCTTGCCGGTGCCGCGGTGCTTGCAGCCACGATTCCCGACCGTGGAGCCGGGGGCGGCCTTCCGGTTTCTATTGTAATCGATCGGGTCCGTTCGTACCCATCCCTTCTCGTGCCGTTCGCGTTCGGATTCATCGATCGGTTGACAGCCGGCTTCTTCGCCCTGGCCGGTGTGGCGTACTTCAGAGACGCGTTCGGCCTCGACCCGGCTCAGGCAGGCCTCACCCTGACATTGTTCTTCGCTCCCTTTGCGCTCTTTCAGTATCCGGCCGGGTCGCTCTCCGATCGAATCGGCCGGTTCGTTCCGGTCGTCGTTGGTTCGATTCTCTATGGCATTTCGATCATCGCTGTTGGCCTGGCACCAACGTACACGGCTGCGGCGGGCCTCATGGTTGTCGTTGGTCTGGCCGGTGCGCTCGTGTCGCCCGCCACGATGGCCCTGGTCACCGATATCGTGCCTGCGACGGAGCGTGGTGCGGCAATGGGCGGATTCAACGTGTTCGGGAGTCTCGGAATGTTCGCCGGGTTTCTGATCGGCGGTACGGTCACGGATCTGTACGGCTACCTGGCAGCCTTTCTCGCCAGTGGGGGTCTGGAGTTGGCCATTGCTCTTCTCGCGTCGCGGGCCGTGTATCGGATTTCGTTTTCCGATCGGGCGCAGAGTCACGCCGGTTTTGTCGAGGAGATGTAGTCCAAAATGACCTGTTTTCGTGGGTAACGCGGTCTTTTAAATATCGTGAGGGAGTTGCTCTCGTATGCCAGACCAGGGAGATTCCGACCTGTTCCACTACGAGAAGGACCCCTCGTTGCCGAGCAACGAGGTCGTCCAGGGCGCCGAACGGGCCCCACATCGGGCGATGTTTCGGGCCATGGACTACGACGACGAGGACCTGGCCTCACCGATGATCGGCATCGCGAATCCGGCCGCTGATATCACGCCGTGTAACGTCCATCTTGATGCTGTCGCCGAGAGCGCACGGGAGGGTATCGATTCGGCGGGTGGGATGCCCATCGAGTTCGGCACTATCACTATTTCCGACGCCATCTCGATGGGCACGGAGGGGATGAAGGCGTCGCTGATCTCCCGTGAATTGATCGCCGATTCCGTCGAACTGGTCGCCTTCGGTGAACGGATGGACGGCCTGGTCACACTGGGTGGCTGTGATAAGAACATGCCGGGCATGATGATGGCCGCGATCAGGACTGACCTCCCCGCGGTCTTCCTCTATGGCGGATCGATCATGCCGGGCGAACACGACGGTCGGGAAATCACGATCCAAAACATGTTCGAGAGCGTCGGGGCGGTCAGCTCCGGCAAGATGGAACCGGAGGAACTGGACCGGATGGAACGAGTGGCCTGTCCGGGACCGGGGTCCTGTGGTGGGATGTTCACGGCCAACACGATGGCTTCGATCGCGGAGACACTGGGGTTTGCACCGCTGGGGTCTGCCTCGCCACCAGCCGAACACGACTCCCGGTACCAGGAGGCCGAACGCGCCGGTCGACTGGCCGTGGAAGTCGTCTCGGAACGACGCCGCCCCTCGGACTTTCTAACCCGGGAATCCTTCGAAAACGCCATCGCGCTCCAGGTTGCGGTCGGCGGGTCGACCAACGCCGTGCTACATCTACTCGCGATGGCCGCCGAAGCCGGTGTGGACCTCGACATCGAGACGTTCAACGAGGTGAGCGCTCGCACGCCGAAGATCGCTCACCTCCAGCCAGGGGGGAGCCGCGTCATGAACGACTTGCACGAAATCGGTGGCGTCCCCGTTGTTCTATCAGCCCTGCACGACGCTGGTCTGCTCCATGGAGAGGCTATGACCGTGACGGGTCGGAGCCTCGCGGCGGAGCTCGATCGGATCGATCCACCGTCGATTGACACACTTGACGTTTCCTTCTTGCACCCCGTCGAGGATCCGATTCACGAGCGGGGAGCGATTCGAATTCTCACTGGCAACCTCGCGCCGGATGGTGCGGTCATTAAAATCACCGGAAAGGATCACCTTGCCCACGAGGGCCCAGTCCGTGTTTTCGAGTCGGAGGAGCCTGCGATGGAGTACGTCGAGGCGGGTCAGGTCGAATCTGGGGATGTCATCTGTATCCGGAACGAGGGTCCGCGAGGTGGCCCGGGAATGCGCGAAATGCTCGGCGTTACCTCGGCCGTTGCCGGCCAGGGCCACGCCGATGACGTCGCTCTGTTTACTGACGGTCGGTTCTCCGGCGCGACTCGGGGATTCTCGATCGGGCACGTGGCTCCCGAGGCGTTCGTCGGGGGCCCGATTGCCGCGCTCGAAGACGGCGATCAGGTCCGAATCGATATCGACGAACTCGAGCTATCGGTCGACCTGACACCGGCGGAGATCGAGGACCGGCTCGACGATCACGATCCCGAGCCAACGTACGAGAACGGTGTTCTGGCGAAGTACCATCGGGACTTCGGGTCGGCGGCCAACGGGGCCGTCTCGAATCCTGGCGTCCAGTGGGACTAGCCAAATCAGGGTTTACTGCTGTTTGGCTTTCGCCACGAGTTTGAACGTGTTGTATCGTTCTTCGGCCTCGAGGACCTCAAAGAACTCCGAGACTGCCTCGGCGGCACTCGCTGCCGTGTAAAGCTTTTCCCGTGGTGGGATGTCATCTGTCTCGGCGTTCTGACTCCAGTCGATGACGATAAGCCGCCCGTCTGGACCGAGCACCTTCTGGAACGTGGCGAGTGCCTTTTCGAGGTCGATCTCGTGCAGGGAGAGAATCGAGACGATCACATCGGCGTGCTCGATTTCGATTTGGGCGGCCCGCGAGAGGACGAGTTCGACGTTCTTCGGCACGCCCTTCTCCCGGTAGAACTCGTGCATCCCCTCCTGGAAGTCGACGGCGTAGACTTTCTCGGCTCGAATCGCCATGTCGTCCGTGAAAAAGCCAGTCCCTGAGCCAATGTCGATCACTGTATCCCCGTCGCCGATAGCGCCCAAAAGCTCCTCCTGGGACACGATTCGACACCTGGTTTTGTCCTCCAACTGTGCTGCTTTTTCAGAATCGAGAATATGCTCGTCCATCGCGGTCACTGTGTCCTCTACCGGCGTCTCGTATTTCACCCTTGAGGAGTCGGCACGACCGGCTCGGCGAACGAAAATCGACACGAACGGACTCACCAGGGGAGTGAAATCGCCCACGCCCCCGCCACGATGACGAGACTGAGCCCGCTGACTATTGTTCCGTATGCAGCGGTGACGATCACGGCCATTCGCGATGCCGCCTGTTGGTCTCCAGATCGGGCCCCAGCAACAGGACTCACGCCGACGAGACAGATGACAGCCGCGACGGCGAGCCCGATCATGCCGGCACCCGGGAGGAGCTGCTCTAGTGTCCACACGCCAACGGCACACCCCAGGAGAAACGCCACGAACCCGATGTCCACGACGCGCCGGGCACCCAGTCGGACCGCCAGGGTCCGTTTACCGGTCCGGCGATCACCGTCGATATCCGGTAGCGTCGTCGCGATGTTCATCCCGAAGGTAAGCGGGACGAGGGTCCCGAGAATGGGCAGGATGTCCTGCGTGGCAGTCCCGCCCTGGAGCAGGAATCCGAACAGCGGGACCAGAACCCCGGCCAGAACGACGACTGTCAGTTCCCCGAGCCCTCTGGCGACGAATCTGGCTGGTGGCGAAGAGTAGGCCCACCCCAAAGCGATGGCGAGAAAGACGACACCAAGTAGCAGGGGTCTGAACGCAACCATGGCAAGCACACCAGTCAACCCAAGAGCTAGCAAGACGGCGGCACGGCCCAGCCACAGCGCGAACTCGTCGTAGAGATCGTATTTTACGAGGGCTCCACTGCCGCCTGTGAGCAGAGAGGAAGCCGCGGTCCGATCGGTCTCGCGGTCGTGGTACTCGTTGTAAAAGTGAGTCTGCAATTGGATCGACAAGACGACCGCCAGCCCGATGAAAAACGGGACGACGGCTAGTGCCCGTGGGTCCCGGGCAGCCCCCAATGCACCGACGAGATAGAGTGGGATCGTCCCGAGCAGAAAATACGGGCGAGCCATGGCGATCGCTGCCCGGACGGAAATGCGAGTTCGGGTCCATAGGTCCGATGCCGTCCCGGCTGACGAGTTCGACACTGTGAACCTCTGTTCGACAGGGACGGTAATGACCCTTTCACAGGCGGCAGGACGGATGCAACGGGGCTTGACTCCGGACCAGTTGACGACATTGGCAATTGGTTGCCCAGTGCGTTCCAAACAGAAGATTTCGGCCGGGGGAACCGGTTTCAGTGCGGGAACCCAACTCCATATATGTCTCACTCGAACCGCGAATGGGTGTTTGCTCAGCGGCCGTCTGGCGAACCTGACATGGACAGCTTCGAACTCCGAGAGGGCGAGGTGCCGGAGCCACGATCCGGCGAACTCCTCGTCCGCGTTCACTATCTCTCCGTCGACCCCTACATGCGGGGGCGAATGCGGGACACCGAGTCGTATGCTGAACCCTGGAACATTGGCGACCCGATGGAGGGGGCCGTTGTTGGCGAAGTCACCGAAAGTAACAGTAATGCATACGACGAGGGGGACCTCGTGACTGGCATGGGAACCTGGGCGGACTACAGCGTTCTCGACGCCGACAGTGTCACTCCAGTCGATCCATCGGTCGCAGATCTGCCGGCCTACCTCGGGGTCCTCGGCATGCCTGGTCGGACCGCGTACTTCGGGCTCCTCGAAGTCGGTGAGCCCAAGCCTGGTGATACCGTTGTCGTCTCCGGGGCCGCTGGCGCGGTTGGGTCTGTCGTCGGCCAAATCGCGAACTTGAACGGGTGTCACACCGTTGGCTTTGCGGGTTCCGACGAGAAAGTCGAGTGGCTCACCGAGGACCTCGGTTTCGACGCTGCAATCAATTACAAGGCGGTCGATGATTACGGTGCAGCACTCGACGAGGCCGCCCCGCAGGGGGTCGATGTCTACTTCGACAACGTCGGCGGGCCGATTACGGACGCGGTATTCACGAAACTGAATCTCGATGCTCGTGTTGCGGTCTGCGGACAAATCGCTCACTACAACGATGAGGGTGTGCCGACTGGTCCGCGGAAACTTCCGCAACTTATCCCCGTGCGCGCGAAAGTCCAAGGGTTGCTCGTGCACGATTACATAAGTCGGTTCGAAACGGCCGACGAGCAACTCGGTAAGTGGGTCGCGTCCGGCGAAATCAAGCACCGTGAAAGTGTCGTTGAGGGGCTCGAAAACGCACCAAACGCGTTCCTCGGCCTTTTCTCCGGGGAAAACATCGGGAAACAGGTCGTCGCGGTTTCCGGACCTGTGGACCGTTGATTGAATTACGTTTCGCGTTGGCACTAGCACAGTTCACTGGAGTCAGTTCGGAGAAGGCGGTGGGAAACCAGTTGACATCCTCCCCGCCCTGAAGGGCGAGGATTCCCGAGCGTTGGGATATTACGGTTTGCAACCAACCTGTTCGCTCGGTGCGAAACGCCCCGAGGTTTGGTTGAACAGGTAGGCTACTGGCCGTGCCAAACGACCGTTACTCATATCCCCCGTAGGAGGACTCTGAGTTATCTTTCTGCGAATGTTTACCGCACCATTCACGTCTGCGTTCATCGTCGCTCCGCACGATTCACAGACGTACAAGCCACGCTCCACGCGATTCGCCTCACGCTTCCGCCCACAACACGAACACGTCTTCGACGTGTTTCGCTCGCTTGTGCGGTCTACGAGGATTCCGTGTTCCTCGGCCTTGTATTCGAGCAACGTGGTGAACCGGTCGAACTCCCATCCGTGGAGTTTCTTGTTCCCACTTCGGCCCCAATTCCGCGAGTCACCGTTCTCGTCCTCACGAATCCTACTCAAGTCGCCGATGGCGATGCGACCAACCTCGTGGTCGATGCACTGCTCAACGACGTGTTTAGCGAGTGCATGAAGGAAGTGGTCTTTTCGACGCGAGAGTTTCTGACGGGCACGAAGCACACGACGTGACGGGCCGTTCTCGCCCTCTGTATCGTACTCGTCACGGGTGAAGTAGTGCTTGTCCTGTTTCAGCACGTTTCCGGGGTACAACTCGGCATCACCGTCGTCGTAGGCGATAGCGAGGTAGTTCTTGATACCGAGGTCGATGCCCGCCGTGTTGTCACCGGGTGCATCCTCGGCGGGGATTTCGACCTTGCAGACGAGGTGGAGTTCCCAACGGTCGCCGTTCCACACGGCCCGAACTTGTTGGATGTTCTCCACGGTCACGTCCGGTCGCGTCTCGTATTCCGCGAGAATGAAGTCCGAGCGGTGCTGTTTGAGGTTGAAGCCCTTGCTTAGACGCAGTTGATTGTGCTTGGCGTCGTGCTTGATTCCTTTCTGCTTCCACGTCACGGTGGAACGCGGGTGTTCGTCGCCGTGTTTGCGGTAGCCGGGTGGGTTGGCGTTCTCGTCTCCGCGTTGGCGTGCTTTGTACCAACTGGTGAACGACTCAGCAAGCTCTTCGAGAACTCGCTGACTTGACTGAGAATGGAGGTCACTGTATCGTTCGTGTTCCTTGAGTTCGGATTTGAGTTCGCCGTCGTCGGGGATTTCCCCGCCCTTATCCCATCGGCCTTGCGTGTAGTATCGGGCGACGTTCCACAGTTTCGACGCTGCGAACCCGCAGTCATCGAGGTCGTCGCTCACCTGTTGGTGATTGACGATTTTCCCCTCGATATGTGCGAGTTGTCTCCAGCATCGGACTGTGCTCATAACCAATTATAAGGAATTGTGTATTAAGGGTGACGACTGGGCGTGGAATATCCGGCAGTGCCATCGAACGTGGTTAGTTGAGGCGTTGTCGGCTGTATCCCCGCCCTGAAGGGCGGGGTTTTAGCCTTGAAACTTCCATAATGATGAATTCCGATCATCAATACGCCACGTTCTCTCCGTTCTGGACAGAGTTCTAACATTTCCTAACATTCATATAAATAGTCCAATATTATGTTAATGGGGAAATGTAATATGAGAGCATTTGTCATGGCAGAGATCGGGGAGACAGACATCATCGAAAAAGAGCGTCCGGAACCGGGACCGATGGACGCGATTTTGAAGCCGACCAAGGGGCTGATCTGCACGTCAGACACCCATACAGTTCATGGTGCGATCGGCGAGCGCGAAGACCTCACGCTCGGTCACGAGATCGTCGGCGTGGTCGACGAAGTCGGCGGGGAAGTCACGGATTTCGAACCGGGGGATCGGGTCGTTGTGGGTGCGATCACACCCGACTGGAACTCGGAGGCCGCGCAAGCCGGACACCCATCCCAGTCAAACCAAGCACTCGGCGGGTGGAAGTTCGCTAACGTCAAGGACGGCACGTTCGCGGAGTACGTGCATGTCAACGACGCCGATGGGAACCTCGCGCACATTCCCGACGGCGTCACGGATCACGAGGCTGCTTACACGACGGACATGATGTCCACTGGATTCAGAGGGGCTGAAAACGCCGACATTCCGATGGGTGGCACGGTCGCCGTCTTCGCGCAGGGTCCAGTCGGCCTCATGGCTACGAAAGGGGCTGTACTCCAGGGCGCGGGCGAGATCATCGCCGTCGAAACCGTTCCGGAGCGCCAAGAACTGGCACGCGAGTATGGGGCCGACCACGTCGTCGACTTCGCAGACGAGGATGCGGTCGAGGCCATCATGGAATTAACCGATGGCAAAGGCGTCGACTCGGCCATCGAGGCTCTTGGGGCCGACCAAACCTTCCAGGACGCCATCAAGGTCACGAAGCCTGGAGGCACCGTCTCGAACGTCGGCTACCACGGCGACGGGGAGTTCCGCCACGTCCCGCGTGAGGAGTGGGGCGTCGGCATGGCCGAGATCTCGATCGTTACCGACCTCTGTCCCGGTGGTCGCCTCCGCCTCAAGCGCCTGCTCCGACTTCTCGATCAGGGCGTCGTCGATCCCACCAAGATGACGACCCACGAGTTCGACTTCGAGGATATCGAGGAGGCGTTCTGGCTCATGGACGGGAAAGAGGACAACGTCATCAAACCACTCGTCAACTTCGAGTGAAACTGTAAGGGTCGGCTCTTTCGGGTGATCATACTACTTTTTGATACCCCCGATGGTCATGAGTGGCCACGTTTCGGGACGTAGTTGGACCACGCGAAACGCTCGCTCCGCTCGCGTTTCTCTACTTCAAATCCTTCGTGCGCGTTTCGCTCAGGCCAAAACAACGGCCTTCGCTGTAATGCTCGCGGTTACACCGCTCGCAGAATCGAGACACTCACTCCGTTCGTGTCTCGCATGCTCCGACAGGGATTTGAACCCTGGTCATTGCCTCGAGAGGGCAATATGATTGGCCGGACTACACTATCGGAGCGTGTGCACTCAACCATATTCCCCTGCTGTGTTTAACCGTTATGTTTCGAGTGGGCCGTGTGAGGGGCTACCGGGGCTCGGTTGGTCGGGGCCGTTCTTCCGACTTCACTCTGTTGCGAGCCCGTAGTAACCCGGCTCGTCGTCAGCACGGGGTTCGGCGACGACCAGATCGTCCGCATGGACCATGATCCACGGGATCGCCCAGTCCAGGAGGATCGCCTCGGTCTCCTGGTCGATCTCCGCATCCGGGTCGAGTTCCTGCAGGAGCCGAGCAATTTCGTAGACCGTGTACATCTGGTCTGGCTCCAGTAGATCGGCAGGTTCGTAGAACGTCGCGGGATGAATCGTCTCGAACTCGGCTTTGGGCACCGGCATACAGAATGGGCCGGCGCTAGAACTTGTAAGGCTGCCGGTCGTTACTCGACCCGGGAGCTGACCTTCTCGAAGTTCTCGGCGACGTCGTCCCAGTCGATTACTTCGAAGAAGGCATCGACGAACTCGCCGCGGGCGGGGCCGTAGTCGAAGTAGTAGGAGTGCTCCCACACGTCGAGGGCCAGGATGGGGTGTGCGCCCCATAGCGCACCGTCGTTGTGCTTCTGGACGGCCAGGTTGCGGAGCTGTTTTGCGACTGGATCATAGACCAGTAGCGCCCAGCCACCGGCTGAATACCCGGCTGCTTCTTCGAATTCCTGTCGCCAGGCCTCATACGAGCCGAAGTCCTCCTCGATACGCTCTCGCAGTGCGCCCTCGGGCTCTCCACCGCCGTTCGGAGACATGTTGTCCCAGAACATGGTGTGGAGATAGTGGCCCGAGCCGTTGTGGCTCACCGATCGGAGGGCCGCCTGCGTGCCGTGGGTCTCTCCAGTTTCGCGGGCCTCGGCCAGGGCCTCCTCGGCGCTGTCCAGGCCGTTGACATAGCCCTGATGGTGGGTATCGTGGTGCCACTCGAGTACCTGTTCGGAGATATGTGGTTCGAGGGCATCATAGTCGTAAGGCAACTCCGGCAGTTCGGGGTGCGAACGCTCGCTCATTGGGAATACACCACATGAGTCAATGGTTGGAATCCGGATAAACGTTTGTGAGGGGGCACACAGGGACCCTTTGCAAACCGGCTTGGAGACTCTGGCCAGTGCAATTTACCCGCCCCGGGCCCGTTCGAACATCTCGATCGTCTCCTCGCGGCGCTCGGCGTGGTCCACGATCGGATCGGGGTAGTCAGGGGCCAACTCCTCGCGTCTGTCCTGGTCGAGGTCCGGCCACGAATGGATGGCCTCGGGAGCGACACCCTGGAGCTCCGGGATGTAGGTTTTGATGTACTCGGCATCGGGGTCGTGACGCTTGCCCTGGGTCATCGGATTGAAGATTCGGAAGTACGGCTGGGCGTCGGTCCCGGTTGAGGCCGCCCACTGCCACCCCCCGACGTCGTTTGCGGTCTCGTGATCCAGGAGTTGCTCGCGGAACCAGGCATACCCTTCTCGCCAGTCGAGTTGCAGATCCTTGGTCAGAAACGAGGCGACGATCATTCGCAACCGGTTATGCATGAACGATTCGGCTTGTAACTGGCGCATGCCGGCGTCGACGATCGGATAGCCGGTTTTGCCCTGGGTCCAGGCTCGAAACGCCTCCGGGTCAGCCCGCCACTCGATCGGGTGCTCGAAGTCCTTGAAGTTCTCCGAAACGGTCTCGGGATGGGCGTCGAGTACCTGGATGTAGAAATCCCGCCAGGCAAGCTGACGGCGATACTCCTCGACAGAATCCATCGCTGTCTCGGTGGGTGCCGCGGTGTCCGCCTCGTCGACGGCGCTCCGAAGTTCCCGAATCCCGAGCAAGCCGAACGCCAGATCCTGAGAGAGTCGCGAGGTCCCGGCTGCGGCCGGCCGATCCCGGGTGTCGGCATAGTCGTAGATCGGGCCATCCAGGAACGCGGTCATTCGATCCCGTGCAGCCTGTCGACCGGCCGGGAGTGGGAGATTGTCGGCGGGCGACGCCTGTATCTCGCCGATATCAGGTGCCTGTCGGTTGACGAACACGTCCGGAGACGGTTGGGGAGCGGGGGCGGGGGCGGCCCGATCGATCCACTTCTTGTAGTAGTAGGAGAACACCGAGTAGTGATCCCCAGCCGAGGTCAGGATCGAACCGGGTTCGTGAAGGGTCATGTCCGAAATTTCGAGGGCCGACACCGCCTCGGGAAGGCGACCGCGAACGGCCTCGTCGCGCGTTTTCGCCAATTTGGAGTAATCCCTGTTCCAGACGAGCCGTTCGGCATCCGTCTCCGCCGCCAATTCGGGGAGCACAGTCCGTGGATCTCCCTGACGGATTTCCAGATCAGTCCCGAGCGCGCGATAGGTTTGCTGTAACGACGCGAGTGATGCGTAATAGAACCCACTGCGGGCGGAGCCCGCATACGCTTTCACTGCAGGATCGACGACAGCGACAGGAATCACCTGTCCGTGTTCACTCGCAGCGTCCAGGCCACGATTGTCGACTGTGCGGAGATCGCGACGATGCCAGAACAGTGTGGGTCCCGAGTCGGTCATACGGCCCCCTCGCAGGCCTCGATCCTCAAGGTTTGGCTCGGGGAAACGGGAATGTCAGCGGGGTACCGCAAAACAGGAGGGTGTCAGGGGTGCCAAAACGGCGGGGTACGTTAGGGTGCTATGGCCTATCGGTCGCGAAGGGTGAACCACCAGTCTTTCGCGTCGTACCCCTTCTCGGCTGCTTCCTCCAGGCGGGCCGCAGCGTCCTCGTCAGTTCCGGGCGGCGGCAGAAGGACCTTGTCACCGAAGAGGTCGTTCTCGGGCCAGTCGGCGGGCGTAGCGACGCCTTCGGCGTCGCTGAACTGCAGTGCTTCGAGCGAGCGGATGATCTCGTCGATGTTGCGGCCGATTTCCTTGGGGTAGTAGAGGATCTGACGGATGACTCCCTCGGGGTCGACGAGGAACACGGCCCGAACCGTGCTGGTCCCGTCGCCGGGATGAATCATACCCAGTTCGGTGCCGACCGTCCCGGTCTCGTCCGCGATGATCGGGAAGCCGATGTCGATGTCGAGCTCCTCCTCGATCCAGTCGGTCCACTTGATATGAGAGTGGATCCGATCGACCGAGAGACCGATGAGATTCGCGTTGAGGTCCTCGAACTCCTCGCGGCGCTGTTCGAACGCGGCGAACTCGGTCGTGCAGACTGGGGTAAAGTCCCCTGGGTGACTGAACAGGACGAACCACTCGTCCTCGTAGTCATCGGGAAGTCGCTTGGTCCCGTGGGTCGTTTCGACCGTCATGTCGGGGAATCGGTCCCCGATCAGGGAAAGCCGTGGCGTGTCGGATTCGGTGTCTTCTGCCATTGCAATCCATTCTTGCAGGTGAACAATGAAAAACTTTGCTAATCGCAATGCAAGTTTTGGGATCTAGCAGATTATTTTCGTCTGTCACGGCTATCGGACTCACAGCCGGACCACAAGAACTGTTTGACAGGCCACCGAGATAAAGCCATGTTCGATATCGAGCCGATCGGCACCGTTCACACGCCGATCGAAACCTCACGGGAGGCGCCGAGCCAGGGATTGAAAGACGAGATCGAGGGGACTATCGAGATCGATCCGGCGTACGAACAGGCGCTGCAGGGAATCGAGGCCGGGGACGAAATCGTTGTCGTGTGGTTCGCCGACGAGGCGGATCGATCGCTGCTCGAACTCGACAAGGTTCCGGGCCGAGGGGTGTTCAACTCCCGATCTCCCGCCCGCCCCAACCCCATCGTCATTACGCCCTGTACGGTGACCGAGGTATCAGGAACCGAAATCGGGGTTCGTGGGGTCGACATGATCGACGGATCTCCCGTGCTGGATCTCAAATCGACGCTCCATCGGGACCTCAATCAGGCCTAATCAAGCTCTGGCGCTGAGCGCGACGAAGGAGCCCTCGCCAGTTCCTTCACGAACGGGATCAGGCCCGTCCAGTTGATCCGGCAGGTCGAAGATCGTCTGTCGAGTCTCGAAGTGATCGAAGCCGGCGGTCTGGAGTGCCGATAAGAGTTCGTCGGTGGTGTAAAAGGTCGCGTTGCGGTAGAACGGACTCTCGTCTTTGATCGCCTGATATTGCTTGCCGACCTTGCTTTCCCGGTCGATGAATCCGAGGAGCAACTGTCCACCGTCGGTGAGCACCCGTTTTGCCTCCGCCAACGCGGCGGGGAGGTCCTCGAAGAAACACACGGTCGTCACCATGAGTACTGACCGCATGCTATCACTGGCAATCGGGAGCTGTTCGCCAACGCCACGCAGACAGGCGATCCCCCGATCGATGGCGTGTTCGAGCATCTCGGGAGCTGGCTCGATACCGTACGATACAGCTAGCGGGGCCGCAAATTGACCAGTCCCAACCCCGACCTCCAGGGACCGGGCACTGGGCTCCCAGAGCGCCTCGAGGGCAGCCACCTCGGACTGGTAGGCCGCTTCGAAGGTCTCGAACCAGGCCTCGTACTCATCTGTGTATTCGCGAAACGGGGCAGTCTTCATCTCATCGGGCTATCGGGCGCAAAACCAAAATTTTGCCGCCAAGTTGCCAACCCGTCACAATGCTTATTTTCGCGCTGGGCTTTCGCTCGTTCATGACTGATCCATTCGTCGTCGTCGGTGGGGACGCTGCCGGAATGAGTGCCGCCAGCAAGGCGAGACGGGAGGCCCCAGACCGGGAGATCGTCGTCTTCGAACGTGGCGAGTGGGTCTCGTATGGCGCCTGTGGGCTCCCCTATTACGTCAAGGGCGAGATCGATTCACTCGACGAGTTGGTCTCGGTGACCCCCACGGAATTCCGGGAGGAGCGAAACATCGACCTGCGAACCAACCACGAGGTAACCGCGATCGAGCCCGAGAACCAGGTCGTAATCGTCGATGGGCCGGACGGCGTCATCGAGCAGCCCTATGGCGAGTTACTGATCGCGACCGGAGCCAGTGCGATCGTCCCCCCAATCGATGGGATCGATCTGGCCGGAGTCTATACGTTGCATGACATGGAGCACGGAGAAGCGATCAAAAACCGACTCGATTCCGACGACAGCATCGATCGGGTCGGGATCGTCGGTGGGGGGTACGTCGGCATCGAGATGGCAGAGGCCTTCCACGCCCACGGCCTCGATGTCCACCTCTTCGAGATGTTGCCACACGTCCTGGCCCCGTTTGGTGAAACTGTGGGGAAGCGAGTGGCTGAACACCTCCGGGAGCAAACCGTCTCGGTTCACCTCGATACGACCGTCGAGGGATTTAAAGGGGCGGAATCTGTCACGGCGGTCCAGACACCGGACAGCACAGTACCGGTAGATATGGTTCTGGTTGGTGCTGGTGTGGCCCCCAATACCGCGCTGGCCGACTCGGCCGGGATCGAAATCGGCGAGCGTGGAGCCATTGCAACCGACGAGTACGGGCGCACCTCGACGGCGGACGTCTACGCAGCCGGTGATTGTGCGGAGATGACACACACGGTGACGGGCGAACCGACACATGTTCCACTCGCCCTGACGGCAAATCGGGCTGGCCGAGCCGTGGGCCAGACGGTAGCGGGCGATCCAACACCCGTCGGGGACATTGCTGGAACGGCGTCGGTCAAAGCTTTCGACCTGCAGGCAGCCCGGACAGGGCTGTTAGACGAGACGCGAGCGGCGGAAGCCGGGTTCGACTTGGTCTCCCGGACGATCACCACACGGTCCCGGGCCGGATATTACCCCGGCGGGTCCCCGATCGACGTGACGCTTACAGCGGATCGTTCGACGGGGCGTGTTCTCGGCGCGAGTATGGTGGGGGAGGAAGGAGTTCCAAAGCGTATCGACACCGTCGCGACTGCCCTGCACGCGGGCATGACCGTCGAGGAACTGGAGTCACTCGATCTTTCATACGCGCCGCCGTTCGGGCCGACCTGGGACCCCGTCCTTACGGCTGGGAAGGTTCTCTCGGGAGCGATCGAGCACTGACCCTGTGTGTAATATTGGATGTACCGAGCAAGACTTTTCACCCCTCGACGAGAACATTCAGTTGAATGGTTGAGGCGCTGAATCGTCATCTGGAGCGGGACCTCGAGTGTGAAACCCTCCTCGAGTGTCTCTACGATCTGAACGAACTGGATCGGCGCTGTTTCCATGTCCTCTCCAGTGCCGATGACCCGCTCACCGTCGACGAACTGGCCGATACAGTCGACCGTGAGCGATCGACCGTCTATCGGTCCGTCCAGCGCCTGCTGCAGTTCGGACTGGTTCAGAAAGAACAGGTAAACTACGACCGCGGCGGGTACTATCACGTCTACCGGATTACTGATCCCGAGGAAATCGCTGACGAGATGCAGGCCAAACTGAACGACTGGTACGCCCAGATCGGCTATCTCATCGGACGGTTCCGCGAGAAGTACGGAGAGGGATCGGACGACACCGCTTCACCCCCACCCGTGACGTAACTACCTGGTTTTCAGGCCGCGCCTTCCCGTTCGAGCAGCCGGCGAATGTCACTTTTCTCCCGGACGCCGACGATTCGTTCGGCGACCTCGCCGTCGGCGAAGAGGATCATCGTTGGCACGCCCTGTACGCGATGTTGCTGGGCGAGTGACTGTAGTTCGTCGACGTCGACTTTTGCCATCGTGGCGTCAGTTTCGGCTGCGAGTTCTTCGACGATCGGAGCCAGCATCTTGCACGGTCCACACCATTCCGCGTGGAAGTCCGTGAGCACGACGTCGTGAGACTCGAGTACCTCACTGAAGTGATCCGGCGAACGGATGTGGATCGGCTCGTCGGGAGAGTCCCCAGTGGCACCCGTATGGTCGGTGTTTTCACCCATTTCCGATTTGATCTCCGCACGTTTCTGTTCGCGTATCGACTCGAGTTTGTCCGATGACTCGCTCATGGTACTCGGACGTATCCGACGGGACTACTTTAGGGTTATGTAATGGGCGCACAATACCACTAATGGGAACCGTCGTTGGTTCGGTGTGGGGCGTCAGCGTGAGTTCAGGGCCGCAAGCACACGATCGACGTCTCGCGTGCTGTTGACGGCATGGAACGAGATCCGAATGGACTCTGACAACGGGACGGCCCGGAGGGTAATCGAATCCGCTGCCAGCCGTTCGACGGTTCGTTCCGGCTCCGGGTCACGAACCGTCACCAGCCCGGAACGGCCATCTTCGGGACTTCGGAGCCGGGCCGGGTCGATGCCCGCCACGAACCGTTCGCGGTGCTCGCGGATCCGGTCGTGAATCGTTTCCGGGCCGATCTTCTCGATTGTCTCGATCGCCCGGCGGAGACCGGCAAAGGGGGCGGGACTCATCGTTCCGAGTTCGAATCGTGTGGCGTCGGGATGGAACTGGTATGTCCCGCCCGAGGACGACGCCACGCTTCGATACCCGATCTGGGTCGGCTCCAGATCGTCGACGACAGCCGCCGAGACATAGAGGAACCCGGCTCCCCAGGGGCCCAGAAGCCACTTATGACCCGCCCCAGCGACGATGTCGGCCCCCCAGGCCGACACGTCGATCGGGTACTGGCCGGGCACCTGGACGGCATCAACCAGGGCAACCGCGTCCTGTTCGTGGGCCAGGTCGGTCAACTCCGGAACGGGATGGACGCGACCGTACAGCCAGTCGATCGCGCTGAAACAGAACAGCTCGGCATCCTCGAGGGCGTCTGCGGCCGCCGATTGGTCGATCCGACCGTTTTCGGTCTCGATCACTCGAATTTCGAGATTGGCCCGTTCCGCGAGCCGCGTCCAGGGGAGCCGACCGGCGGCGTGTTCCAGATCCGTCGTGACGACGACCGCACCGGGGTCGAAATCGATGGCCGAGGCGATCCGGTTGATTCCCGCCGTCGTGCTCTGGGTCAGTGCGACCGCCGTTGGATCGGCTCCGACGAAGTTCGCGATTCGGTCTCGCGTCACGTCGAAAATTTCGTCGGCGACGGTGTACATACCGTCATCGACGGCATCGTACTCGTGATACTCCAGGGCGGATTCGGTGGCTTCGACGACAGTTCGTGGGCTGGGGCCGCTCGCTCCCCAGTTGAGATAGGTGTGATCCGCGAGGGCAGGAATCGATTCGCGGAGCGCCTCGATCGTCGCTGGTGGGTCGGACGCTGGTCCCCAGTGATCGGCCATACTGACACGGCGAATGGCAAGCCCTTGAATCCACCTAGAGCAGGCGGTCGATAGCAGGCGCGAGGTGTCGGTATCGGGGAGATTCCGGCCGCTCGCCGTTCACGAATATCGTTGGCGTCTTGGTGACGTCTCGCTCGTCGCCGAGTTTCTTGTCAACTTCTACCCGTGAGCGGTACTGCTCTTCCCGAGCCGCTTTTTTGACCGCCTCCGGGTCGGCCCCCACAGTCTCGGCCAGCGTCCCGAACAACTCGACAGAGAAGCCCACGTCGGTTTTGTAGAGCCGGTCGGCGTACTCGAAAAACATCGCCGAACCGTGCTCGGCCTGGACTGCTCGGGCCGCACTCGCTGCTTTCCAGGACCACTCCTCGTCCAGAAATGGGTAATCGTACCGCTCGAACCGAACCTGCCCGGGCTCGATGTATTCACGCTCGATCCGGGGCCGAATCTCCAGGGCGAACTGTTTGCAGTATCCACAGGTGAAATCCTCGAAGGACTGGACGACAACAGGAGCTTCGTCCGGCCCGAGAGACGGTGTTGGAAGCGAATCCGCCGATTCTGGAACTGGTGGGCTCACACACCCGGCGATCGCGCCCAGTCCCACTGCCGAGCCACTGCGAAGTACTGTCCGACGTGTCAGGCGCATACTCGCTGGGCGCAGTCACCTCGGCATAAAGGACCCGGTCTCGGACGGACAATTCATCTGAGTGCCCCTGAAACGTAGCCGACGACTGAGTCCGTGTCTCCTGCTGTGTCCCCACTCGTGGCGTACTGCAGAACAGTTCCCGTTTCCGCGCCCAAGTCTGCGCTCGCCTGAAGGACCGACGCCGTCGGGCCCCAGCCACACATCGTGTGCCCGGATCGAGCAGCCTGCACGATAGAGTCCGAATCGAGGCTGCGGATAGCATCGAGGACAGGCTCATCCCGGTCGCGGGCGACTACAGCGGGTTCGTAATGTGTGAGATCCGTCGAGGCGAGGAGGACCGCATTCGTCTCGGTCCCTAGCCCGTTCGTGACTGCCGTTCTCAGTTGCTCGATCGTCTCCTCGTTCTGCCGGGACATGACGATCGGAAGGATCGGAACCGAGTCGTCGTAGAGATACTGGAGGAACGGCACCTGCACTTCCAGAGAGTGTTCGCCTGCGTGGGTCGCTTCGTCAATTGTGAGGTCGGGGAAATCGGCCAGTTTGTCCCGGAGCGAATCGTTGACGGGAACCGTCCCGAGCGGCGTCTCCCAGGCTGAAGCGCCGCTGATAGCGAGCGGTGCGCCGGCGGCACTGTGGTTCGGCCCGATCAGCACGACCACGTCCGGGCGTCCAGACGCCGCCAGCCTGGAGAACCCGTGGGCTGCGATGGGGCCCGAATATGGGTACCCTGCGTGGGGCGAAACCAGCCCCGCGAGCGAGGCTTCGCGGTCGGTGACATCTGGAACGGCGCCCGGTCCGACCGAATGTTTGAAAGCCGACTCGATCTGTTCACGCAAGCCAGCCGCAGTGCCGGCGTAGAACTGCCCGGCGACGGCGGGCGATCTGACCCTTGACATGCAATCTAGTCCCCCGCGGAGATTCCGACGGCTTCGATCTCACCTCTGGGTTCACGCTCCTGGAATACCTGGGCACTGAACCGTTCGACCTCGGTTGGCGTGTCCTGCCAGCAATCGGTGGGCAATCCCGCCTTGCGGCAGGTCTGTGCCAGGAAGGTCCTTGCGTCCCAGCCCTGGTCGACGGCGACCTGGGGCAGAAGCAGCCCACGGTTTCCGTTCCGCCCCACGATCAGGCCGTCCTGGCCGACTTCGATAGCCGAGGGGTCGGGAGATTCGATGGGCTCGGGCGGCGTCAGCACGCTCACTTCGACCGTGAGGGGGGCCAGTTCCGACTCCACGACGGGAGGGAACCGCGGATCGTCGGTCGCGGCGCCGATTGCCGCCGCGTGAATGGCCTCGATCGCCGGTTGACTGGCTGACGGTCTGCCAATACACCCCCGGAGATCTCCTGCTTTCTCAAGTGTGACGAACGCACCGCGATTCACCTCGAATACCGGGTCCACTGCCTCCGCTCGCTCGGGCGTGCGATCCTCGCGAACAGCGTCTTCGACGACCCGACGGGCGTATTCGACGGCCCAGGCCCCCTGGGAATGGTTCAAGTGCTGGGCGGACCGCTTGCTCATATCGAAACAAACGGGTTGGCCACCGAAAAACGCTACTCCCCAAACCCGCCGGGGGGATTACTCAGCAGAGATGACGTCGTCGATACGGACGATCATCGTCGCGGCCTCGGTTGCCGAACTCAACACTTCACGCTTGACTGCCACGGGATCGAGGACGCCGTGTTCGACGGGATCCTCGACGGTCCCGCGTTCGGATTCGGCCAGAATGCCGCCGCGGCCGCTCTCGTTTGCGGCCCGGACCTCGACGAGGGCGTCGATCGGGTCCATGCCAGTGTTCTCGGCGATCGTTCGTGGGATCGAGTCGAGCGCGTCGGCGAAGGCTTCGACGGCGAGCTGTTCGCGGCCCTCGATGCTTGCTGCGGCCGACCGAACGGCGTTGGCGATTCGAACCTCGGTGCAGCCCGCGCCGGGTACGACGCCGCCGGATTCGGCGGCAGCCAGCACGGCGTCGACGCCGTCGTTGACGGCGCGTTCGAGTTCGTCCAGCACGTGGGCCGTTCCCGCGCGAACGAACAGTGTCACGGCTTCGGCTTCGGCACCGCCGGAGACAAAGAGGAGCTCGTCGTCGCCGAACCGCTCGACGGAGAGACTCTCGGCGGACCCGAGATCAGCCGCCTCGATGTCCTCGACGGTTGCGAGTCGACTCGCCCCTGTCGTCCGCGTAATCGCGTCGGCGTCGTCGGAGCTGAGCGAGTCGAAGGCGAGAATACCGGCGTTCGCGAGGAAGCCGGCAGTCATATCTGCGACATCGCCCGTGACGAAGGCCACGTCGACGCCCGCATCGGCCAGGGCGTCGGCGTACTGTCGGAGTTCCTGCTGTTCGGCCTCGATGGCCGTGTCGAGTTGCGAGGCACTCTGGACGTTGTACTCAACGTCGGCCTCGGCTTCGCGGGTGTCCAGATCGGTGTCGACAACGGCCACGGTGGCGTCCTCAACGAGCCGGGGCATGTCCTCGCGAAGGGGCTCCTCGTCGATGACCACACCATCGACGACCTCGGTCGCGCTGGAGGACTCCCCGGCCTGGGTCACGATCTGAATATTCTCGTCGTGGACGATTCCTTCGGACTCGACCTGGCGGACGGCATGGACGATGCTCTCGGCCAGTGCTTCGGCCGTGATGCCGCCAGTCCCCTTCCCAGTCATCGAGGAGCGGGCGACCTTGGTCAGCAACTCGTCGTCGAGATCGACGTCGAGTACCTCCTCGTCCAGGGCATCGAGAGCGATGTCACGAGCCTGGGAGAAGCCCTCGACGATCGTCGTCGGGTGAATCTCGTCTTCGATGAAGTCCTCGGCCTCGGAGAGCAGTTGGCCGGCGAGGATTGCGGCGCTGGTCGTCCCATCGCCGACAGCCTCCTCCTGGGACTCGGCGACCTCGACGAGCATCTGGGCGGCCGGGTGCTCGATGTCCATCTCGTCGAGGATCGTCGCCCCGTCGTTCGTGATGACGACGTCACCCGAGTCGCTGACGAGCATCTTGTCCATCCCCTTCGGTCCGAGGGTGGTCCGGACCGATTCGGCGATAGCCTTGCCCGCTGTGATGTTCGTCGTACGGGCGTCTTTGCCCTGTGTTCGCTCTGCGTCTTCGTTGAGGATGAAGACCGGCTGTCCTCCACCCATTCGCTGAGATCCGGACATGGTTCACCGGAAGGTAGAATTGTGGTACAATATATACGTTTTGGTACTGGCCGACCCTTACCAGTCCCGCTGGCCGGCGATCAAGCCGGCGAAGAGGGCAGCAATTACCCCCGCTGCAGCCGTGAATCCTGGTGTCTGTGTCGGGGTCGTGTGCCGTGTTTCGGTCGGTTCGACGACGTTGATCGTAATGGATCGATCCCCAGCAGTCACCGTGTGCTCGCCAGTACCATCTAGGGTTATCTGCTGGGTCCGTTCTGCCGTCTCGTTCACAGCCAGGTCGAGGTCTATCGGCTCCAAGGCGGTGCCATCGAGCCGTGGCGTCACTGTCCCTGTCGCGGGCCGCTCACCTGGATTCGCAATGGAGAGGGTGAGCGTTACTGACTCGCCCGGTCGAATCGTCGCAGGTGTCGCCCACAAATCCATCACCTCCGGGGTTTCCGGTTCGGCGACTTCGGCGGTCCAGCTCCGTGTCCCCACCGCAAGCTGGATCCTGCCAGGCTGTTCGACAGTGTACGAGAGTCGCTGATTCGCGTTCTCACCACTGTCGAGTGTGCCAGTTGCGTTGGCGACTGGAACGCCGTCCACAGTTAACGGGACTGCGTAGGCTCCCGTCGTTCCACCGTCGTTGGTGATCGTGACCGGAATCGTGATCCGTTCACCGGGAACGAGCGTGGGTATCGATCCGGTGACCGACGTGTTCCGGTAGGGGCCGGTAATCTCGATCGGGCCGTTCACGTTGGTCACGAACACGGGTGGGGAAGCCCCAAACGCAGTCTCGTGGTCCTGTGCGGACCACATGGACGGTGTCCGCGTGGTCGTTATGAACCGGTCGAGTTCCGCTGCTACCGACTTCCCACCGAGTTCAGCGAGTTCGGCGTCCAGATACGCCTGATCGATCGGCCCATCGTGGGCGTTCATCGCTGCGAAGAGGTGGCGGGCAGACCGGGTCCGATCCGAGGTGGCCCGAATCCGATAATCAATCGTCCCGTAGACGAGTGCGCCCTTGACGTAATTGGCCAGCGATCCCCAGGTATCCGGCTGGGAGAGAACCGTCTCGTCGTATCGAGCGTTCGTCCCTCGTTCGAGGTGTTCGGCGAACGTCTCGAAGTCGATCCGTCCCTGATCCAGTGTCAGGGCGGCGGCGTAGTACTCGGGCATCGCCTCCCGGATCCATCGCGTGTCAGTCGTCGTTTCGAAATCCTGGCGAAGGTGGACGAACTCGTGGACCCAGACGTTGTTCGGGTCCGAAATCGACTGATCGGCCCGTACCCAGGCGTCCGTCTGCTGAGCCAAACCGTAGGGACCCCACTCGACGCTCGTCGGTGCGGCGATGAGGAGGCTCCGTTCGACCGGACTGGGTGGCAGTGCCCGCTCGCCGGCTTCGATCGTATCGAGGATGGATTCGGGATCTGACTCCAGGGTCGCAGCGTCCGGAACCACCAGCGAGACGGTCTGATCGCCGATATCCCGGGTCGTCGTCGAGTGCGGGCCGAGATAGACCATCCGGTCACCGGCCATCCCAGAACCGGCGACCTCGGTTCGGGTCTCGAAACTGGGCCTGGTGGTCCCCCGATACCGCCACCAGACGCTCGTGCCGGGGACCGAAACTAACGCCCAGTCACCCGTGTCCACGAACATCAAGCCGCGCTCCGTATCGGGTTCCGCGCGGCTGGGTTTGTAGTGATACTGCCCAGTTTGGTTCGCCTCGAGTGCCAGCGAGATGGAGGGGCTTGTCGTCTCGCCGTCCCAGGTGTAATTGCCCGTGCCGTCCGCGCTGAATCCGTTCGTGTCGGTTACGGTCGCCCGCTCCGGCACGGACGTTTCGAGTTCGAATACCTGGTCCGGGACCGCAAATTGCATGCGGACGTCGACGACACCCGGCTCCTCGGGCGTGAGCGAGAAGGTGAACGTCCGGACGATTTCGTCCTCCGAGGCGGTGAGTGCTGGCTGAGTCGCCTGGTCCGTTCCTGCCGCGGTCGTGCTTGCGCCAACTGGGGCGACGACTAGGGACCCGACGAGCAAAAGGACAAGTACCGAGACACCCACGGGGCGACGCATATCTTCCAGGTTGGGACCGGTCGCCTTAGTCACCACGCTCTCGGACGCCAGTTGTCCGTCAACGTTTACCCGCTGGGCGGGGTAGCTCCCCCCAAATGGTCGAGAACATCATCTGGCCGGCCTACTTCGACGCGGAGCTCTCCCGCAGCGAGGGCCGACGCGTTCCGAAGGCGATGGCCGTGGCAGACCCAACACCCGAGGAGATCGCCGAGGCGGTCAAGCAGGTCGGGTACGACGCGACGATCGAACCGGACCTCGCCTATCCCCGTCAATCCCGGGACCGGACGGGCCGAGTGGCCGTGGCAAACGCCGACGACGCCGGGAAGAGTGACCTCCTGCAGGCCGTCGCCGCCTACGTGCAGGCACTCAGGGACTGATGCAGCGACTCGGAACCGTCACCCGGGTCACCGGCAGTCTGCTGGTCCTCGAATCGGCGACCGACGAGCCCCCGCAGATCGGGACCATGGCCCTCGACGAAACGCTCGAAACGGTCGGTCGCGTGGTCGACGTGTTTGGCCCGGTAGCGGCTCCATATCTGGCGGTGACACCATCTGATTCGGTCAGGCCCGCGAGCTTGCTCCAGCAACCGCTCTACTGGCGATCGGACTGACAAAACACAAGGGCCAAGGCCCGGACCGGGGTAACTCACTCCATGCATTCTCGTGGCCGGATCGCGATTGTGATCCTCGGTGCCGTTGGGTTCTTTCTCGCCGTGCAGCTCGGGGCGCTGTTTCTCCAGGGGCCGTTTGCGGCAGCCGGATTCCAGGCCGTCGAAGACCCGAGTGACCCGGCAAATGCGGCCTTCTACGTCGGAGTCCTCCTCGTGGCGACGGTCGGGATGTTAGCGCTCCTGAAGTACGATTTGACGGCGCTCCTGCGGGCCTTTGTCGTCCTCACGAGCGGGTTAATCTCGGCGTACGTGTTCTCGGTCGTGCTTCCGCCCATTGTCGACCTACCCGGGCTGTTCCATCTGGGGGCGATCATCGGAGCGGCCGCAATTATCATCGGCCTCGCAGTTTACCCGGAATGGTGGGTCATCGACGCCTCGGGACTGGTCATGGGAATGGGCGCTGCCGCGCTGTTCGGTATCAGTCTGGATATCCTGCCTGTCCTCCTCTTGCTTACAGTGCTGGCGATTTACGACGCCATCAGCGTGTACGGCACCGAACACATGCTGACTCTGGCAACGGGTGTGATGGAACTCCGGGTGCCCGTGCTGATCGTCCTTCCGACTACGCGAACGTTTTCGTTTCGGGAGATGGTCGCGGAGATGAAAGCCGAGACGGACCCCGAAACGGAAGAGTCGGCTGATCCGTTGGAGCGGGACGCCTTCTTCATCGGCCTCGGGGACGTGGTCATTCCGACGATCCTGGTCGTCAGCGGGACGGTATTTCTCGAAACCCCGCTCCTATTCGGGCTCGAAGTGGCCGCCCTCGGGGCAATGACTGGTACGCTGCTCGGACTGCTCGGGCTGCTCGCGATGGTCGTGAAGGGGCGACCCCACGCTGGGCTGCCCCTGCTCAACGGCGGCGCGATTGCGGGGTACCTGATTGGCGCACTGGCTGGGGGCGTTCCGATCGTCGAGGCACTGGGTCTGGCCCCGTATCTCTAGACCGATTTCACTCGGCCGACGACCGTGTAGACGAAGCCGGTTTCCAGCGTTTGGACCGTGAAGCCCGCGGCTTCGAGAGCAGCCGAAATCGACGAGGCGGACAGGAACGTCGACTCGAACCCAACCAGTCGCTCGCCCAGTGCCAATCCGCGGCCCCGGATTGTCGTTGGATCGAAATCTCTAAGGACGAAGACGCCACCGGGCCGCAAGATCCGGTGTACCTCTGCCAGGACCCCATCGATCGACGGCAGGTGGTGGAGGGCGTCGACAGAAACCATGGCATCGATGCTCTCAGCCGGGAGTGGGATGGACCGAGCATCACCACGGATTGTCTCGAATCCGTTTTTCCGGGCCTGTTCGAGCATGGGCCGACTGGCGTCGAAGATAATCGTCTCCGGGCTGACGGCCCGACCGGCCCGCCCCGTCCCGCCGCCCAGATCGACCACCCGCTTGACCGGTCGCTCGGCGAGTTCCAACCCCGCGGCGAGCGGTGCGGCATCGGTCCCCGGCAGGAACAGGTCGTAGACAGGGGCGAACCGGTCGAATATCGGGACGTCGTGCACGGTCGACCCAGGGGCGGGTTCCTTAAGCCTGCCACGCTAACGGCGAGGTATGGAGTACGCGGTCCTGGGGGTCCCGCCTGATGGCCCCTCGCTCACGCTGGACTGGCAGACCTTCGCCTATGCCGGGAAATTCGAGATGACCAACACCGGAAAAGCCGTGCTTCGCGAAGCGGGATCGGTCCTGGCGGCAGCGGCGTTCAACGGCGACCGGGAGGACGACGACCAGGCGTGGATCCGGTATCTCACGGTCCGGTCGGACCGACGTGGCGAGGGACTCGGTCCTCGACTGGTCCGGAATCTCCGCGAAACGTTGCGAGAACGCGGGTATGAACGCATTGCGATCGCCGTCAACAATCCGATCGCGTATCGCGCGCTCTATCGGGCCGGGTTCGGCTTCACAGGTCGAGAGACCGGACTCGCGGAACTGGTGCTTACCTGGCCCGCCGACCGGAGCGAAGAACGGTACCGGGCCGGCTTGGAGCGCTTTGCAGATCGCGACCTCCCTGAAGGGCAGGCGCAACTCCTCGACCGGTGGCTACAGGAAACTCACCTACCCGAACCGGTGAACGGTATCCCTTAGGCCCCCTCGGCCGAAGGAACGCTCGATGGGGCTCGCAGATCTCAGACAGCTGGCGGTGCTCTCGGAGGTGGGCTACGAGGACCTGGACGGAGACGTAGTGGCCGTCGACGCGCACAACTGGCTCTACCGCTATCTCACGACCACGGTGAAGTTCACCCGTGATTCGGTCTACACGACGGGTGCGGGCGAGGAAGTCGCCAACCTCATCGGGGTCGTCCAGGGACTGCCGAAGTTCTTCGAACACGATCTGACGCCGGTCTTCGTCTTCGACGGCGGCGTCACTGAGCTCAAGACCGAGGAGGTGACACGTCGACGCGAGAAACGCGAAGAAGCCGAAAAGCGAATGGAGGCGGCCAGGGAGGCCGGCGAGCAAATCAAAGCCGCGAGACTGGAGTCACGAACCCAGCGGCTGACCGACGTGATCCACCGGACGACACGCGACCTCCTCGAGCATCTCGACATCCCGATCGTCGAGGCCCCGGCCGAGGGCGAAGCCCAGGCCGCCGCGATGGCTCGAAACGATCCCGACGTGGACTACGCCGGGAGCGAGGACTACGACACGCTCCTCCTGGGGGCCCCCTATACGCTCCGTAAGCTCACCACCAGTGACGACCCGGAGCTCATGGACTTCGAAGCGACCCTCGCGGAACACGACATCACGTGGTCCCAACTGGTCGATATCGGTATTCTCTGTGGGACAGACTTCAACGAGGGTCTTCGGGGGTACGGCCCGAAGACGGCCCTCAGTGCGGTCAAGGAACACGGCGATCTCTGGGGCGTGCTTGAGGCCGAGGACGAATACATCGAGTATGCCGATCAGATCCGGGACCTGTTCCTCGACCCGGACGTGACGACCGAGTACGACCTCGACCTCTCGATCGATCCGGATATCGACGCCGCCAGGACCTACGTCACCGAGACCTGGGAGATTCCACCCGAGGAGGTCGCCCGTGGGTTCGAGCGGATCGAGGATTCGGTCGCCCAGACCGGACTCGACCAGTTTACGTAAGAAAGGGGATGTTTTACGGGGTCGGACACGAATCGCCTCCATGACCGCGGGAGACGACGAACGAATCGAAGTGGACAGCCTCGGCGAGATCAGCGTTCCGGCCGACGCCTACTGGGGGGCCCAGACCCAGCGCGCGATCCAGAATTTCCCGATCAGCGACGAGCAAATGGACCGGCGGTTCATCAGGGCCCTGGGCATCGTGAAGCAAGCCGCAGCGGCGGCGAATGCCCAGCTTGGGATGATTCCCGAGGAGATCGCCGAAGCGATCCAGGCGGCGGCCACGGAGGTCATCGAGGGAGATCTCGACGAGCACTTCCCGGTCGACGTGTTCCAGACCGGCTCCGGGACCTCGACGAACATGAATGCAAACGAGGTGATCGCGAACCGGGCCGCCGAGATTATGGGCGAGTCGGTTGGAAGCAAGGCGGTCCACCCGAACGATCACGTGAACTTCGGGCAGTCCTCGAACGACGTGATTCCCACGGCCATGCACGTTGCAGCTCTCGAAGCCATCGAGGACGACGTGGAACCCGCCCTCCGCACGCTTCGGGATGCACTCGCCGAGAAGGAAGCGGCCTTCGACGGGGTCGTCAAGACCGGCCGGACTCACCTGCAGGACGCGACCCCAGTTCGGCTGGGCCAGGAGTTCGGCGGCTATCGGGCCCAGATCGAGAAGGGGATAGCGCGGATCGAAACGAGCAAAGCCGAACTCCGGGAGCTTGCCCTGGGTGGGACCGCCGTCGGCACCGGGCTCAACACGCATCCGGAGTTCGCGGAGCTGGCTGCCGCGGAGATCAGCGAACTGACCGGAACGGAGTTCAGCGAAGCGGACAACCACTTCGAGGCCCAGGCCGCTCACGACGCGATGGCATCCGTCCACGGTGCGCTTCGAACCGTCTCGGGATCGCTCGACAAGATCGCCCACGACCTGCGGTTGTTAGCTTCGGGCCCCCGGAACGGTCTCGGTGAGATCGAACAACCCGAGAACCAGCCCGGATCCTCAATTATGCCCGGGAAGATCAACCCGGTCGTCGCCGAGTCGGTCAATCAAATTCACGCCCGGATCGTGGGCAACGACGCCACCATCTCGAAAGGCGGAGCGGGCGGTCAGCTCGATTTGAACCTCTACAAGCCGGTGATCGCCACCGACTTCCTGCAGTCCGCTCGGCTGCTCGCGAACGGCGCGGAGACGTTCGCGACGCGGTTTGTGGCCAACCTCGAAGCGAACGAGGAGTCCTGTGCCGAACAGGTCGAACGGAGCCTGGCGCTGACCACGGCGCTGAATCCAGCCATCGGTTACGACGCCGCCGCAGAAGTCGCCAAAGCGGCCCTCGAAGAGGGAAAGACCGTCCGCGAGGTCGCTGTTGAGCGGGGCTACCTGACCGAGGCGGAAGCCGACGAGGTCATCGATCCCGAGGCGATGACCGAACCGGGGATTCTGACCGACTAGGCCCACCCGGTCTTTCAAGGGGGTGGGATTCCCAGTTCGCCTATGGAACGTCTCACGCCCCGCGTGCAGATCTTGTGGGGAGTCGTCGCGGTGCTTCTCGCTACGGTACTGGCAGGTGTTCTCGCCGGAGTGACCTTCTGGTTCGAGTGGCGATTCCCGACGGCGGCGATCGGTGCCTTCCTCCTCTTCGCGGTCCTCCTTCTCGGCCATGCCCATCTCAGATTTCGGCTCTGGCGCTACGAACTGCAGGACGATGCGCTCTTCCTGCATCGCGGCGTGTTCACCCGCGTTCGGACGGTCGTCCCGTACGTGCGGGTCCAGCACGTCGACACCCAGCGAAACCCCTTCGAGCGGGCACTCGGCCTGAGCCGAGTCGTCGTCTACACGGCGGGCTCCAGGGGTGCGGACGTGAGGATTCCGGGACTCAAACCGGATCGGGCGGAGTCACTCCAGGAACGGCTTCGGGCACTCGCCGGCGAACACGAAGCAGACGATGGCGTCTAAGCTCCACCCCCTGACCGTTCCGGTTCGTGGCGCGAGCCGAGCGCTCGGGCTGGCGATTGCCGGATCGGTCCTCGGTTCGATGGTTCAGGAACCGTTGCGTGCAGCAGGGCTGCTCCCGTTCTGGATGCCTTCCCTCGGGATGGTGTTGGCCGTGCTGTTCGTCATTGGGGCGCTCGCATACGAGATACTGCGGTACCGGTTTTTCGCCTACGAACTGACCGACGATTCCCTGTACATTCATTCGGGCGTGCTCTTCAGGCGTGAACGGGACATCCCCCTGGGTCGCATTCAGAACGTGGACATCACCCGGTCGATCTTCCAGCGGGCCCTGGGTATCGGGGCCGTCGGCATCGAGACCGCGGGCGGCAGTTCGACGGAAGCAGCTCTCAATTTCGTCTCCCGGGCCGAGGCAACTCGACTCCAGGAAGGGATCAGAACCCGAAAGCGCAGTCTCGACGAGTCCGATTCCATTCACACGGACACCGAAGACACGTCTGGGGAGTCCCACGAACGCCTCTTCGAGCTCTCGGACGAGGATCTGGTGCTCTACAGTCTCCTCTCCCTCGATCCGCGACTGTTCTCGATCGTCTTTGTCCTCGTGCCAACTGTGGCCCCATTTGCAACCGAGTATCTCGCCGGCCGGGCGGCTGCAGTCGTCTTCGTCCTCGGTCTGTTTGGACTCGTGCTTGCAGGGCTGGCCGTCTGGATCCTCGGCGGATTCAGTCGATTCGTCGGCTACTACGGGTTCACGCTCACGCGCGTCGGCGACGAACTCCGGTACGAACGGGGCCTCCTCCAGCGGTACGACGGCTCGATCCCCGCGGGCAAGATCCAGACGATCGTGATCGAGGAGAACGTGCTCATGCGGCACTTCGGCTACGCGTCGCTCACGATCGAGACGGCTGGCTACGGTCCGGGATCGGAGTCCGGGGCCGAATCAGCCGTCCCGCTCGCAAAACGGGACCGGCTCCTCGAACTTGCACGCGACGTCGAGGACTTCGGCGAGGTGGAATTTGCCCGGCCGGCCCCGGAGGCCCGTCGGCGGTACACCGTCCGGTACGCTATCGTCGTCACGGCGCTATTGGGGGCTGGCTTCCTGGGGAGCTGGCTCGTGGGACCGGTCCCGTGGTATGGCCTCGTGGCGCTCTACGCGGCGGTCCCGATCGCGGCCCGGAAGAAATGGGCCCATCGAGGCTGGGACATCGTCGACGGATACGTGATCACACGGACCGGATTCTGGCGACGGCGGACCCACGTGGTGCCCGGCGACCGCGTCCAGACCGTGATCGACCGCCGGACGCTCTTCCAGCGGCGGTGGGGGCTTGGCACGGTCGTGATCGACACCGCCAGTTCCGGTGGCTTTGCCTCCCAGGAGGCCAGTGTCATCGACGTTCGCACGGCCACAGCCGATGCGGTGCGGTCGGCTGTCACCGAGAAGCTTCTGACCGCAGTTGGGGTCCTGAAGGAGCCACCCGAGCCGAGAGACTGAACGGTTTTAACCCTCCCACACGGACCAGTCCACAATGACCGAGTTCGATTACGAGGAGCTGGGCCTCGTCGCGGGACTGGAGATCCATCAGCAACTCGATACCGAGACGAAGCTGTTCTGTAACTGTCCGACGACCCAACGGGAGGCTGCGGAGTCGGTCCGGTCGTTCACGCGGTATTTGCACCCGACGCCGAGCGAACTCGGCGAGGTCGACGAGGCCGCCCTGGAGGAGAGCCAGGTCGAACGGGAGTTCGAGTACCTGGGATACGACTCGACCTGTCTGGTCGAGGAGGACGACGAACCTCCACACCCCATGGACGACGAGGCGCTGGAGCTCAGCCTGGAGATCGCCCAACTGCTCTCGATGACGCCCGTCGATCAGGCCCACGTCATGCGAAAGGTCGTCATCGACGGCTCGAACACCTCCGGCTTCCAGCGAACATCGCTGATCGCGACCGACGGGGAGATCCAGACCGAGGCGGGCCCAGTCGGCATCGAGGACCTGATGCTCGAAGAGGAGTCGGCCCGACGGGTCGAGGAGACCGATTCGGGGGTCGTGTTCTCTCTCGATCGGCTCGGGGTTCCACTCGTAGAGATCGGGACGGAACCCGACATCACTAGCCCCAAACAGGCCCGCGAGGCGGCGGGTCGACTCGGCATGATTCTGCGCTCCACCGGCAGCGTCAAGCGTGGCCTGGGGACGATTCGACAGGACGTGAACGTCTCGATCGAGGAGGGTGCCCGGGTCGAGGTCAAGGGCGTCCAGGATCTAGAGGGGATCGAGAACATCGTCCGCGGGGAGGTCCGCCGACAGGCCGAACTCCTGGAGATCAGCGAGGAACTGCAGGACCGCAACGCCGCTGTCGGTGACGTTCAGGCTGTCAGTGATGTCTTTGCGGACACCGACTCCGGCGTCATTCGTGGCGCACTCGACGCCGGCGGAGCCGTCAAAGCGGTTCCGCTCTTCGGATTCGACGGGCTCGTGGGGCGTGAGATCCAGCCCGACCGACGATTGGGAACCGAACTCTCGGATCACGCCAAACGCCACGGCGCGGGTGGGATCTTCCACACGGACGAACTCCCGGCCTACGGCGTAACCGAGGAAGAAGTCGTGGCACTCAGAGACGCGGTCGACGCTGGCGAGGAAGACGCCGTCGCGATCGTCGCGGCCGACACGGAAACCGCTGAGCTCGCGATCGAGGCTGCAGCCGATCGAGCCGCAGTCGCGATCGAGGGGGTCCCCGAAGAGACCCGGGACGCGAACGAGGACGGAACGACCTCGTATCTCCGCCCGCTTCCAGGGGCTGCACGCATGTATCCCGAGACGGACGTGCCGCCGGTCGATATCGATCCGGCGGCCGTTGAGACTCCCGAACTCCTCGATGAGAAGGTCGACCGATACGTCGAGGCCTACGACCTCGATCCCGGACTCGCCGAACAGGTGGCCTTCGGCCGGCGGTTCACGACGTTCGAGCAGGCGGTCGAACAGGGCGTGGACCCCGCCCTCGCCGCGACGACGGTCGAATCGACGAGTACCGAACTCCGTCGGGACGACGTCCCAGTCGAGAATCTGACCGACGAACACTTTCTCGACGTGCTCGAACAGGTGGATGCTGGCGACCTGGCGAAAGAGGGAGTCGGTGAGGTATTGACGGTTCTCGCGGAGCAACCCGAACTCTCTGCGGCGACAGCGATCGAGGAAGCCGGCCTCGGCGCCGTCGACGAGGCGGCGGTTCGCGAAGCAGTGCGGGAGGTCGTCGAGCGGAACGCATCCCAGGTCGAGGACGAGGGTATGGAGGCCTTCTCGGCGCTGATGGGCGAGGCGATGGGCGCGCTTCGGGGTAAAGCCGACGGCGAAGTCGTCTCCTCGGTGCTTCGCGAGGAGATCCAGGCCAAACTGTAACCCACGACCCGCAGATTTAGGGCATGGGGACCCGTTTATCGTGGTGACAAATGTCACAGGGAGCCGGCGAGGGATCCGGGAACCCGGAGACTGGAGAGATGGCGGGTCAGATCTCCAGGCACATCAGTCAGTTCGTCCAGGCCGTCGAACTCGCCGCCGCCGGGCTCTTTGCGCTCCTCTTCGGCATCGGCGTGGTCGATCTGGCCCTCCAGATCGCGATGACGGTCCCCACGGGAGCCATCACCGACCCCCTGGTGGTCATCGGTTTCATCGAGACGGGCCTGCTCTTGCTCATAATCGTTGAGGTTTACCAGACCGTCGTGGCCTATGTCCGACAGACCGATACCCGGCAGATCGTCCGGCTGGTGATCTACACCGGCGTGATCGCGATGGTCCGAAAGGTGATCATCTTCCGGACCTCCGAATACACGACCGTCCAGGATGCCCTTCTCGCGGCGATGGCGTACACTGTGATCATTCTCGGATTGGTGAGTCTCCTGTACGTCGAGCGAAAACTCGGCGTGTCCCTGGATTAGTCCACAAGCGCGTCGGTCAGTGTTTCCAGATCGTAGGTCGCGGGGGCCCGACTCTCGTCTCGCAGGGTCGACACGACGAAGGTCGAGTTGGTCCGATCGACTTCTGGAATTGATTCGAAGTCCGCGATCAAGCGTTCGACGCTGTCCGAGTCCGGGAGCCGAGCGAGCACGATGAAATCAGTCTCGCCCATGGTGAAAAAGACCTGTGTCACCCCCTCGATGTTGAACAGTGCGTCTTCGACCTCGTCGGCCGAGCCCTCGTACTCGGCGAGGACCTCGACGATGATGGTCACTCCCAGTCCCAACTTCTCGTGATCGAAGTCATAGAGGTCGTTCGTGATGATCCCCTCTTCCCGAAGGTTGTTCAACCGGTAGTGGATCGTCGAAACTGGGATCCCGGTCTCCTCGTGTAACTGGTCGGGGCTTCCCGTTCCGAGATCCGAGATCGCCTTGAGAATCGCGACGTCGCGCTCGTCCATGCGTAGTGAGACACGACCCGTCCACTTACCAGTTCGTCTCCTGACGGGGAGTCATCGAATGCGTTCCGTTGTAGTCCGTTCGGTCTGTGACCGATTTTGCGAACTGTGTCCAAAGTTTTCTATCACAAATATTCTCAAAGTCGCAGGTGAGGCCGGAAAATCGCGAAAGTTTGTAGAAAGACTTTAATCATCCCGTCCATTTCGTAGATACTAATGACACATTTGGATCTCCTCTCCGGGCCGCGGGCGACAGCGTCGCTGTTCGTCCTGCTGGGCCTGCTCTGGGGCAGTTCGTTCGTCGCGATCGAGATCGGGCTTCACGTCTTCCCGCCGCTTTACTTCGCCGGCATTCGGTACCTGTTGGCTGGCGGGCTACTCATGGCCTGGGCGGTCATGTCCGCGCCTGAAATCATGCCACAGCGGCGGACCGATTACCTCGCAATCGGCGTGGTCGCGCTGTTTCTCATCTTCGCGAATCACGCGTTCCTCTACCTTGGCGAGCAGATCGTCTCCGGGGCAATCGCCTCGATCATCATCAGCCTGTCTCCGGTTCTGACGGTGCTGTTTGCAAGTCTGACCCTGGAGCGCGGGCTCCCCCGGATGAACGAAATCATCGGCTTCGTTCTTGGCATCGCCGGCGTGGTGGTCGTCGCCCAGCCGAATCCAGCCTCCCTCGATCAGGGGCATCTCTTCGGGATCGGTCTCGTCCTCCTCGCCGCCGCGAGTTTCGCCGCTGGTGGGGTTCTCTCACGGACCGTTCGGTCCGGCCTTCCGCTCAAGAGCCTCCAGGCCTGGGCGATGCTCATTGGGTCGGGCATGCTCTTTGGAGTTGGCTCTCTTCGAGGCGAGTCCTGGGCTGGCGTCGAGGTCACGACGACTGGGCTGCTCTCGCTGAGCTATTTGGTCGTCTTCTCGGGGATCATCGCGTTCATGGTGTACTTCACCCTCCTCGACCGAGTCGGGCCCTCTCAGCTCAACCTGGTGAGCTATCTCGAACCCATCGCCGCCGCCCTGGTCGCCTGGCTTCTGCTGGGTGAGATGATCACGCTCACGACCGTCGTGGGCTTCCTCCTGGTCATGGCCGGATTCACCGCGATCCGCCGCGATCTGGTCGTCCGGATATTGGACGCCCCATACGGGCGCGCCGTCGAGACAATCCAGGAGATCGCCGCGACGCTCGAGGAGCATCGGCCGTTCCGCACTAAGACGGATTTCACCGATACACGGAAGAAGTAGTCACTCCCGATTTCGGGTGACCGCCTGTCGCATAACCCCACGCAGTGTCACCAGTTCTTGGCCTGTGGGCTTTGCCCGACCGAGGAGCCGACGGACGAGTCGCTGGGTCTTGGCCCGTTTTTCCGGAGCGTACTCGATCGATTCGAGGAATTGGGCGACGTGCTCGTGAAATCGCTCGACATCCGCGGGGTCGGCGACTGAGCCGGTGCGGTCCGGAAGCTGTGTCTCCCCGAGTGTCACATTCCGGAGTTCGTAGAGGGCGATCGTCGCTGCCTGCCCGAGGTTCAACACCGGATAAGATTCGCTGGCTGGAATCGCACAGATCTCGTCTAGCTGGGCGAGCTCTTCGTTGTGCAGTCCAGTCGGTTCCCGACCGAACACGAGTGCTGTTGGCCCCGACCGCTCAGCGAGTGATTCTGCAAGCTCCCGCGGTGTTTTGAAGGGAAATCTGACGTGGCTGGTTTCGTCCTCGTTCGTGACCGCCGTGAAGCCGACGGTGTGATAGGCTTCGAGTACCGCCTCGAAGGTCGTCTCACGGGCGTTTGGGAGCACGTCCTCACGAGCCTGGCCCGCGAACCCGTATGCTTCGCCGTCCGGATCAAGTTCGGGCGGATCGACGAGCAACAACTCGCTGAACCCGAAGTTCTTCATCGATCTGGCGATCGTTCCCACGTTGCCCGGCGTCTGGGCATCCACGATCACCACGACGGGTGTCTGCTCCGACATGGCCGTATCTCGTCGTGAGTGGGCAAAAAGCCCCTGACACAGTCAGAAGAACTCGCGGACCTGTTCGCTGATTGTCTCCGGTGGCACATCGACCACGCTCTCGTCGTGAATCGTCTCGAAGAAGGTGGCGTCACTCCAGGCGTACTCCTGGAAGACCGACCGGGCGACGATGTCCAGGTGTGGCCGCACCGCCTCGTCGTCCACGACGTGGAGCCCGAAATTGAAACTGTTCAGTCCCTGGTCCGCGTAGTGGGCCAACACGTTCTCGATTCCCTGTGCGAAGGATTCGACGACGGGCGATTCGGGCTCCAAACGCCCGGTTTCGGGGGCGATTCCACGGACGTGACGGTGGTGGCGTGGTGCAAACGGGGCGAGCCATTCGACGGCCCCGGTCGAGCCGATATAGCGGTCGCCGTCCCGAGCCGCGCCGATTGAATCGCCGAAATAGTCCGTCTCAGCGCCGGCCTGATACTCACGAGCCCCCTCGATCCGGGCTTGCTGGCTGTTTGTCCCCCGGTCGTCGACCAGTGCCTGGACGTGTGGATGGACGATGCTCGACCCGGCCGACGGGAGGAAGTTCATGTTCACCGAGGCCACGGAAGTTGTTTCCTCGCTCTCGAAAACGGCCTCGACGTATTCGAGTGCCGCCTGGAGGCCATCGGCGAAGCGTTCGGCGGCAAGTTCGTCGATCGGAACGTAATGGTCGGCCGTGAGAACCACGACATTGGAGTGACTGCCATAGGGGTTCAGGTTGGGAAAGGAGGTCGCCTCGCCGATTGAGCCCCGGTCGAACCCGACGAAGTCGGGATATTTCGGGGTCGCCTCCCCGACCATATCTGGACAGAAGAAACAGCCCTCCCCGTCGGTCACCGACTCGTCGAGTTCCACCTCGTCCTCCGGTTCGACGAAGGCATCCGGGACGATCCGGGTCTGTCGACCGGTGAGTGGGTCCTCGCGAATCTCGACCTCGACTGCCGTCTCCGCGAAATCCTCCAGCGGATTGTAGAAGGTGGCCGTCTGCACCTCGCGTTCGAACTCGATTGCCATGGGTACTCCACGGTCGCCCGTTCAAAAAATATTCGGCCCGACAACCGCCTGACTCCCCCGCGATGGGTCGTAAATAACAAGAAAGCTTATACCGGATGGGAGTAAACCGAGGGATTGGAGGCCGGACCCCTTGGGTAGGGGTACTCGCGGTCGGGGTCTCCGGCTCGAACCAGGGTTCCTACATATTTTGACCTCGTAGCCACGGCCATGGACTACGCCGCCTGGGAACCGATCTACGAGCGGATCGTCGCCGACTTCGGGTATGACCCCACCGAGGATCGGGCGGCACGTGACGTGCTCTCGGAGCTCGTCGAGCCCTTCGAGTTCGACCGCCTGGATTTCCGTGGGCGAACTGTCGCCGTCGCCGGGGGCAGCGACACGCTCGAATCCGAACTCGACGTCCTCAGGGATGCCGACCGGACGGTCGCCGCCTCGGGCGCCGCGGCTGTGATGGAAGCCGCCGGGATTCGACCTGATCTGGTCGTGACGGATCTCGATAAGACACCGGAAACCGCAATTTCGTTGAGCCGGGCAGGCGTTCCGGTCGCCGCCCATGCCCATGGGGACAACGTGCCGGCAGTCCGAGAGTATGTCCCCCGCTTCGACGGCGAATCGGTCTTCGGGACCACACAGGTCGAGCCGCTCGACAACGTCTACAACTTCGGCGGGTTCACGGACGGCGATCGGGCGGCGTTCCTCGCTGATCACCTGGGTGCCGACACCCTTCGGTTCCCGGGCTGGGATTTCGACGACCCGACCGTGTCTTCGGAAAAGGCTCACAAACTCCGCTGGGCGGCCCGGTTGCTGGGATGTCTCGAACGCCGGCGAAACGAGCAGTTTCCGGTCCTTGACGGGCGGCGAGAATCGATCGCCGACGTTCCTCAGGACACGTCCTGGCGTTGTGACTGATCCGTTGGTCGCCAAAGAAAAATCGGTCGCTGAACCGGCTTACCCGAAGAGGTCGCCGAGACCTTCGCCGGAGGCCTCTTCGTCCTCTTCCTCGGCTTCTTCTTCTTCTTCAGCTTCGGCTTCTTCCTCAGCTTCCTCTTCCTCGGCCTCCTCGGCCTCGGCTTCCGAGCCACCGCTCGCGGCGGGGGCTGCGGGGGCGGCTGCGGCCTGCTCGACGGCCTCCTCGATGTCGACGTCTTCGAGGGCGGCCACCAGGGCCTTGACGCGGGACTCCTCCACGTCCACGCCGGCGGCGTCCAGCACGTCGGTCAGGTTGTCTTCGTTGATCTCTGCGTCGGTCTCGTTCAGGATGAGTGCGGCGTATACGTATTCCATGGGTGTTATCCGAACATCGCTCCGAGGCCCTCGCCACCGGCGTCTTCGTCCTCGTCGTCATCGTCGTCTTCGGCGGCTTCCGGTTCGGCGTCTGCCTCTGGTTGGTCGTCGATCGATTCTTCGGTGTCAGTGGTTTCGGCCCCACCGGGGGCTTCGAGGTCACGGAGCTCCTCGGGGAGCGCCTCGTCGTCCTCGATCTGTGCGGCCAGGGCCTTGACCTGGGCGTCCGCGGTCGAAACCAGGTCGTCCATCAGGGCCGGGCTCTCGATCGAAGCCTGCAGGCCGAGGCTCTTGGCCTCGCCCTCGGCTTTCGCCAGCAGCGCGGGCATCGACTCCGTGGTCGGGATCGCGGCGTTGACCGCGAGGTTCCGACCGGCCGCTGCGGCGGCTTCGAAGTCGGCCCGGTAGGCCTCGACGTCGATCTCGAGTTCCTCGGCCTCGAAGAGCACGCCGTCGGCGAAGACGGCACGGAGGTCGAGTCCGACCTCCTTGGGCTCGATACCGAGTTCGCCGAGCACGCCAGCCAGGTCCTGGCTGACGATATCGCCGGCTTCCGCCACGACGCTGTCTTCGAGGACCTTGATCGATCCCTCGTCGATGCGAGCGGCGGCCCCGACGTTCTGCAGGTCACCGACGAAGGGGCCGGGGTCCATTCCCGTGTCGCCTTCCTCGATGACGATGTCGTTCGGAGCAGTCTCGCCAGCGCTGATCGGGGCGGCCGTCTTGGACTGTTCGAGTCGACGGTAGAGCGCGAAGGGGTTGTCGTTCGTTCCGATCAGGCCGACGTGGCCCGAAAGGAACGGCACGAGGTCTTCGAGCCCCGCATCAACCTGCTCCAGCGCTCGTTCGAGGAGCGTGTTCCGGCTCATCCGGAGCGTGGCCGACCCGTACAGGTCCGCCCGCATCTCCTGGAGCTGTCGGCTCGGAATCCCTTGTACGTCGACGACGCCGACGCTGTCGTAGGATTCGATGACCGAAACGAGGTCCTCGACCTCCTGTTGTTTCCATTCGGGGACGTGTTCGGTCGTGTGTTCGGCTTCAGCCGTCATTTATGCCACCTCGACGGCGGGGCCCATCGTGGTCTTCACGTACACGGAGTCCACGTTGAGCGGCCCTTTCTCCAGGTCCGCGTGCAGTCGGCGGAGGATGACGTCGATATTCTCGGCGATCTCCTCCGCAGACATGTCCGCCGCGCCCACGCGGGTGTGGAAGGTGCGGCGGTCGCCACTGCGAAGCTGGATGCTGTTTTTCATGCGGTTCACTACTTCGACGACGTCGTCGTCGGGCTGCAGGGGCGTCGGCATCTTCCCCCGGGGACCGAGGACGGTCCCGAGATAGCGACCGATGTCCTGCATCATCGCTGCCTCGGCGATGAAGAAGTCAGTTTCATCGGCGAGGTCCTTTGCTGCATCGTCGTCGTCGCCGAGGTCCTCGAGATCGTCGTCGTCGAGTACCTGATCGGCGACGTCCGCGGCCTGGATGGCCGTTTCGCCGGTCGCGAACACCACGATCGAGGTGTCCTGGCCGGTCCCCTCCGGGAGGACGACGCTTTCGTCGATACGATTCGATGGGTCATTGAGGTCGATGTCACGCAGATTGACGGCGAGGTCTACCGTTTCGCGGAACGCCCGCTCAGGTGCCTCCTCCAGTGCGCGATTGACGGCCTCTTCGATAGCAGAGTCTGCCATTTTTCACCTCCGTAGTCCACGACCCTCTCAGGTCAGATCTCCTACGGGTCAGTGAAACAGGCGATGCCTGTCTCGCTCGGAGAAAGGTGTCGAAGCCAACTTAAACCCGTCGAAGCGCCCGCCCGTTCAGGCTTCGAGAACGTCGTCGTACTCGCCGTCGTCGACACGCTGTTTGAACGTCCGTGCGTCCTCGCCCTCGATCGTCACGCCCAGCGAGACACAGGTGCCGGCGACTTCCTTTGCCGCGGCCTTGACCTCGTAGGAGAGCAGATCGGAGACCTTCTGCTCGGCGATCTTCTTGACCTGTTCGATGGAGAGGTCGGCGACGAAGTTCGTCTCGGGATCACCACTGCCCGTCTCGAAGCCCGCTTCGTCCTTGATGAGTGCCGCCGTCGGGGGGACCCCGACCTCGATGGTAAAGGAGCCGTCCTCCTCGTACTCGATGGTGACCGGGACCTCGGTGCCGTCGAATGCAGCAGTCTCGTCGTTGATCTCCTGGACGACCGCCTGCACGTCGACTGGGGTCGGACCCAGTTCCGGTCCTAGCGGTGGGCCCGGATCAGCCTGGCCGCCAGAAACGAGGATTTCGATCGTATCAGCCATATTGCCAGCCAGTCGATGATCGGGTTTAACCCTTGTCTTTTCCGGGCACCCGCCGGCCCCGACTCGGATGGGACAAGCTTTTCGGCACCTGCCGAATACCGGGAGATGATGGGACTTGAGGAGGAGATCGAGGCACTCGAGACGGAGATCGCCGAGACTCCGTACAACAAGTCCACCGAAGCGCATATTGGCCGTCTCAAGGCGAAACTCGCGGAGAAACGGGAGAAGTTAGAAGCCCAGCAGGACTCTGGCAGTGGAGGCGGCGGGTACGGCGTCGAACAGTCCGGGGACGCCACCGTGGCACTCGTGGGCTTTCCCAGCGTGGGGAAATCGACGCTGATAAACGCGCTTACCAACGCCGACAGCGAGGTCGGTTCCTATGATTTCACGACCCTCGATGTCAACCCCGGCATGCTCGATTATCGGGGGGCGAACATCCAGTTGCTCGACGTTCCGGGCCTCATCGAGGGGGCGGCCGGTGGGCGAGGTGGCGGCCGGGAGGTGCTCTCGGTCATTCGAACGGCCGACTTGATCGTTTTTCTCCTCTCGGCCTTCGAGATCGAACAGTACGAACGGCTGGACGAGGAACTCTATCACAACGACATCCGCCTGGATACCGAACCGCCGTCGATCACGGTCCGAAAGAAAGGCAAGGACGGGATCGACGTCAACGCTTCCGCAGAACTCTCCCTCGATGAGGAGACGATCAAGGGCGTGCTCCGGGAACACGGCTTCGTCAACGCGATCATCACCATCCGCGGGGATCCGGACCTCGACGAACTCGTCGACGGGATCATGGACAACCGGGTGTACCTGCCTTCCCTGACCGTCGTAAACAAGGTCGACCTCATCGATCCGAGCTACGCCGACACCATGCGGGCGAACCTTCGTGATGTGGGTGTGGATCCGGATGATGCGGTGTTCATCAGCGCGGAGAAGGAGAAGGGTCTCGAGGCCCTGGTCGAACGCCTGTGGGAGGAACTCGAACTCATCCGGGTCTACATGGACAAACCGGGGCGAGGGGTAGATTACGAGGATCCAGTGATCCTTCGCGCCGGCGAGACGGTCGGCGATCTGCTCTCGAAACTCGGCGGGACCTTCGACGATCGTTTCCGATTCGCTCGCGTGACGGGTCCGAGTGCGAAACACGACGAACAGCAGGTCGGTCGCGATCACACCCTTGCCGACGAGGACGTGTTGCGAATCGTCGCCAGCCGCTGACTATTCGAGTTGGTCTTTCGGCGCGTCGCCGAATGCTGCCAGTGCGTCGACTTCGATCGGGTGTAAGTCTCCGGGGATGAGCAACATGTGTGGTGGTGGACCGAATGACAGTTCCGAGAGCGCTTCGAGACTAGCCGCTTTGACTGTCGGCTCGGGACTGCCAGCACGGCCCACCACGACACCCAGCACGTCACCGTTCCAGTGTTCGGTCAGAAGTTCGGCCGCCGTCGCGCCGTCCATCAACTCCGCTGATTCAGCCTTGATGTCCAGGTACGCGAGTGTGTGCAGCCCTCGTTCCCGATTTGCCTCGATGGTTTCGATGACCGAGTCGGGCACGCCATCGGCCCCGTGGGCCCACGGAAACGGGATCGTCGTCGATTTGCCAAAGCGGTAGTTCTGGAGTCCGGTCAGCCCGCTGGCCGCGGTCTGGGCCGTTGGCGCGTGGACGATCCGGGTTTCGATATCTCGATCGTGGGCGCGCAGTCGGAGGTCGACGTGCGTCGTGGAGACGGTCGGATCGCCAGCGGTCAGGAAGACTGCGGGCCCCGTCTCGGCCGCTTCCAGGATCGGCTCCGGATCCTGTTCGACCCCAGCCCGGTCCCGAACCTGAATGGTCACGTCGTGGTAGGCCTCCAGATCTTCGACTGTCGCCGCGACGAGT